>NZ_CM183445.1:1565000-1942500 GCF_059511785.1 Agrobacterium sp. LEGMi-208b
GCGCGCGAAAGGTGACACGCCTTGGCGCCATCATCCTCGATGAAACACCCCTGCCCAGACCCGAGGGTGAACAGGCGGCACAGGCGCTCGCCAATGGCGTTCGGGAATTCGGCATCGGCATTCTTCCTTTTTCGAAAGAGACGCTGCAGTTGCGCGACAGGATCGGTTTTCTGAATGCCAGCATCGGGGAGCCCTGGCCGGATGTCAGCGATGAGGCTTTGCTTTCGCGGCTGGACGAGTGGTTCGTTCCGTTCCAACACGGGGCGCGCAGCCTGCAGGATATCCGGCCCGGCAGCCTTTCCGAAGGGATCCTGTCTCTGGTGCCCCATGAGGTGGCGCGCGATCTCGCCAGGTTGGCGCCGACGCATTTCGAGGCACCGACAGGTCAGCGGCATCCCATCCGTTACGACGCCAGCGAACCAACGCTTTCCATTCGTGTGCAGGAGCTTTTTGGGCTGAGAGCCCACCCGTCCATCGCACAGGGGCGATTGCCGCTGCTCTTGGAATTGACCTCGCCGGCACACAGGCCGATACAGACGACACGCGATCTTCCCGGTTTCTGGGCGGGGTCCTGGAAGGATGTGCGGGCGGATATGCGCGGGCGTTATCCGCGCCATCCCTGGCCGGAGGACCCGGCATCGGCCTTGCCGACCAGCCGCGCTAAACCGCGCGGAACATGACGATGATGAACAGGGTAAAGGAGAAGACGGTGGCTGGCCATCCGATCGAAACCACGAGGCTTGGCCGTGCCAGCCGCAGGATAAGGTTACAAACCATTGTCTGGCTGCGCTGGCTGGCGGTTGCCGGACAGACGGCAACGATCCTGTTCGTCGCTTTCGGGTTGAATTTTCCCCTGCCGCTTCTCGCTTGCGGCCTTCTCATTGCAGCGCTGGCGCTTGCCAACCTGTTCCTCACCGCCCGTTTTCCCTCTACCTATCGTCTGGAACCCTGGGAAGCGACATTGCTGCTGGCCTTCGACCTGCTGCAACTGACAGCGCTGATCTATATTACCGGCGGTCTTTCCAATCCCTTCGCACCGCTGATCTGCGTGCAGGTCATCATCGCCTTCGCCTCGCAGCCGCTTCGGCATTCGCTCATCCTGCTCGGCTTTGCCGTCATCTGCTCGACGGCGATCGCCTTTTCGCCGTTTCCGGTTCCCTGGTATCCCGGCGAAGTGTTGCCGATCCAGCTTCTGCTGCATGTCGGAACCTGGGTGGCAATCATCGCCACGACCTCTTTCGCGGCCTTTTATGCCTATCGCGTTTCGCATGAGGCCAATCAGCTGGCCGATGCGCTGGCCGCAACCGAACTCGTGCTGGAGCGGGAAAAACATCTCTCGCAGCTGGACGGGCTGGCGGCCGCCGCGGCGCATGAACTGGGCACGCCGCTCGCCACCATCAGCGTCGTCGCCAAGGAAATGGAGAGGGAACTCGGAAACGACGAGAAGTTTGGCGAAGATATAGCATTGCTGCGCAGCCAGAGCGAAAGATGCCGCGATATTCTGCGCCGCCTCACCTCGCTTTCCGCCGACAATGAGGAGCACATGCGCCGCCTGCCCCTCTCTTCGCTGATTGAGGAGGTGATGGCACCGCACCGGGAATTCGGCATCCGCCTCGAGCTCGTCGATAAGAACAATCGCGTCGATGAGCCGGTCGGCATCCGCAACGCCGGTATCATCTATGGTCTCGGCAATCTCATTGAAAACGGTGTGGATTATGCGCGGGAAAAAGTCACCGTGACGGTGGATTACGATCAGCAGACCATCTCCGTCATCATTGAAGACGATGGGCCGGGTTACGCCCATGACGTGCTTGCCCGCATTGGCGAGCCCTATGTGACCGAACGTCACAACGACACACGGGCAGGCGGGCTCGGGCTTGGGCTTTTCATCGCCAAGACCCTGCTGGAGCGCTCCGGCGCCAGCGTCACCTTTGAAAATCGCGGCACAAGCGGAACCGGAGCACGGGTCACAATCGTCTGGCCTCGGGCGCTTATGGACGATAAAAGAAGCCGTTGACTTTACCATCCACGTTGAAGCGGCGATAAGAAGAAGAAAACCAAGCCGATGAAGTTGCCGGAAGGCCGGAAACATGAAGACAGAAGACCAGAACAACTCCACCAGCGCGCCAACGGACGACATCGACCCGATCGGACCCGACAGATCGCTGCTGATCGTTGATGATGACGGCCCGTTTCTGCGCCGGCTTGCCCGGGCGATGGAAACACGCGGCTTTACCGTCGATACCGCCGAAACGGTCAGCGACGGCATTGCCCGGTCCAGGGCTGCACCGCCGAAATATGCGGTTGTCGACCTGAGGCTTGCGGATGGCAACGGTCTGGAAGTCATCGAGGCCATCAGGCAGAACCGGGACGATACGCAGATTGTCGTTCTGACCGGTTATGGCAATATCGCCACCGCCGTTACTGCCGTGAAGCTTGGGGCGCTGGATTATCTCGCCAAACCCGCCGATGCGGACGATGTGTTCAATGCACTGACGCAGCGCAAGGGCGAAAAGACCGAAGTACCCGAAAACCCGATGTCGGCAGACCGGGTTCGGTGGGAACATATCCAGCGCGTTTATGAAATGTGCGAGCGCAACGTTTCGGAAACGGCACGCCGTCTCAACATGCATCGGCGAACGCTGCAGCGCATTCTCGCCAAACGCGCCCCGAAATAACGGAAATCATTCTCCGAAGCTGCGGCCGGTCGTCCATTCCGCCAGCATCAGCCGGGTCGCGGCGGTTCGCGAGAAATCCAGCATCACCGACTTGCGGGTCGCCGGCGGCAATTTATGCTCCGGCGCATCGCGCAGCATGTGGGCTCCGTAACCATCTGACAGGATGAGCCCGCATTCCTCCGGAAATATGTCGGTCGGCACCTCCGGATGGGTGGCGAAGAACAGCCGGTCGCAATGCAGCCGGTATTCCGGCCATTTGCGATCGACGCGGAAATCCTCGATTGAAGATTTGATTTCGATGATCCAGATCTCACCCTTGACCGACAGGCTGATGAGATCGGCCCGCCGCCCGCTTGCAAGCGGCAATTCGGGCAGCACCGAATGGCGCATCTCGTGCAGAAGCACCTGCACGCCGCGGCGCACCAGCATCGCCTTGTCCGACTGGCGACCATCTATTAACGGATTATTGTTGGTAACGGAAAGAATAGTCATGGATAAAGGCTGCTGAAGCGTTTGGCTTATTGTTGCAAAAAGGCAATCAACCGGCAATTTTAAATGCCCGACCGTTTCGCGGCGGCGCAACGGCTTGCCAAGAGCGGCTGAATGGAAAATAACCGATTTATCCAATTAAGCCTACTCTTTCGCACAATTTGGCGAATTTTCCGCGAGAACGACATGCGCATCCGTACCCCATTGACCGCACTCGGTCTGACGGCAGCACTGGCTCTGGCCGGCTGCGCCGAAACTACCTCCCAATCCTCCGCTCCGACCTCCGGCAAGATCGCGGCGTCAGTACCGGTTGCTGACCCCGTTCCGGCAAAAGTCGAAACGGTCCAGATCTTCAACGATGTCTACGGTCCCGTGACCGATGCGGGTTATGCGCTTCCGGCCATTCCGATCAACCGTGTCAACGAGAAGTACCGCCGCCAGATCGTCGAATTCCAGACGTCCGAACGCGCCGGAACCATCATCGTCAATACGCGCGAGCGTTATCTTTATTATATTCTCTCCGGCAACCGCGCTGTGCGTTACGGCATCGGCGTCGGCAAGGCTGGTTTCGCCTGGGCCGGTGAAGCCTATGTGGCCTGGAAGCAGGAATGGCCGATGTGGCATCCGCCGAAGGAAATGGCGGACCGCAAGCCGGAAGTTGCGAAATATGTCGAGGCCGGCATGGGCCCGGGCCTCAGCAACCCGCTCGGCGCACGCGCCATGTATCTCTTCAACGAAAAGGGACAGGACACACTGTTCCGCATCCACGGTTCGCCCGAATGGGCCTCGATCGGCACCGCCGCCTCTTCCGGCTGCATTCGCATGATCAACCAGGATGTGATCGATCTCTACAGCCGCGTCCGTCCCGGCCGCAGCACCAAGGTCGTCGTGATCCAGTAAGGGTTACACCAGATCAAGAAAAAGCCGCCGTGGAATTTCCCGGCGGCTTTTTTGTTTATGGAAAGGCTGGGCTGCGGCTTCAGGCCGCCTGCTTGGCTTTCAATTCCAGCCGGCGGCGGTGCAGAACCGGTTCGGTGTAGCCGTTCGGCTGCTCCCGACCTTTCAGCACGAGCTCGACGGCGGCCTGAAATGCGACCGATCCGTCGAAATCGGATGCCATCGGCAGATAGGCTGGATCATCGGCATTCTGTGTGTCCACCACGGCGGCCATGCGCTTCATGGTCTCGACGATCTGGGCCTCCGTCACAACGCCATGGCGCAGCCAGTTTGTCATGTGCTGCGCGGAAATGCGCAGCGTGGCGCGATCCTCCATCAGGCCGACATTGTTGATATCAGGCACCTTGGAGCAGCCGACACCCTGATCGACCCAGCGCACGACATAACCGAGAATGCCCTGGGCGTTATTATCAAGCTCGCGCTGGATTTCCTCCGGCGTCCAGTTAGGGCGCGGCGCGACCGGCACCGACAGGATATCGGAGAGCTTCGCACGGCCGCGGCTTTTCAATCCTTCCTGAACGGCCGCGACATCGACCTTGTGGTAATGCGTTGCGTGCAGCGTCGCCGCCGTCGGCGACGGCACCCAGGCGGTATTGGCGCCGGCCTTCGGATGCGCGATCTTCTGCTCCAGCATGGCCGCCATCAGATCCGGCATGGCCCACATGCCCTTGCCGATCTGGGCATGGCCGGAAAGGCCGCATTCGAGGCCGATATCGACATTCCAGTTTTCATAAGCCGCGATCCAGGCGGCCTGCTTCATGTCGCCCTTGCGGATCATCGGGCCCGCTTCCATCGAGGTGTGGATTTCGTCACCGGTGCGATCGAGGAAGCCGGTATTGATGAAGACGACGCGATCCTTCGCCGCGCGAATGCTTTCCTTGAGGTTGACCGTGGTGCGACGCTCCTCATCCATGATGCCCATCTTCATGGTGTTCGGCGCCATGCCAACGAGGTTTTCGACGCGGGAGAATATCTCGTTGGCGAAAGCGACCTCTTCCGGCCCGTGCATCTTCGGTTTGACCACATACATGGAGCCGGCGCGGGAATTCTGGCGTCGCCCGGAGGGGCCGACATCGTAAAGGGCGATCAACGCCGTGACGACGGCATCCATGATACCTTCCGGTACCTCGCGGCCATCGCGGTCGAGGATCGCCGGATTGGTCATGAGATGACCGACATTGCGCACCAGCATCAGGGAACGGCCCGGCAGCGTGAGTGCGGAACCATTGGGAGCGGTATAATAACGATCCGGGTTGAGGCGGCGGGTGAAGGTCTTGCCGCCCTTGGAGACGGCTTCCGTCAGATCGCCGCGCATCAGGCCAAGCCAGTTGCCATAGACCAGCACCTTGTCTTCGGCATCGACGGCAGCGACCGAATCCTCGCAATCCATGATGGTCGTCAGTGCCGATTCGAGAATGACGTCGGAAATGCCCGCTCTGTCGCTCTTGCCGATTTCGGTCGAGGGATCGATGACGATTTCAGTGTGCAAACCATTCTTGCCGAGCAGGATCGTGGCGGGCTTTGCCGCTTCACCGCTGAAACCCTTGAATTGGGCCGCATCCTTGAGACCGGTCGTGGCATCACCGATGAAAAGCTGCAAAAGACCGTCAACGATCTCGAAGCCTGTGACGTCGGACCAGCTTCCGGTCTCGAGCGGTGCGGATTCATCAAGGAAATTGCGAGCCCAGGCGATGACCTTGTCACCGCGCTTCGGATTGTAGCCCCTGCCCTTTTCCGCGCCGTCGGCATCGGAAATGGCATCCGTGCCGTAAAGTGCGTCATAAAGCGAACCCCAGCGGGCGTTGGCGGCATTCAGCGCATAACGCGCGTTCATGACGGGAACAACGAGCTGCGGACCGGCGACGACGGCAATTTCAGGGTCGACATTGCTGGTTTCCACCTTGAAGGCGGGACCTTCCGGCAGCAGATAACCGATCTCCTTCAGGAAGGCCTCATAGGCGTCGAAATCCGAGGGCGCACCATTCTGCTGGTACCAGCCATCGATTTTTTCCTGCAGCGCATCGCGCTTGGCAAGCAGCTCACGGTTCTTCGGGGAAAGCTCATGGACGATGGCCGAGAAACCCTCAAAGAAGGTCTCACTATCAAGACCGGTGCCCGGCAGCACCTCGTCCGTCAAAAAGGCATACAGCCTGTCGTCGATGGAAAGACCGAATTTATCCGTGCGGCTCACATGCGCCTCCTTATATTCTGAAGGCACAGATTGGACGCTGAGACGGTCGCTCGTCAATTGCGGCAGGCAGCCAAATATTATTTCCGTTTTGGAAACAATGCGGCCGATAGTCGTCTTTTTCTACAAAAGCGCCTGCAGATCCCTGATGCGGTCATTCACCAGCCAGCCGTAATAATTTTCTTCCGGCAACAGGGGTTGCTCGCCTGCGGTGCGCTGGCGGTTCTTCTGGGCAAGGGCCGCCGCACGCTGCTGCGAACCGCCTACATTATAGAGTGTGGAAGTGACGCCCGGATTTTTCGAAATATCCATGTCGGCGATCGACCGGTAATCATCGATCGACTTGCGGATGGAGGCCGCCATGAAGGCAAGCGAACGATCCGGGTCCATGATCGCGGTATAAACGGCACCCGCATCGTTCTCATCCAGCTTCTCGTAGCCGGAGGTTCTCGACACCATGTCGGACAACATCAGCGCCGTCAGCGGGTTGATCTGACCGAGACCAAAGGTCTGCCCGGCATAAAAAGGCTGGAAGAAGACGGCGCTGAAGCGGTTGTTCGGATAGGCCACACCATCGACGGTCTTGCCGCGGAAACTGTCTTCCCAGACGTCTTCACGGCAGTTCCAGAGGCTGTAGGAATCCTTCTTCGACTGGCATTTGGCAAATTGCGAGTGGGTCAGAAACTGCGCGATGGTTTCGTCCTTGTAGCCGAAACGGAAGCTGTTGCCGGCATAGGAGGCCGCCTTGACGTAATAGGATTGCAGCCGGTCATAGGCATCGACATTATAGGTGTGCTCGCCGACGATCGCGCCGATCATGTGGATCGGATCGATACCATACCGCCCGGCCGTCGACTTTATCTTGGCGATCAACGCCTTGTCGGACGACAAAAGGTCGATGACCTTCTGGTATTTGCGCTCGAAGGAGGTGTTGGATGCCTTGGTTCTTTTTGCGGAGGCGCCGGGAACGCCCGGCTGTTCGGCATTGCGATTGCCCGGTGGAACAACCGTCGCGGCCTCGACATAAGAAGACGAAACGGCGGAAACCGCCAGAGCCACGGCAAATGCCAGAAGAGTTTTGCGCACGAGCGACTGCCTTTTCTCGAGCCGGCCATTACCGGCATGACAAGCGGGAAAACCGGATCATTCCACGAAAGCGGTTCCAACCGGAATGCAGCCCTTCCCATAAACAAAATGCGGGCTGAATGCGAGATGAGGCAGATAAAATAAAAGAGTGCGGCAAATATGACCGCACTCTTCTTTTGTCGATCTCCGAAATTCTCAGAGAATATAGCGGGACAGATCCGTATCGGCGGCGAGATCGCCAACATGTTTGCGGACATATTCCTGATCGATCTTGACGGCCGAGCCGCCGCGATCGGGTGCGTTGAAGGAGATCTCGTCGAGAACGCGCTCCATCACGGTCTGCAGGCGGCGCGCACCGATATTTTCGACCGACGAGTTGAGATGAACGGCCACATCGGCCAGCGCATCGATGGCATCATCGGTGAAATCGAGGTCCAGTTCTTCCGTCGCCATCAGCGCCTTGTACTGGCGGATGAGGCTTGCTTCCGTCTCCGTCAGGATACGGCGGAAATCCTCCTTGGTCAGCGGCTTCAGCTCGACGCGGATCGGCAGACGGCCCTGAAGCTCCGGCAGGAGATCCGAAGGCTTCGCCACATGGAAAGCGCCCGATGCGATGAAGAGGACGTGGTCGGTCTTCACCGGTCCGTACTTCGTCGAAACAGTTGTGCCTTCAACCAGCGGCAAGAGATCGCGCTGTACGCCTTCGCGCGAGACGCCGGCGCCCATGCCACCGTCGCGGGCGGCGATCTTGTCGATCTCGTCAAGAAAGACGATACCGTCATTTTCGACCGACTTCACCGCCTCGCGCTGGATCATGTCGTTGTCGAGCAACTTGTCGGATTCGTCTCGGATGAGATCGGCATAGGATTTCGACACCGTGGTCCGCACTTTCTTGGTGCGCCCACCCATGGCCTTGCCGAACATTTCCGACAGGTTCAGAACGCCGATATTGGCGCCCGGCATGCCGGGAATTTCGAAACCGGGCATGCCCGAGCCGCTATCGGCCACTTCGATATCGATTTCCTTGTCGTCGAGCTCACCATCTCGCAGCTTCTTGCGGAAGCTTTCACGCGTGCCAGGCGACGCGGTTGCGCCAACCAGCGCATCGAGCACCCGCTCTTCTGCGCTCTGATGCGCCTTCGCCTGCACTTCGGCACGCTTCTTTTCGCGCACGAGGCCGATGCCGATCTCGACCAGATCGCGGATGATCTGCTCGACATCGCGACCGACATAACCGACTTCGGTGAATTTTGTCGCTTCCACCTTGATGAAGGGCGCGCCTGCCAGCTTGGCGAGGCGGCGGGAAATCTCCGTCTTGCCGACACCGGTCGGCCCGATCATCAGGATATTCTTGGGCATGACTTCATCGCGCAGGCTCTCATCGAGCTGCTGGCGGCGCCAGCGGTTACGCAGCGCAATCGCGACCGCACGCTTGGCCTCATGCTGACCGATGATAAAACGGTCGAGTTCCGAGACGATTTCCCGGGGAGAAAAAGTGGTCATTCTATCCTCTCGGCTTTCCTGTTCCGGCCGGCCATTCCGGCCCGGCCCGCAGGACCCATTGGTGAGAAATATGCTTATTCGGCGTCGAGCGTTTCGACGACGAGATTGTGGTTGGTATAAACGCAGATATCGGCGGCAATATCGAGCGACTGGCGCGCTACCTCTTCGGCCGACTTGTCCGTGTCCATCATGGCGCGAGCGGCAGCAAAGGCATAATTGCCGCCGGAGCCAATGGCGATCGCGCCGTGTTCCGGTTCCAGCACATCACCATTGCCGGTGATGGCAAGCGTGGTCGATTTATCGGCCACCAGCATCATCGCTTCGAGATTGCGCAGATATTTATCCGTGCGCCAGTCCTTCGCGAGTTCCACGGCGGCACGCATGAGCTGGCCGGGATATTGCTCAAGCTTCTTTTCGAGACGGTCGAGCAGCGTGAAGGCATCCGCCGTCGCACCGGCAAAACCGGCAATCACCTCACCTTTGCCGATGCGGCGAACCTTGCGGGCATTGCCTTTCATCACGGTCTGGCCAAGGCTTACCTGCCCGTCGCCAGCCATGACGACCTTGCCGCCCTTCCTGACTGTAATAATTGTTGTCATCAAACACCTGTCTGCCCTGACGGGCCTGGGGTTAACGGGCCGGGATGCGGCCCTCTGCGGTTCTATGTAAGTTTGCTTTTCACGATTGCAATCTTCGGCGCGGCAGGCCGTTTTCGACTTGTCATGCAAGACGATGGAACAACTGGATATTTGTGTCCCGTGCTGATAAGGAACGGCAACATTTTCACGGAGCGGCCAAAATGGCAGAACGTAAAGGCGAGATTATCCGCAAGACCAACGAAACCTCGGTTTCGGTGCGCGTGGATATCGACGGCACCGGCAAATCGAAAATTTCCACCGGCGTGGGATTTTTCGACCATATGCTGGACCAGCTCAGCCGCCATTCGCTGATCGACATGGACATCGAGGTTCAGGGCGACCTGCATATCGATGACCACCACACCGTGGAAGATACCGGCATCGCCATAGGCCAGGCCATTGCCAAGGCGCTCGGCGACCGGCGTGGCATTACCCGTTACGCCTCGCTTGATCTCGCAATGGACGAGACGATGACCAAGGCTGCCGTCGATATTTCCGGCCGGCCGTTCCTTGTGTGGAACGTCAATTTTTCCGCGCCGAAGATCGGGGCTTTCGATACCGAACTGGTGCGCGAGTTCTTTCAGGCGCTGGCCCAGAATGCCGGTATCACGCTGCATATCCTGAACCATTACGGCGCCAACAACCATCATATCGCCGAAACATGCTTCAAGGCCGTTGCCCGCGTTCTTCGCACGGCAACCGAGATCGACCCCCGGCAGGCAGGCCGCGTTCCCTCCACGAAGGGCATGCTGGCCTGACGCCAAAGCTGTCAGGAAGCCCATGACAAGCTATCTCGTTCTGGAAGCCCCCAACGGGCCGGACAGGGACCACAAGACGACCCGTTTCATCGCAGACCGTTTCGTCTGGCTGGCTCTCATTGCGCCCTGGTTATGGCTCGCCGTCAACCGGCTGTGGCTGGCGACGGCTCTCGTCGTCATCGCCACGCTTCTCGCCGGGCAAATCTCGATGTTAGCCGGATTCGAACCCGTCGGCATTCTCTGCGGTTTCGCCATCGGGCTTATCACGGCGCTGGAGGGACGCGATTTTCTCGTTCGGCACCTGATCCGCAAAGGCTGGACGCTGACGTCAGTCGTTTCCGCCCCTGATCTTTCGAGTGCGGAAAACATATATTTCTCCAGCCTCTCCGAAAATGCCGGCACGGCGGAACAGCTGTCCCAGCCGGTCTGGACCCCCTCGCCGCAAAAGAGCGGTGACAAAAACTTCGCCAACGATCCCGCCGGATCGTTTCTTTTCGACTTGAATGGAAGGCGCTGACATGCGTGTCGCGATCATCGACTACGGTTCGGGCAATCTGCGTTCGGCCACCAAGGCTTTCGAGCGTGCCGCCCGCGAGGCCGGCATCAACGCAACCATCGACCTGACCGACAAGCCGGATCACGTCGCTTCGGCGGATCGCATCGTCCTGCCGGGCGTCGGCGCCTATGCGGATTGCCGCGCGGGTCTCAATGCCGTGCCCGGCATGCATGAAGCGCTCATCGAAGCTGTCGAGAAAAAAGCCCATCCCTTCCTCGGCATCTGCGTCGGCATGCAGCTGATGTCATCGCGCGGACTGGAAAAGACGGTCAGCACCGGGCTCGGCTGGATCGAAGGTGACGTCGTGGAAATGACGCCGTCCGACGCCAGCCTCAAGATCCCGCAGATCGGCTGGAACACGCTGGAAATCCGCCACGTCCACCCGCTGTTCGACGGCATCAAGACCGGCGCGGATGGGCTGCATGCTTATTTCGTGCATTCCTATCATCTGGCGGCCAAGCACTCGACGGATGTCATCGCCACCACCAATTATGGTGGCGCGATGACGGCTTTCGTCGGCCGCGACAATATGGCGGGCGCGCAGTTCCACCCGGAAAAAAGCCAGACGCTCGGCCTCGCCCTGATTTCCAATTTCCTGCGCTGGAAGCCCTGACATGATTCTTTTTCCCGCAATCGATCTCAAGGACGGTGAGTGCGTTCGCCTGAAACTCGGCGATATGGACCAGGCCACCGTATACAACACCGACCCCGGCGCGCAGGCGAAGGCCTTCGAGGACCAGGGGTTTGAATGGCTGCATGTGGTCGATCTCAACGGTGCCTTTGCCGGAGAAACGGTCAATGGCGCGGCCGTCGATGCCATTCTCAAAGCCACGAAAAACCCGGTACAGCTGGGCGGTGGCATTCGCACGCTCGATCATATCGAGGCCTGGCTGAGCCGCGGGCTTGCCCGTGTCATTCTCGGCACCGTCGCGGTGCGCGATTCGGTTCTGGTCATCGAAGCCTGCAAGCGTTTCCCCGGCCAGGTCGCTGTCGGCATCGACGCCAAGGGCGGCAAGGTTGCTGTGGAAGGCTGGGCGGAAGCCTCCGAACTCGGCGTCATCGAACTCGCCAGGCGCTTTGAAGGTGCCGGCGTTGCCGCCATCATCTATACCGATATCGATCGTGACGGCATTCTGGCCGGCATCAACTGGGCCTCGACGCTGGAACTGGCCGAAGCCGTGTCGATCCCTGTCATCGCTTCCGGCGGCCTTGCCTCTATCGATGACATCAAGCGCATGCTCCAGCCAGATGCCGCAAAGCTCGAGGGTGCGATTTCGGGCCGCGCGCTTTATGACGGCCGCATCGACCCCGCCGAGGCGCTTGCCCTCATCAAGGCCGCGAAGGAGGTAAACGCATGACCCTCAAAGCCCGCATTATTCCCTGCCTCGATGTGAAAGACGGACGTGTCGTCAAGGGCGTGAACTTCGTCGACCTGATCGACGCCGGCGATCCCGTCGAGGCGGCAAAAGCCTATGATGCGGCGGGTGCGGATGAACTCTGCTTCCTCGACATCACTGCCTCCTCAGACAATCGCGATACGATCTTCGATGTCGTCTCGCGCACCGCTGACCACTGCTTCATGCCGGTGACGGTGGGTGGCGGGGTTCGCAGCGTCGCGGATATTCGTAAGCTGCTCCTCTGCGGCGCAGACAAGGTTTCAATCAATTCCGCAGCGGTCAAAGATCCGGATTTCGTTGCGCAGGCGGCCGACAAGTTCGGCAACCAGTGCATTGTCGTCTCCATCGATGCGAAACGAGTTTCGAAGGACGGGGAAGCTGGCCGCTGGGAAATCTTTACCCATGGTGGACGCCAGCCGACGGGCATCGATGCTGTGGAATTCGCCATCAAGATGGTTGAACGCGGCGCTGGCGAATTGCTCGTCACCTCGATGGACCGCGACGGCACCAAGAACGGTTACGATATCGGCCTGACGCGCAGCATTGCCGATCAGGTTCGCGTCCCCGTCATTGCGTCTGGCGGCGTCGGCACGCTGGACGATCTGGTAGCGGGTATTCGTGACGGCCACGCAACTGCAGTGCTTGCCGCTTCCATCTTCCACTTCGGCACCTATTCGATCGGGCAAGCCAAGAGCTACATGGCCGAGCATGGCATCGCCATGCGTCTCGACTGATTGCAGGAACTTCCCATGAGCGCATTTTCCCTCTCCGATCTGGAACGCATCGTCGCGACACGCGCCGCTGCCTCTCCCGATGAATCCTGGACGGCCAAGCTGGTTGCGGCGGGCCAGGAACGTGCAGCGAAAAAACTCGGCGAAGAGGCGGTGGAAACCGTCATCGCAGCCATCGCGAAAGACCGTGACGGGCTGAAGAACGAGGCCGCCGACCTGCTTTACCATCTGCTGGTGGTGCTGAGGATCGCCGATATTCCCTTGAGCGACGTTTTTGCCGAGCTGGAGCGCCGGACCGGGCAAACCGGCCTTGCGGAAAAGGCAGCGAGGCCTAACTCATGAAGGTCGAGGCAGGCAGCGGGGAGAGAGGCATGCCAAGCACACTCGATCATTTCCGACCGGACGAATATTCGCCCTACCACTTCTTCAGTTCGGAAGAATGGTCGAAATTTCGCGCCGATACGCCACTGACGCTTTCCGCCGACGAGGTCAAACGTCTGCGCTCGCTGGACGACCCGATCGATCTGGACGAAGTGCGGCGCATCTACCTGTCTCTGTCGCGTCTCCTGTCATCGCATGTGGAAGCGTCGCAGCTGCTGTTTGAACAACGCAACCGCTTTCTCAATATGGCCGATGTCAACAAGACGCCTTTCGTCATCGGCATTGCCGGCTCCGTGGCGGTTGGGAAATCGACGACGGCGCGTATCCTGAAAGAGCTTCTGGCGCGCTGGCCCTCCAGCCCCAAGGTCGATCTCATCACGACAGACGGCTTTCTTTACCCGAATGAGGTTCTACGGCGTGAAAACCTTATGGAGCGCAAAGGCTTTCCGGAAAGCTACGATATCGGTGCGCTCTTACGTTTCCTGTCCGCTATCAAGGCGGGCCAACCGAATGTTAAAGCGCCGCGCTATTCGCATCTGACCTATGACGTCCTACCCAACGAATTCACGGTCATCGACCAGCCGGATATTCTGATCTTCGAAGGCATCAACGTGCTGCAATCGCGTGATCTGCCGGCGGGCGGGCGGATCGTTCCGATCGTTTCCGACTTCTTCGATTTCTCTATCTATATCGACGCCGATGAGGGCCTCATTCACAACTGGTATGTGAACCGGTTCATGAATCTGAGAAAAACCGCCTTCCGCGATCCCAACTCATTCTTCAACCGTTATGCCTCGATCAGTGAAGAAGCGGCGCTCAGCATTGCCGAAGGCCTCTGGCAGAACATCAACCTGAAGAACCTGCGCCAGAACATCGTGCCGACGCGCCCACGCGCCGATCTTATCCTGCGCAAGGGCAAAAACCACCTGATCGACACGGTAGCGCTTCGCAAGTTGTAAAAGATGCCGCGTAAGGCGGCATCTCCATTGCGGCAGTTAAAAGCCGTTATTACGCAAGCTCAGGAATACGCAGAACCTGTCCGGGATAAATCTTGTCGGGATGGGTCAGCATCGGCTTGTTGGCTTCGAAGATGATGTTGTTCTTCGCACCATTGGCCTTGCCATATTGGGCTTCCGCAATCTTCCAGAGATTGTCGCCCTTCTTGACCGTGTAGAAAACCGGTTCCTTCGCCCGCGCTTCGGCCACCGTCAGCTCGCCGGCTTCGACCTTGGAAATACCCAGCGTATTGCCGACTGCGATGACCGCCTTTTCGAACACCGACTGATCGGCCACTTCGCCCTTCAGAACGACCTTGTCATCCACTACCTCGACCTGAACCTTGTCCGTGCCGAGATCGTGGGAGGCGAGTTCCTTCTTCACCGCCTCGACATCGGGGGCATCATCACCGCCGATACCAAGCTTCTTTCCCGCTTCCTTGATGAAATTGAACAGACCCATAGTACCCTCCTTGGTTGTAGGGAGGATTACCAGACGATATTTGAAGCTCTGTGACAAGGGCGAAACATTCGTCGCCAAGCCGAGGCCTAATCGCCCGAGGGCTTGCCACGCATTTTCTTGATGTCGGAACGGCCGGACTTTGCCTTGAGGCGGCGTTCGACTGAACCCTTGGTGGGTTTGGTGGCCTTGCGCACAGGTGGCGGCGGGGCCGCAGCTTCAAGGATCAGTTCCTTCAGCCGCTCGCGTGCATCTTCGCGATTGCGCTCCTGGCTGCGAAACCGGCTTGCCTCGATCATCAGCACGCCGTCTTTCGAAACCCGCCTGCCACCAAGGCGGATCGCATTGGTTTTCACCCGATCCGTCAAAGACGGTGAATTGGCAATATCAAAAAACAGCTGAACCGCCGTCGAGACCTTGTTGACGTTCTGGCCGCCCGGTCCGCCGGCCAGCACGAATTGCTCCGTCAGCTCCCAGCCGGCAATGGTGATACGATTGCTGATATAAAGCGGGTCGCTGGCCATGATGTTTCTCCGCGCCGGTGATGCCACAGAACGTGAAAAATGAAAACAGCGGACAAAATGAAAGAACCCGACAAAAAGAAACCCGGCACTAGGCCGGGTCCCCTCCTCCTCACGAATGAGGCTCTGTTCATTCAGCCGCGAGCAGAAGGCCCGGGGCTGCATCGCGAACCTTGCTGTCGACGTGATCTTCGAACTTGGTGAAGTTCGAAACGAACATCGACACCAGCTTCTTCGCCTGCGCGTCGTAAGCTGCGCCATCGGCCCAGGTGGAACGCGGATCGAGGATCGCACCATCGACACCGTCGAGCGACAGCGGCACGGCGAAACCGAAATTCGCGTCAGTGCGGAATTCTGCATTCTTCAGGTCACCGGTCAGGGCTGCGGTCAGAAGCGCACGCGTCGCCTTGATGGGCATGCGCTTGCCGATGCCGTAGGCACCGCCGGTCCAGCCGGTATTGACCAGCCAGCAATCAACGCCGTGCTTGCCGATCAGCTCACGCAGAAGATTGCCGTATTCCGCCGGATGGCGCGGCATGAAGGGTGCGCCGAAGCAGGTGGAGAAAGTGGCTTCCGGCTCGGTCACGCCCTTTTCCGTGCCGGCAACCTTGGCGGTGTAGCCGGAGAGGAAGTGGTACATGGCCTGTTCCGGCGTCAGCCGGGCGATCGGCGGCAGCACGCCGAAGGCATCCGCCGTCAGCATGATGATCGTCTTCGGATGGCCGGCAATGCCCGTTTCCGATGCATTCGGAATGAAGTGCAGCGGATAGGCGCTGCGGGTGTTTTCCGTCAGCGAATTGTCGTTGAAATCAGGAACACGCTTTTCGTCCAGCACGACATTTTCGAGAACCGTACCGAAACGATTGGTCGCGGCGTAGATTTCCGGCTCGGCTTCCGCCGAAAGCTTGATCGCCTTGGCATAGCAGCCGCCTTCGAAATTGAAGATGCCGTGTTCGCCCCAACCATGCTCGTCATCACCGATCAGCGTGCGTGCCGGGTCGGCGGAGAGTGTGGTCTTGCCGGTGCCGGAGAGGCCGAAGAACACGGCAGAATCACCTTCAGGACCGACATTGGCGGAGCAATGCATCGGCATCACGCCCTTGGCCGGCAGCAGGTAGTTCAGCACCGTGAAGACCGACTTCTTGTTTTCACCGGCATAGGACGTGCCGCCGATGAGGACGAGGCCATTCGTCAGATCGCAGGCGATGACGGTTTCCGTCCGCACGCCGTGGCGAGCCGGATCGGCCTTGAAGCTTGGCAGGTTGATGATGGTGAGCTTCTGGCTGAAGCTCGACAGCGTCTCCCGCTTCGGACGGATCAGCAGATTGCGGATGAACAGCGAATGCCAGGCAAGCTCGGTGATGACGCGGGTCGGCAGTGCATTTTCTTCATCGGCGCCGCCGATCAGGTCCTGCACGTAAAGCGTCTTGCCGGCGGCATGGGCCAGCATGTCCTGACGCAGCAACTCGAAATTTTCCGGCGACAGCGGCTTGTTGTTGTCCCACCAGATGGTGTTTTCGGTGGAAGCATCACGAACGACGAATTTGTCCTTCGGCGAGCGGCCCGTATGCTGGCCGGTGACGGCACGCAGCGCACCATCGATGGTCAGTTCGGCTTCGCCATTGCGGATCGCGTGTTCGTATAATTCGCTCTCATTGAGGTTATAAAAGACGCGGGAGGCCTCGCCCAGTCCGAGTTCCGCAACTCCATTGGCAGGATTATGAACCCCAAGCTCGTTCATGACGCGTTCCTTGTTAATGACGATAAGGCCGTTGAAATTTTCACGGAAAATACGTGGCAGCTTTTGGAAACGCAAGAGCCAGACTTTAAAAAACTTAGTGATTTCAATATATTAATCGATTTAAAAGATTTTATTTCTTTTTAAATCGGTTGAAGGCGCATTAAAATCCAGCCGCAGCCTCTTTACGAAATCCTCTCGCCTCGCCCCCGCGATTTCAGGGCGAGTTTTCCTTTGCCACAATTTGTTCCACCTTTATACTCAAGAGAGTGGCTCGCGGCGCACAACCTGGCTGGGTGAATGTCGGGAGTTACGAGAAAATGACGATGGAGACCAACTACATGCAGACGATCGCGCTTGTCGACGATGACCGGAATATTCTGACTTCGGTATCGATCGCGCTCGAAGCCGAAGGCTACCGGGTCGAAACGTACACGGACGGCGCCTCCGCGCTTGACGGGCTGATCGCCCGTCCGCCGCAGCTCGCCATTTTCGATATTAAGATGCCACGCATGGACGGCATGGAGCTTTTGCGGCGCCTTCGCCAGAAGTCGGACCTGCCGGTGATCTTCCTCACCTCCAAGGATGAGGAGATCGACGAATTGTTCGGCCTGAAGATGGGCGCCGACGACTTCATCACCAAGCCGTTCTCGCAGCGCCTTCTGGTGGAACGCGTCAAGGCGATCCTGCGCCGCGCCAGCAGCCGTGAGGCGTCCGCCGCAACCGGCAGCGTGCTGAAGCCGACCGCCGATCAGCAGGCGCGCACGCTGGAACGCGGGCAGCTCGCCATGGATCAGGAACGCCACACCTGCACCTGGAAGGGTGAGCCGGTGACGTTGACGGTGACCGAATTCCTCATCCTGCATTCCCTGGCACAGCGGCCGGGCGTGGTGAAAAGCCGCGACGCGTTGATGGATGCCGCCTATGACGAACAGGTCTATGTGGATGACCGCACCATCGACAGCCACATCAAGCGTCTTCGCAAGAAGTTCAAACTGGTCGATGGCGACTTCGATATGATTGAAACGCTTTATGGCGTAGGATATCGCTTCCGCGAAGCGGCTTGAACAAGCCGAATCGAGCAGAAGGGACCGCCCGAACCGGGGTGGTGAGGACTTGAATACGTGTTGAAGAAAACGCCGGAAACCGTCTCGGACAGCGACGATGCCGAAGAACGCGGCAGCGAACGCCGCCATCGTATCCATCCGCTGACGATCATCCGGCGCATTTTCGGCAATGCGGTATTTTCCAGCCTCACGCGCCGTATCCTCTTCTTCAATGTCGCCGCAACCGTGGTTCTGGTCGGCGGCATTCTCTATCTCAACCAGTTCCGCGAAGGGCTGATCGACGCGCGCGTGGAAAGCCTGTTGACGCAGGGCGAGATCATCGCCGGCGCGGTCTCGGCTTCCGCCTCGGTCGATACCAATTCGATCACCATCAATCCGGAAAAGCTGCTCGAATTGCAGGCGGGGCAGAGCATCACCCCTGCCCCCAATGATGAGGACCTGAGTTTCCCGATCAATCCGGAGCGGGTGGCGCCGGTGCTGCGGCGGCTGATTTCACCGACACGCACCCGCGCACGGCTGTTCGATGCCGACGCCAATCTACTACTTGATTCCCGACATCTTTATTCGCGCGGACAAGTTCTGCGCTTCGATCTGCCGCCGGTAACGCCGGAGACACAGACCTGGGGCGACTGGTTCACCAGCATGTTCAACCGCATGCTGCAGCCGAGCAGCCTGCCGCAATACAAGGAAGCGCCTGGCGGTGACGGATCGATCTATCCGGAAGTGATGAATGCGCTGACGGGTGTTCGCGGCGCGGTCGTGCGTGTGACCGAAAAGGGCGAGCTGATCGTTTCGGTCGCCGTGCCGGTGCAGCGCTTCCGGGCCGTGCTCGGCGTTCTGCTGCTCTCCACGCAGGCGGGTGATATCGACAAGATCGTGCATGCGGAGCGCTTGGCCATCATGCGCGTCTTCGGCATCGCCACGCTTGTGAATATCGTGCTGTCGCTGCTTCTGTCCTCCACCATCGCCACCCCGCTCCGGCGGCTTTCGGCGGCGGCGATCCGCGTACGCCGCGGGGCGAGAACGCGTGAGGAAATTCCGGATTTCTCGGCGCGCCAGGATGAAATCGGCAATCTCTCGATTGCGCTGCGTGAAATGACGACGGCACTCTACGACCGTATCGACGCCATCGAAAGTTTCGCGGCCGATGTCAGTCACGAACTCAAGAATCCGCTGACCTCGCTGCGCAGCGCCGTGGAAACCCTGCCGCGCGCCAAGACCGAAGAGTCGAAACAGCGCCTGACCGAGATCATCTTCCACGATGTGCGCCGCCTCGACCGCCTGATCAGCGACATTTCGGATGCGTCGCGGCTCGACGCCGAACTGGCGCGCGCCGACGCCTCGCCGCTCGATCTCGATGTGCTGATGAAGGGTCTGGTGGATATATCCCGCCAGATAAGCACCAAAAAGAAAAGCGTGACGATCGACTATGTTGCCGACCGGAAAGCGGGCGGCAAAACCTCCTTCGTGGTGAATGGCCATGACCTGCGCATCGGCCAGATCGTTACCAACCTCATCGAGAATGCCCGCTCTTTCGTTGCCGAGGAAAGCGGCCGCATCACCGTGCGCCTTTCCCGTCACAAGGATCGATGCATCGTGCAGGTGGAGGATAACGGACCCGGCATTCAGGCCGAGGATATCGACCGGATCTTCGAGCGGTTTTATACCGACCGGCCGGCGAGTGAAGGGTTCGGACAGAATTCCGGCCTTGGCCTTTCCATCAGCCGCCAGATCGCCGAAGCCCATGGCGGCAGCCTCCGGGCGGAAAACGTGGTCGACAAATATGGCGTGATATCAGGCGCGCGCTTCACCCTGTCGCTGCCGGCGGCTGAAACCCATGAACGCTGAACGCTCCAACCTGCACGCCACCGCCATCGTCGTTCAAAATACCGGCATCCTCTTCACCGGCCCCTCCGGCAGTGGCAAAAGCGAGCTTGCCTTCAGCTTTCTGACGGAGGCTGAACGGTGCGGATTGCCGGCGGCACTGATCGCGGACGATCAGATTTTCGTGTATCGCGAGGATGAGAGGATCATCGCCGAGCGACCGGAAACGATCGCCGGCCTGCTGGAACTGCGCGGCAGCGGCATTGTTTCGATGAAAAGCATTGCGCGCGCGCCACTAGATTTCGCGGTCACGACAGTTCTTTCCGCGGAAAATCCAAGACTTCCCGAAGATGATGAAATGTTTTTTCTGCCCTGCGGCGGGCATCTTCCACTTCTGCGCATTCCGCTTGCAAGTCTTACGCCCTATGGAAAATTTGCTGCACTTGCTCAGAATCTTTTTAAAACGAATGTGAAGTGACGATGATTCGGGCGATTTTAGGCTTGCGATTCGCATTTTCCTCATCAAGATGAAATCCCACCGATGGACAGGATTGCCGCGTTGCGATAGTCGGCAATGAGAGTGCGTGTGCAAGGGAGCATTTCATGATCGGACTAGTGCTTGTCACCCATGGCAAGCTGGCTGAGGAGTTTCGCCATGCGTTGGAGCATGTCGTCGGTCCCCAGAAATTGATCGAGACGGTCTGTATCGGTCCCGAAGACGACATGGATCAGCGCCGGCAGGACATTATCGACGCGGTCGCACGCGCCAATGATGGCAATGGCGTCATCATTCTGACTGATATGTTCGGCGGCACGCCCTCCAATCTCGCAATCTCCGTCATGAATAACGGCAATGTCGAAGTCATCGCCGGGGTCAATCTTCCCATGCTGATCAAGCTTGCCGGCGTTCGCAGCGAAGATAATATGGACAAGGCCCTTCAGGACGCATCCGATGCCGGCCGGAAATATATCAACGTCGCCAGCCGCGTTTTGAGCGGCAAATAAGAAGTCAGCCCATGTCGCCATTCTCCCGGGAACTACCGATCATCAACAAACGCGGTCTTCACGCCCGGGCTTCTGCGAAATTCGTGCAGATGGTCGAAGGCTTCGACGCGACGATCACGGTTTCCAAGGATGGCATGACCGTTGGCGGCACCTCCATCATGGGCCTGATGATGCTGGCGGCCAGCCCTGGCTGCAGTGTTTATGTCGAGGCGAGCGGCAACCAGGCGGAAGAGGCGCTGGCCGCACTAGAGGCATTGGTCGCCGACCGCTTCGGCGAAGAAGCCTGAGCCAGAACCATATAAAGACATAAAGACTTCTTTATATCATCATTGCCAGATCGTTCGTGGCCTGCTAAACCGCTGCTACGTTTAAGAGCCGGGCCGCAAGGCGTGGCGTTTCTGATCTGGAGAACCTCATGAGCCTTGAGAAGGACTACATCGTCGCCGATATCAACCTTGCCGCATTCGGCCGCAAGGAACTGGACATCGCCGAAACCGAAATGCCGGGCCTGATGTCCTGCCGCAAGGAATTCGGCGAAAGCAAGCCGCTGAAGGGCGCACGCATCACCGGTTCGCTTCACATGACGATCCAGACCGGCGTTCTCATCGAAACGCTGAGGGAACTCGGTGCGGACATCCGCTGGGCCTCCTGCAACATCTTTTCGACCCAGGACCATGCGGCAGCAGCCATTGCGGCAGCCGGCATTCCGGTCTTCGCCGTCAAGGGTGAAACCCTGACGGAATATTGGGAATATACCGACAAGATCTTCCAGTGGACCGATGGCGGCCTCTCCAACATGATCCTCGATGATGGCGGCGACGCCACCATGTATATCCTGCTCGGCGCACGCGCTGAAGCTGGTGAGGATGTTCTTTCCAACCCCGGTTCGGAAGAAGAGGAAATCCTCTTCGCGCAGATCAACAAGCGCCTCAAGGCTTCGCCGGGCTGGTTCACCAAGCAGCGCGACGCACTGAAGGGTGTGACCGAAGAAACGACGACAGGCGTTCACCGTCTTTACGATCTCAGCAAGAAGGGCCTGCTGCCCTTCCCGGCGATCAACGTCAATGACAGCGTCACCAAGTCGAAGTTCGACAACAAATACGGCTGCAAGGAATCGCTCGTCGACGGCATTCGCCGCGCAACCGACGTGATGATGGCCGGCAAGGTTGCCGTTGTCTGCGGTTATGGCGATGTGGGCAAGGGTTCTGCCGCCTCGCTGCAGGGCGCCGGCGCCCGCGTGAAGGTCACCGAAATCGATCCGATCTGCGCGCTTCAGGCCGCAATGGATGGTTTCGAGGTCGTTCGCCTGGAGGACGTGGTATCCTCCGCCGATATCTTCATCACCACCACCGGCAACAAGGACGTGATCCGCATCGAGCATATGCGCGAGATGAAGGACATGGCCATTGTCGGCAATATCGGCCATTTCGACAACGAAATTCAGGTCGCATCGCTGCGTAACCTCAAGTGGACGAACATCAAGCCGCAGGTCGACATGATCGAGTTCCCGAAAGGCAACCGCATCATTCTCCTGTCCGAAGGCCGCCTGCTGAACCTCGGCAACGCCACCGGTCACCCGTCCTTCGTCATGTCGGCGTCCTTCACCAACCAGGTGCTTGGCCAGATCGAGCTCTTCACCAAGCAGGGCGAATACAAGAACGAAGTTTACGTGCTGCCGAAGCACCTCGACGAGAAGGTCGCGCGCCTCCACCTCGAGAAGCTCGGTGTGCGGCTAACCGAACTTTCCGATCTGCAGGCAGATTATATCGGCATCTCCAAGGAAGGTCCGTTCAAGGCTGAACACTACAGATATTAATATCATAGTTAATATCCACTGAAATTACACAATATCTAGATGCCGTGCGCTTGACAAAGCGCGCGGCATCTTTTTTGCGCGCTCCCTTTCCGCAGATTTATGAAGACGGTATTGTCATCAGACTTGATTCGGACACGCCAAAGGGCGGCGGGGACGAAATGGGATGTCTTGTCGAAGATGCGGCACATAGGACGGAGACAGACCGGGGATGACGGTTCACAATTCGGATCTGCGCGAGCAGACAGTTCAACGCGTTGAAAACACGCATGCGGGCGTGGCATTGAGCGCGCAGGCGTCGGAGCATTTCTGCGCCTTTCCGGATGGAAAACCGGCCTCCACTTTTTCTGGAAATGCTTTGGCACGTTGCCGGCTGGTAATCCGTGCGATCCGGACCGGCTTTTCGCGGGCGCATGTCCTGCTTTCAGGCACGGTTCTCACCGGCTCTACCACCGTTGCGATGGCGCAGGACGGCCTTGTGGCAAAGACCGGCGCACGGTTATTCTCCTCTGGAGAAACCATCACCTATTCGCTTTTCGTTGGCATGCTTTCGGCAACGCTGTTTTCCGTCGTCTGGCTGGTGCGCCAGCGCGGCAATATCGAGGCGGAAAGCAGCGAATACCGTCAGGCGCTTGCGCAATCCCACCACAAGATCGCGAAATACGAGGCGCTGATTTCCGACAGGAGCCGCCGCATCGTCATCTGGGACGGCGCGGACAAGCGGCCCGAATTTCTGGGACAGCTGCCGGCTGAGACCGGTGTGCCGCAGGCGGACCAGGATTTTCTGGCATTCGGCCGCTGGCTGAAACCGGCTTCCGCAAGCCAGCTTGAAAAATCCATCGAAAAACTGCGCAGCCACGCCCAGAGCTTCGATCTGACCATCGAGACGCAGCGCGGTGAAGTCATTGAAGTTCAGGGACGCGTTTCCGGCGGCAATGCCTTTGCGCGCTTCATCGCGCTCAACAATCTGCGCGCCGAACTCGCCGAATTGCAGGTGGAGCGCGAGCGTCTGCTTGCCTCCGTATCGACATTTCAGGAACTTCTCGATTCCATCGAACAGCCGGTCTGGCGTCGCAATGGCGAAGGTGAACTCACCTGGGTCAACCACGCTTATGCTCATGCGGTGGATGCGCGCGATGCCGAGCAGGCCATTCAGGAAAAGCGCGAACTTCTGAACACCGTCACCCGGCAGAAGATACGCGCGGCGGCGACGCCGGAGTCGCCCTATCACGATCGCATTTCGACCGTCGTTTCCGGCAATCGCAGCTTCTTTGACGTCGTTGATATCAAGACGGCGGGCGGGTCTGCCGGGATCGCCATCGATGCCACCGAAGCCGAAACCATCGGCGAGGAACTCAAGCGAGTTCTGAAAAGCCACGCCGAAACGCTCGATCATCTGGCAACGCCCGTTGCCATTTTCGATGGCCGGCAGCGGCTGCAATTCTACAATCAGGCTTTTGCCAGCCTGTGGGGTTTCGATCTGGTTTTCCTGGAATCGGGTCCCGACAATTCAGAGCTTCTGGACCGGCTGCGCAGCGCCGGCAAATTGCCCGAGCAGCTGAACTGGAAGAACTGGAAGGAGACGGCGCTTTCCGTCTATCGTTCGCTCGATACCAAGACCGATCTGTGGCACCTGCCCAACGGCCAGACACTGCGGGTCATCGCCACGGCCCATCCGCAGGGTGGCGCGACCTGGGTTTTCGAAAACCTGACCGAGCAGGTCGATCTTCAGATGCGCTACAACACCTTGGTCAAGGTGCAGGGCGAAACCATCGATCATCTGGCCGAAGGTGTCGCCGTGTTCGGCGCAGATGGGCGCATTCGCCTGTCCAACCCGGCATTCCGGGCGCTCTGGGGTGTGACCGCCGAACAGGCGGAAACAGGCACGCATATCCGCGCCATCGAAACCGCCTGCGCTCAATCCTATGACGGGCCGGACGGCTGGCGTGCCTTCAGCCAGTTCATCACCAGCTTCGATGACGAACGGCCGTCGCGGCAGGGCACGCTGGAGCTGCTTTCCGGTCTCGTACTCGATTATGCGATCATTCCGCTGCCGGATGCGCAGACCATGCTGACCTTCGTCAACATGACGGACAGCGTGCGCGCCGAGCGGGCGCTCAAGGAAAAGAACGACGCGCTCCTGAAGGCGGACGAGCTGAAGAACGATTTCGTGCAGCATGTGTCCTACGAACTGCGCTCGCCGCTGACCAATATCATCGGCTTCACCGATCTCCTGAAGACCCCCGGCATCGGCCAATTAACGGAGCGGCAGGCGGAATATCTCGACCATATCTCCACCTCCTCTTCGGTTCTCCTGACCATCGTCAACGATATCCTCGATCTCGCGACCGTCGATGCTGGCATCATGCAGCTTAATTATTCGGATAATGATCTAAACGAGCTGCTTGACGACGTTTCGGTGCAGATCGCCGACCGGCTGCAGGAGAGCGGCATTTCGCTGGAGATCGTCGCGCCTGCCCATCTCGGCAGTCTGGTGGCGGATCACCAACGGCTGAAGCAGATCCTCATCAAGCTCCTGACCAATGCGATCAATTTCGCGCCCGAAGGCTCCTCGGTTCAGCTTTCCTGCCAGCGTAGCGAGGGTGACTTCGTGTTTTCCGTTGCGGACAAGGGACCGGGCATTCCCGAAGACATGCTGAAAACGGTGTTCGACCGCTTTGCGACGCGTGGCAATGGCGGGCGGCGAACCGGTGCGGGACTTGGCCTTTCCATTGTCGAAAGCTTCGTCAGCCTGCATCATGGCACCGTCAGCATCGACAGCCGGCCCGGCAACGGCACCATCGTCACCTGCCGCATTCCCTCCGGCTCACGGCCGCATTCCATCGCCGCAGAATGAGCGAAGACATCTTGCCGATCACCATTTCGCTGGCGGGAGAAAAGGACACCATAAGGCTCGGTGAAGACCTTGCCTTGGCCCTGAAACCCGGCGATTGCCTGGCGCTGATCGGCGATCTCGGCGCCGGCAAATCGACGCTAGCCCGCGCCTTCATCCGGGCGATGGCGGATGAACCCGATCTCGAAGTTCCAAGCCCCACCTTCACCATCATCCAGACATACGCCACCCGCATTCCAGTCGCCCATCTCGATCTCTATCGGCTTTCAGACGTTTCGGAGCTGGATGAACTCGGCATCGACGAGATGCTGGAGGACGGTATCTGCCTGATCGAATGGCCTGACATCGCCGCCGAGGTTCTGCCGCCGGCGCAGACGATCACCCTGCGGCTGACGCATTCGGGTGATGGGCGCGTGGCCGTGATAGAGGCGCCCGCCCAACAGAAAGCACGGCTCGACCGTGTTTTCGCCATTCGTGAATTCCTGGCGAAAAACGGCAGAGGTGATGCGACCCGCCGTTTCCTGAGCGGCGATGCCTCCACACGCGCCTATGAAACGATTTCCACGGATGGCTCCGACCTTATTCTGATGGACTGGCGGCGCCCCATGCGGGGAGCAATCGTTGCGGATGGCAAGACTTACGCGGAAATCGTCCATCTTGCCCAGGATGCGCGCTCCTTCGTGGCGATCGGTGACTATCTACGAAACAGCGGTTTCTATGCGCCGGAGATTTTGGCCGCTGATATCGATCAGGGCATTCTCCTTCTGGAGGATCTCGGGCGGGAGGGTGTGCTGGCTGCCGATGGCACACCAATAGAAGAACGTTATCTTCAAAGTGTCGCCTGTCTCGCCGCCCTCCACCAGACAGCGCGCCCGGCATTGCTGCCGATGCGTGATGGCAGCACCTACGACATTCCTCCCTTCGACCGGCAGGCGATGAAGATCGAAGTCTCGCTGCTGGTGGAATGGTATCTGCCCCATAAACGCGGCGGAGCACTCACCGAGGGCGAAAAACAGGATTATTACGCCATCTGGGATGGCCTGATCGATGCCCTCGCCGGCTGCGAAATGGGGCTTCTGCTGCGCGATTTCCATTCGCCGAACATTCTCTGGCAGGCTGAGAACAACGGCATCCGTCAGGTCGGACTGATCGATTTTCAGGATGCGATGATCGGCCCCACCGCTTATGATCTCGCTTCCATCGTGCAGGATGCGCGGGTCACCATCTCCCCCGAATTGCAGACCCGCCTGCTTTCGCATTATCTCGACAAAAGAAAAACCACCCCTGCCTTCGATGAGGCCACATTCCTCAAGGCTTTCGCCATCATGTCGGCGCAGCGCAACTGCAAGCTTGCCGGTATCTGGGTGAGGCTGTTGGAACGGGACAAGAAACCCGGTTATATGAAACATATGCCGAGGACGTTCCGTTATCTCGCTGACGCGCTTTCGCATCCCGAACTCGCGCCACTCCGAGAATGGTGTGTCCGCATGGGCATGGACTTTAACGACTAACACGGTTGACCATAATGACGATCAAAAACGCGATGGTGCTGGCCGCCGGGCTTGGCACGCGGATGCGCCCGATCACCGATACGATCCCGAAGCCGCTCGTCAAGATCGCCGGCAAGCCGATGATCGATTACGCACTCGACGCCCTTGTCGAAGCCGGGGCTGAAACAATCGTCGTCAATGTGCATCACCATGCCGAACAGATGATCGCCCACCTTGGACATCGCACCGATGCGGAAATTCTGATCTCGGATGAACGTACGCAACTGATGAATTCCGGCGGCGGGCTCGCCAAGGGCCTGAAGCTTCTGGAACCCGGCCCGGTCTTCGTCATGAACGCCGATCTTTTCTGGATCGGCGAACAATTGAACGCCGTCAGCAATCTGCGCAAGCTTGCACAATTCTTCGACCCGGCCGGCATGGACATGGCGCTGCTTTGCGTCGATATGGATCGCACCACAGGCCACAATGGCAAGAGGGATTTCAACCTCGCCGGCGACGGAAAGCTGAAGCGTTATGAAGACGGTGACGCTAACCCGGTGGTTTATGCCGGCGCCATCGCCATCGATTCGCGGCTGCTTGACGACGCGCCGGCGGATGCTTTCAACCTCAATATCTATTTCGACCGCGCCATTGAAAAAGACCGGCTTTTCGGGCTTTCTCTGGATGGCCACTGGATCACCGTGGGAACACCTGACGCGATTGACGACGCGGAAAGCATCATCCGGCAATTCAGGGAAAAACGTTTCGCATGACGCTCACCCACCACGCAAAGCGCGTCCTGACGATCGCTGCGGGAACACCGTTCCTCAAGACGCTCGCGGAAACGCTGTGTGACGGGCGGCTGACAGCCGGCTATAGATATGATCCGACCGATCCTCTTTCGCTAGCGAGTGTGACGATCTATGTGCCGACGCGGCGCTCCGCCCGCGTGTTGCGCTCCGAATTCGTCGATCTACTGGGCGGCCGGTCCGCCATCCTGCCGCTGATCCGGCCTCTCGGTGAAACGGATGACGATAGCGGTTTCTTCGATATCGAAAATCCTGAGATCATGGATCTGGCGCCACCGATTTCCGGCACCGGCCGGCTGATCGAACTGGCACGCCTCATCCTCGCCTGGCGCAACAGTCTGCCCGACGCCATCCGGGCGATTCATTCGGATTCACCGCTGGTCGCCCCCGCCAGCCCCGCCGACGCCATCTGGCTCGCGCGTGCGCTCGGCGAGGTGATCGACGCGATGGATACCGAAGAAAAGGATTGGGAGGCGCTTCAGCATCTCGATACCGGCGAACATGCGCAATGGTGGCAGCTGACGGCGGATTTCCTGAGGATCGCCAGCGTTTTCTGGCCGGCGCGGCTTGCCGAACTCAACCGTTCCTCCGCGGGCCGGCATCGCAACGCCATCCTGCGGGCGGAGGCGGACCGGCTTGCCAATTTGCCGGATACGGGGCCGATCATCGTTGCTGGCTCCACGGGCTCCATTCCGGCCGCCGCCGATCTCATCGCCGCCGTTGCCGCCCTGCCGCAAGGTACCGTCGTGCTACCGGGGCTCGATCTTGCCATGCCGGAAGAACAGTGGCAGGCGATTGCCGAGGACCCCACCGATCCTTCGAGCCGCACGCACTCGCAATACGGGCTTTATATGCTACTGCAGAAGCTCGGCATGCTCAGGGACGAGGTGGTTCAGATCGGTGCTCTCGATCCTGATCTGGAAAAACGGGCGGCCGTATTTTCGGCCGCACTCGCACCCGCCAAGTCCACAAGCGACTGGAACCGCTGGCGCGAAGACAGGGATCCCGGCTTTTTCGAAGAGGCCTTCGCGGCGGCTACGTTGATCGAGTCCGCGAACGAGCGTGAAGAGGCGACCGCCATCGCGGTGGCGCTCCGACTGGCGCTGGAGGCCCCGGGTCCTGGGCGGCCGTCCCAGGCGGCGCTGATAACACCCGACCGCGGACTGGCGCGGCGGGTCGCGACAGAGTTGCAACGTTTTGGCATCGAAGCAGACGATTCGGCCGGTACGCCGCTTTCGGCTACGCCGCAGGCAGGGCTGACGCAACTGGCGCTGGAAGCCATTCTCAGGCCCGGAGACCCGGTGCCGATCATTTCGCTTCTGAAGCATCCCCTCGCCCGCTTCGGGCTTTCCGGTGACGCTTTTACCAGGGCCTCGAAAGCACTGGAACTGATCGCCCTGCGCGGTGGTCGCGTCGAAACCGAAATAGGCAATCTCGAAGTGGTTCTGGATGCGCAGCTTCTGGCCCAGCGCGATGACCGGCACCCCCCCGCCTGGCGGGTGGCGCTGCCAGAGGGGAGCGTTGATGCGGCCCGCGATCTCGCGCGGCGGATCGCGACTGCAACGGAGCCGCTCGGTTCGGCCCTCATCCGTCGTGACCGTTCCGGCCGCGCCTTCACCGATAAATTGCCGCTTTCCGATTGGGCGGGGCGGACAGGCCGAGTGATCGAGGCCATCTGTGCGGATGACATCAGTGACCTGGCGGCATTATGGTCCGGCGAGGCGGGAGACAAACTCTCAAGCCTCTTTGCGGAACTGATGGAGAGCGGTGAGATCCTCGACGCGGACGGGCCGCAATGGATTGATATTTTTGCAGCACTTGTGGCGGGCGAATCAATCAAGCCGCGCTCCATGCGTCATCCGCGCATTTTCATCTTCGGCGCGCTCGAGGCGCGACTGCAAAGTGTCGATACCGTCGTCATAGGCGGTCTCAATGAAGGGCTCTGGCCGGGCCAGACGGCGAACAATCCGTTCCTGTCCCGCAGCATGAAGACAGCCATTGGGCTGGAGCCGCCGGAACGGCGCATCGGCCAGCTCGCGCATGATTTCGAGATGGCGAACGGCACAAGGCAAATCTTTTACACCCGGGCGCTGAGGCAGGGCTCCACCCCCGCCGTCGCCTCCCGCTGGCTGCAAAGGCTCTTGGCTCTGGGTGGCGAGAATTTCGCCGAACAACTGAGGAGGCGCGGCGAGACCTATCGCCATTGGGCAGGTCTGATGGATGAAAGCATCGATCAGGAGACGGCAAAGCGCCCTGCCCCCAAACCGCCGGCCGATCTGCAGCCAAAAAGCTACTCCTTCAGCGAAGTGGGTCGGCTGCGGCGCGATCCCTATGCGATCTATGCCCGGCGTATCCTGAAGCTCGATCCGCTCGACCCCTTCAATCGCGACCCGAACGCTGCCGATCGCGGTACGCTCTATCACAGGATTATTGAACGCTATTCCCGTGAGGGCCATATTCCGGGCACACCGGCCTCGCTTGAGGCGATGCAACGCATTCTCGACGAATGTTTTGACGCGGAAAACCTGCCCGTGCATGTGGATGTCATCTGGCGTCCGCGTTTTGCAGCGGTGGCCCGCGCCTTCATCGATTGGGAGAAGGAACGGCAACCCTCCATCCGCCGCAGCTTCTTCGAAGCACGGGCCGGGCAGGAGATCGCCGAGGCGGGCATCCGGCTGACCGGCGTCGCCGACCGTATCGACATCAAGACCGGCGGCCAGGCGGATATTATCGACTACAAGACTGGTCTTGCACCTTCCGTCAATCAGGCGCGGGCGTTGCTCGACCCGCAACTGGCGCTGGAAGCGGCGGCAATGATGCGCGGCGCCTTCCGCGAAACGGGTTCACCCACGCCTGACAATCTCATCTATGTGCGCCTGCGGCCCGGCGAGCGTTTTTTTGCCGATCAGGTGAATAACGAACATTCCAGCCGAAGTAGCAAACGACCACCGAAATCCGCTATCGAACTGGCGACGGAATCGATCGACCAACTCGCCAAATTCGTGCGCTCGCTGCGCGACGGTGAAAACGGTTTCGCCTCACGGCTGGTGCCGGAAGAACAGCAATCCTATGGCGGGGAATATGATCATCTCGCCCGGGTTTCGGAATGGTCGACGGCGGAACCGGGAGACGGCGATGACGATTGATCCCTTCGACGCCGGACCCGCCGCCGATACGCCGGAAAGCTGGATCGACTGGACCAGTGCCCGGCAGCGGCTTGCCTCGGATCCCGCAAGTTCCGCCTGGGTGTCGGCCAATGCCGGCTCCGGCAAGACCCATGTGCTGACCCAGCGCGTCATTCGCCTGCTTCTGGCCGGATGCCGCCCCTCGGCTATCCTCTGCCTCACCTATACCAAGGCCGCGGCGTCTGAAATGTCGAGCCGCGTGTTCGACCGGCTGGCGGAATGGGCAACTTTGCCGGATTCCGATCTCAAGGATCGCATCACCGCCATCGAAGGCAAGGTGCCCGATCGTATCAAGCTAGCTGAAGCGCGGCGGCTGTTCGCCAAGGCGCTGGAGACCCCGGGCGGGCTGAAAATCCAGACTATCCACGCTTTCTGCGAAGCCCTGCTGCACCAGTTTCCGCTGGAGGCCAATGTCGCCGGCCATTTCTCGGTTCTCGACGATCGCGCCGCCACCACGCTTCTGGCCGAGGCGCGCCGTTCGCTTCTGACGGCGGTTTCCGCCGAGGGCGACGGGGAATTGGCGCAGGCGCTTGCCTATGTGCTCGATCTCGCCGACGAAAGCGGGCTGGAAGCACTGCTTTCCGCCATCATCGCCAATCGCAGCGCGCTTCGCACCTTTCTGCACGAGGCAAAACAGGCGGGCGGCCTCGATGCCCGTTTGCGGCAGGATATGCAGATTGCTGCCGGGGAGACCGAGGAGACCGCAGCGGCGGCCTTCTGGCCCCTGCCCGGCCTTTCCGGGCTGGCGCTCGACACCTATCTCACGCTTGCCGATGAGGTGGGCGGATCGCGTGTCATCGAGGTCGCTTATGCGCTCAGGGAAGCAAAACGGCAGACGGACCCGGTGCGGCGGATGGAATTCATCGAGGCTGCGCTGCTGACGGCCAAGGGTGAGAAAAAATCGGATGCCTATGTCATCAACAAGGGCATGCAGAAATCCGCGCCTGATCTCGTTGATGCGCTGACGCTGGCGCGCAACCATGTCGTGGCCTGCCGCAATCGTTATCGTCTGGTGCGCATGCTGGCGGCGACAAAAAGTGCCCTTGTGCTGGCCGAACGGTTGATTGGCGATTTCGAAGACCTGAAAAAGCAGCGAAGCCAGCTGGATTTCGAAGACCTGATCGAGCGTGCCGCCAATCTGCTCAATCGCGACACGGCAGGCGCTTGGGTGCATTACAAGCTGGATCAGGGCATCGACCATATTCTGGTCGACGAGGCGCAGGATACCAGCCCGGTGCAATGGTCGATCATCCAGTCGCTGGCGGCGGATTTCTTCAACGGTGAAAGCGCCCGCATGGGGCGGCGCACGCTGTTTGCCGTGGGTGACGAAAAACAGTCGATCTATTCCTTTCAGGGCGCGCGGCCGGAACGGTTCTCGCAGGAGCGTGACGAGACCAAAAGGCGTGTCGATCAGGTGGAGCAGGCTTTTCATCGCATCCGCCTGCCGCTCTCCTTCCGCTCCACCGAAGATGTGCTGGCCGCCGTCGATCAGGTCTTTTCGGACCCGAAAAACGCGAGCGGTCTCAGCGCCGACAATGAGCCTGTCGAACACCGCTCCAACCGCGCCGGCCATCCCGGCACCGTGGAAGTGTGGGATATGGTGGCACCGGAAACCACTGATGATGAAGAGGACTGGACGGCCCCCTTCGATGCGCTGCGGGAAACCGCGCCGGCCACCATCGTCGCCCGCCGCATCGCCGCACGCATTGCCGATATGATCGGCAATGAAACCATCATTGAAAAGGGCGTGGAGCGCGCCGTCGAACCCGGCGATATTCTCGTGCTTGTCAGAAAACGCGCTGCCTTCGTCAATGCGCTGACCCGCGAGTTGAAGCGGCGCAAGAACATTCCCGTTGCCGGTGCCGACCGCCTCCGCCTGACCGATCACATCGCCGTACAGGATCTTCTGGCGCTCGGCCGGTTCGTGGTGCTGCCGGAGGATGATCTTTCGCTGGCGGCGCTGCTGAAAAGCCCGCTTTTCAACCTGACGGAAGACGATGTCTTCGAGATCGCAGCCGTCCGATCCGAAACGGAGAGCGTTTGGCAGAGGCTGCAAGTCCTTTCGCAGGAAGAGACCAGCCGTCTATCCATCGTCACCGACAAGCTTCGGCATTTCATATCACTTTCGAAAACCGCCACGGTGCATGATTTCTTCGCGGCGGTTCTGACCCTGCATGACGGGCGCAAAAAATTCCTCGGCCGGCTCGGCAACGAAGCGAGCGACGTTCTCGACGAGTTCCTGTCCTTTGCGCTGGATCACGAAAGAACCGGCCTGCCCGGCCTTCAGGCCTTTCTTTCCGTTTTGGAGACCGATTCACCTGAAGTGAAACGCGAGCAGGACAAGGATCGCGGCGAAGTGCGCATCATGACCGTTCACGCCTCCAAGGGCCTGGAAGCTCCGGTGGTCTTTGTCGTCGATGGCGGCTCGAAAGCCTTTAACCACAGCCATGTGCCGAAACTGCGCTTCGTGGAAGCGGACGGCGATGCCTTTCCGGTCTGGTTGCCCGGCAGCGGTTTTTCCAATCATCTCATTCGCTCGGATGAGGAACGCCTGAAGACGGCGGCGGAAGATGAATATCGCCGGCTGCTTTATGTGGCGATGACCCGCGCCGCCGATCATCTTGTCGTTTGCGGTTATCGCGGCCAGAAGGAAAATCCCGAATGCTGGCACGCTATCGTCAAGGCGGCGCTTGCGGATAATCAGGATCATTGCCAGCCGCAGCTGTTCAGTGCCGATGGCGAGGAATGGCAGGGGCTTGTCTGGCGCAAGTCCGAAGCACGCGCGGCGCCCGCCCCGCAAAAGCCGGCGGAACCCCAGCAGGAAGTAGACCACGCGCTTCCCGCCGGCCTCCTCACACCGTTGCCTGCCCTACCCTCCCTGCCGAGGCCACTCAGCCCTTCCGGTGCTGGGACGATCATTGATGACGGTGCGGACGATCTGGCCGTGCGTTCACCGCTGTTCGGGGAAAAGACCGACGCTTCCAGCCTTGCCCTGCAAAGGGGCAGGCTGGTGCATCGCATGTTGCAGGCCCTGCCGGATTTTGCGGAAAGCGAGCGGGGAGAGGCGGCCCGGCGTTATGCCGAGCGCGCGGCGCGTTTCTGGCCCGCCACTGAGCGCGAACATTTGATCCAGGCGGTTTTGCGGGTCCTGTCCGAACCGGCGGTGCAACCCGCCTTTTCCGCCAACAGCCGTGCGGAAGTGTCGATCATAGGCACGATGACCCTCGGCCGGCAGCACTATGCCGTCTCCGGCCGCATCGACCGGCTGGCGGTGGAGGGTGATCGGGTCATTCTGGTCGACTACAAGACGAACCGCGTACCGCCGCGCGAAGCACGCGAGATCCCCTTCTCGCACGTCGCGCAGCTTGCGATCTATCGTGAAATTCTGGCGCCGCTTTATCCCGGCAAGGAATTTGTCTGTGCGCTGATCTATACGGAAAATGCCGCTTTTGTGCGGGTTGGCGACGATGCCATGGCAGAGGCCCTTGCCGCAATAAAGACAAAGTGAGATACCGGGGCATTGAAATTTCGACGCGCCCGCATCACATCGATAGCGGAAAAGATTAGCTGAAAGGAGAGCCAGATATGGCTACCGTAAAAGTCGATGCCGCCAACTTCCAGTCCGAAGTCCTCGAATCCGCCGAACCCGTCGTGGTGGATTTCTGGGCCGAATGGTGCGGTCCGTGCAAGATGATCGCGCCGAGCCTTGAGGAAATTTCCTCCGAGCTCGCCGGCAAGGTCAAGGTTGCGAAGCTCAACATCGACGAAAATCCGGAACTGGCGGCCCAGTTCGGCGTTCGTTCTATCCCGACGCTCGCCATGTTCAAGGGTGGCGAAGTGGCTGATATCAAGGTAGGCGCTGCACCCAAGACTGCGCTTTCCGCCTGGATTTCCAGCGCCGCTTGAGCCGTTTTCATGGAATGAAAAAAGCCCGGCATCACTGCCGGGCTTTTTTATTGGGGAACGGTGCCGTTGAAGGCAAGGGCGTTTCCGGCAAGATAAAGCGATCCGCCGATCAGGATGCGCGGCGGTGGTCCTTCGGGATCCACACGGCGCGACAGCTCCTCCAGCGCATGGGTCAGCGACGATGTGGGCGCTGCCACCAGACCGGCATCAAAGGCGGCATGGGCAAGCACGACGGGGTCGATCGCCGCATCCGTGCCGCCGATCGGCACGGTGAAGACATATTCGGCAATATCGGCGAAAGCCTTGAAATAACCCACCGGATCCTTGGTATTGATCATGCCCGCGATGATGAAGAGCGGGCGCGGCGTCTTTTCCTCAAAACCTGCCATGGCCTCGGCAATCACTTCACCCGCGCCGGGGTTATGACCGCCATCGATCCAAATTTCCGCGCCCTTCGGGGCGATCTCAGCGATTTTGCCGGTCAGGATGCGCTGCAGACGGCCGGGCCATTCCACTGAAGTCATGGCCTTTTCGATCATCCGTTCCGTCACTTCGAAACCGGCTGCTTTTACGGCGCGGATCGCAGCGGCGGCATTGGCGAGCTGATGGCGGCCGGGAAGACGCGGCAAAGGCGCATCTGCCAGGCCGAACTCATCCTGATAGACCATGCGGCCGAATTCTTCATGGGCGGAAAAATCCTGCCCGTAGACGGAGACCGGGCAACCAAGCCGCTCGGCCGTGGCGACGAGCGTTTCGCGCGCCGCATCATATTCCTGATGGCCGATGACGACGGGCGAACCCTTTTTCATGATGCCAGCCTTTTCGGCGGCGATCAGCTCCACGCGGTCGCCGAGATAGGCTTCATGGTCGAGCGAAATAGGCATGATAATGGAAACGGCAGGGTTATTGATCACATTGGTCGCATCGAAGCGACCGCCCAATCCAACCTCAACGATCGCGGCATCAGCGGGATGCTCCGAAAAAAGCAGGAACATAACAGCCGTCAAAATTTCAAAAACGGTGATCTTCTGCCCATCGTTCGCAACTTCGATGCGACGCAGGGCATCCGCGAAGACAGCGTCTTCAACAAAGCGGCCCCTCTCGCCGGCAACGCCGAGACGATAGCGCTCATGCCAGTTGACGAGATGCGGCTTGGTATGGACATGAACAGGAAGTCCGGCCGCTTCCAGCAAAGCCCGGCAAAAGGCACTGACCGAGCCCTTGCCATTGGTGCCCGCCACATGGATCACCGGCGGCATTCTGTTTTGCGGATTGCCGAGTTTTTCGAGAAGACGGGAAATTCTGTCGAGTGAAAGATCAAACCCCTTGGGGTGGAGCTGCATCAGCTCTTCAATGATCTTTTCGGCCTCACCGATCGCGGGCTTCGTCATGTCTTCCGTTCGCCTTTCAGGCGTTTTGTTTGCCATTTCTCCGCCGCCCCAAAAATCAGATCAGGCAACGTTATAGCATCATCCCGAAGGCAGTTTATGCCTCCGGGCGACATATTTTTTTCCTCAGGCCGAAGCGGCCAGCGGAATGACGGCGTTTGCATTGTCAGCAGGCGCTTTGGTCATGATCTTGAGCAGATTGGCCAGCGTGTCCGGGATTTCGCGACGATCGATGACCATATCCACCATGCCGTGTTCCAGCAGATATTCCGAGGTCTGGAAGCCTTCCGGCAGCTTTTCGCGAATGGTCTGCTCGATAACGCGCTTGCCGGCAAAGCAGATTTCCGCGCCCGGTTCGGCAATATGGACATCGCCCAGCATGGCGTAAGAGGCCGTGACGCCGCCTGTGGTCGGGTTGGTCAGAACCACGATATAGGGCATGCCTGCCTCTTTCAGCATGTTCACCGCAACCGTCGTGCGCGGCAGCTGCATCAGCGAAAGAATGCCTTCCTGCATGCGGGCGCCGCCCGATGCCGGGAACATGACGAGCGGGCAACGCTCGGAGATGGCGCGCTCGAAGGCCTTGACGATGGCCTCGCCGGCAGCAATGCCCAGCGAACCGCCCATGAACTGGAATTCATGCACGACGGCGACGATCTTCAGGCCTTTCAGAAGACCAACGCCGGCAAGGATCGTATCTTCCTGCTCGGTCTTTGCGCGGCTGTCACGCAGGCGATCGGTATATTTCTTGGAATCGCGGAATTTCAGCGGGTCCTGCGCCACTTTCGGCTGGGCCAAGGCCTCATAAATACCACCATCAAAAAGATCGGCAAGGCGTGCCTTGGCCGGCATCTTCATGTGGTAACCGGAAGCCGGGATGACCCACTTGTTGTCTTCCAGATCCTTGTGGAAGACCATCTCACCCGTTTCCGGGCACTTGATCCACAGGTTCTCCGGAACCTCCGGGCGGCGGCCGAGCATGGAATTGATCCGCGGCCGAACGTAATTGGTGATCCAGTTCAACTGTCTACTCCTGACTGGGCCGCGCGCTTATTCCGCAGCGGCGAGGCGCGATGCACGCACGCCCGTTGAAAGTCCTTTTACCAGCGTCGTAACGGCCGGCACAGTGTCGGCGGTCGCCTGCCCGTCCTTGGTCAGGCTGCCCGCAATCTGGTTGACGATGGCGGAACCTACCACCACGCCATCCGCCACGGCGCCGATCGCCTTCGCATGATCGGCCGTCTTGACGCCAAAACCGACACAGACCGGCAGTTCCGTATGCGCCTTGATACGACCGACAGCGCCCGAGATCAACGACGGATCGGGAAGCGCTGAACCGGTGATACCGTTCATCGAGACGTAATACACGAAACCTGAGGTATTTTTAAGGACGGCCGGCAGACGCTTGCCATCCGTGGTCGGCGTCGCCAGGCGGATGAAATTGATGCCACGCGCAAGTGCGGGAATGCAAAGTTCGTCGTCCATTTCCGGCGGCAGGTCAACCACGATCAAGCCATCGATGCCACAGGCAAGCGCGTCGTCCAGGAACTTTTCGACGCCATAGATATAGATCGGATTGTAATAGCCCATCATCACGATCGGCGTCGCATTATCTTGCTTGCGGAACTCGCGGGCGAGATCGAGCGTGGTCTTCAGCGTCTGTCCGCCCTTCAGCGCGCGCTGGCCGGCCAGCTGAATGGCTGGGCCATCCGCCATCGGGTCGGAAAACGGCATGCCGAGTTCGATTACGTCGGCGCCCGCTTCCGGCAGCGCCTTCATGATGCCAAGCGAGGTTTCGAAATCCGGGTCACCGCCCATGAAATAGGTGATCAGGGCCGGGCGATTTTCAGCGCGCAGATCGGCAAAGCGCTTGTCCATACGTGCAGTCATGATCTTATACATCCATTCCAAGGAACTTGCTGACGGTGTGGACATCCTTGTCGCCGCGACCGGAAAGGTTCATCAGGATGATCTCATCCTTGCCCATTTTTGGCGCGCGCTTGATGACTTCGGCCAGAGCATGGCTCGGCTCCAGAGCCGGAATGATACCTTCGAGGCGGGTCAGCATCTGGAAGGCATCCAGCGCCTCGTGGTCCATGATCGGCACATATTCGACGCGGCCGATATCGTTCAGCCAGGAATGTTCAGGGCCGATGCCGGGATAGTCGAGGCCTGCGGAGATCGAATGGCCTTCCTTGATCTGGCCATCCTCATCCTGCAGCAGATAGGTGCGGTTGCCATGCAGCACGCCCGGCGAACCGGCGGTGATCGAGGCGCAATGCTCGTCTCCCGAAAGACCCTTGCCGCCGGCTTCGACGCCAACGATGCGGACATTCTTGTCGTCGAGGAAAGGATGGAAGATGCCGATGGCGTTGGAGCCACCGCCAACAGCGGCAACGACCAGATCCGGCAGGCGACCTTCCGCCTCCAGCATCTGCGCCTTGGCTTCCTCGCCGATGACCGCCTGGAAATCGCGGACCATTTCCGGATAGGGATGCGGGCCGGCCGCGGTACCGATCAGGTAATAGGTATCCTCGACATTGGTGACCCAGTCACGCAATGCCTCGTTCATCGCGTCCTTGAGCGTGCCATGGCCGGCCGTGACCGGCTTTACCTCAGCGCCCAGAAGCTTCATGCGGAATACGTTCGGGGCCTGACGGGCGACGTCAGTCGCGCCCATATAAACGACACAAGGCAGGCCGAAGCGTGCAGCAACCGTTGCCGAGGCGACGCCATGCTGGCCGGCACCGGTTTCGGCGATGATGCGGGTCTTGCCCATGCGCTTGGCCAGCAGGATCTGGCCGAGACAATTGTTGATCTTGTGCGAGCCGGTATGGTTCAGCTCTTCGCGCTTGAAATAGATCTTCGCGCCGCCGAGTTCCGCCGTGAGACGCTCCGCGAAATAAAGCGGGCTCGGGCGGCCGGTGTAGTGCGCGCCGAGATATTTCAGTTCGGCCTGAAACTCGGGATCGCTCTTGGCCTTGTCCCATTCCGCCTGCAAATCCAGGATAAGCGGCATCAGCGTTTCGGCAACGAAGCGTCCTCCGTAAATGCCGAAGCGGCCGTCCTCATCGGGACCAGCACGAAAAGAATTGGGTGTTGGCGTGTCGTTCACTTCAAGCTCCCTTTGGGCCTTTCGACCAATCATTCACCACATCGAAAAAAGCATCGATCTTGGACAAATCCTTGACGCCCGGCGCGCTTTCCACACCGGATGACAAATCCAGCCCGCTCGCCCTGGTTTCCGCCAGCGCCTCGGCGACATTATCCTTGTTCAGCCCTCCGGAAAGCATGTAATCCACACTTTCGTCAAGTGAGCGCAGGATCGTCCAGTCGAACGAGACGCCATTGCCGCCCGGCAGGTCGGAACCGGCGGGCGCCTTGGCATCGAGCAGGAAACGGTCGGCTATGCCGATATAGGGGTCGATTTTGGCAAGATCAGCGGCATCGCGGATGGAAATCGCCTTCATCACAGGTAGGCCGTAAAGCGCCTTGATGTTCAGCAGCCGCTCCGGGCTTTCGCTGCCATGCAGTTGCAGGATATCCGGCCTTACGAGATCGACAATTTCATCGAGATAATCATTATCGGCATCGACGGTGACGGCGACCACCTTGGCAGCACCGCGGGCGGCTTCCGCCAGCCTGCCGGCAATATCGGGCTCGATGTTGCGCGGGCTTTTCTCAAAGAAAATAAAACCGACATGGGACGCGCCGCGCCGGACGGCGCGCTCCAGCGCTTCCGGTGTCTTCAATCCGCAAATCTTGATATCCGGTTTCATACCCGCGACCTGACATGAAATGCGACAAGAGTCGAGCCAAATCGCATCCCTTTTTGATGGAATGTTTCACGTGAATCCAGATGGCGACGCACGCCGCCTGTTTCAATCAAAATCGATGGCGTGAAGTTTGGAGCCGTGACGTTTCAGCCAGTCCTTGGCTTCATTGGTGTGCGGGCAGAGCTTTTCGCACAGCGCCCAGAATTTCGGGCCGTGGTTCATTTCGCTCAGATGCGCGACCTCATGGGCTGCGAGATAGTCGATGACCCTTTCCGGGGCCATGACGATACGCCAGGAGAAACTCAAGTTTCCATCGTGGGAACAGGAACCCCAGCGACTGCGTGTATCCTTCATGCTGATGGACCGCACCGGTCGGCCGGCGGCGCGGGCGTGCATGGCAACCAGCCGTTCCAGATCGGCCTTCGCTTCCTTTTTCAGGAAGGTCGCAATCCGCCGCCTCAGATGCTCCGGCGCACCGCTGACTTTCAGAACAGCCACACCATCAGCGTCTTTCGCAATGTGGGTCAGGCCCCGCAGGCTGCCCGTATGTTCGATGCAATGGGAAATGCCTCTGATATCGATGGTCGCACCGGGACGCAGACCGTCATCAGGGCTGAACTTCAAAAGCTTGCCTTCCAGCCAGCCCTGATGCCTTTCGAGAAAATCATCCACCTGGCGGTGATGCAGTCCCAGCGGGATCGTCAGCTTCAGCGCCCGTCCGCCCGGCTCAATGCGCAAGGTGATGCGCGTGGCCCGCGGGTTTTCCCTCACGCTGATCGGTATCTGCCGGCCCGCCACCGCAACGGTGCGCTGGCTCGGCGCGGCCTTCTTGGGCGCCGGCGACTTCAGGGATTTTCTGAGGAGCGAAAACATGAGCCCTTCATAGCCGATTCGTCGGTCGCTTGGCCACGCAAATGCATGACCTCGCCCGCCACCTAACCCTAAGCAGCCTGATGCTTGCGGATGAAGTCCAGCATGCGCGGCACGATTTCCCTGCGGAAGCGCGAACCATTGAAGACGCCATAGTGCCCCACATCCGGCTGCATGTAGTGAGCGCGTTTGTCTTCAGGAACGTTCCGGCAGAGATCATGGGCCGCCTTCGTCTGGCCGACGCCGGAAATATCATCATTCTCTCCTTCGACGGTGAACAATGCGACATTGCGGATGGCGGTGGGATCAACCGCCCTGCCCCTATGCAGCATCTTCCCCTTCGGAAGCGCATGATCGATGAACACGGTTTCCACCGTCTGCAGATAGAACTCCGCCGTCAGGTCCATCACGGCCAGATATTCATCGTAAAATTCGCGGTGTTTTTCAGCGGAGTCGCCGTCATTCTTGACAAGGTTCAGGTAAAAATCCTTGTGCGCCGTCATGTGCTTGTCGAGGTTCATGGACATGAAACCGGACAGCTGCAGGAAGCCGGGATAGACATTGCGGCCAAACGCAGGCTGCGGCCATGGAACCTGCATGACGACATTGTCGCGGAACCATTCAATGGGCTTCGCCTTGGCAAGACCGTTGACGGCGGTGGGATTAATGCGCGTATCGATCGGGCCCCCCATCAGCGTCATGGATGCCGGCGCAAACGTGTCGCCATCCGCTTCCATCAGCGAGACGGCAGCCAATACCGGCACGGATGGTTGACATACGGCGACCACATGCGCCCGCGGCCCGATCGCGCGCAGCATCTCGATGACGTAACTGATGTAATCATCGAGATCGAAAGTGCCCTCGCTCACCGGCACCATGCGGGCATCGGCCCAATCGGTGATGTAAACATCCGCCGAAGGCAGCAGCGCCTCCACGGTGCCACGCAGCAAGGTGGCATAGTGGCCGGACATCGGCGCCACGAGCAGCACTTTCGGATCCGGTTGCCGGGCAGGATCAAGCTGTTTTTGGAAATGAACGAGATTGCAGAAGGGGCGCGACCAGACGATCTCTTCGGCAACGGCTACGGTCTGGCCATCAACAATCGTCGTGCCAAGGCCGAATTCCGGTTTGACATAACGGCGCGTCAGGCGCTCGAAGACTTCGAAGCCGGCATCGAGGCTTCTCCCGAACGCCGTGCTGGAAAGCGGGTTGAGCGGATTATTGCAGGCCTGGCGCATCATGTCGGCACCGGCGCGCAGCGGCGCCATGGCCGCGTGGTTCATTTCATAGAGGTGGTAGAACACTGATGACGCCTCCCTCGCGATCACGCTCTTTTTTTGACCATAGCAGCTTTTCGCAGGTGCACAAAATCGAAGGCGCCAGCGGTTTCCCGCCAGCGCCTCACTTTCCGTTGAACGCCTTTGCGATCAGATGTCGGCGACAAAAGTCTGCTTCTGGGAACCGAGACCCTCGATGCCGAGTTCCACAACATCGCCAGCCTTCAGGTAACGCGGCGGCTTCAGGCCCATGCCGACGCCCGGAGGTGTGCCGGTGGAAATGACATCGCCGGGATGCAGCGACATGAACTGGCTGAGATAGGAAACCACATGGGCGACGCCGTAGACCATGGTCTTACTGGAACCGTCCTGCATGGTCTGGCCATTGACCTTCAACCACATGCCGAGGTTCTGCGGATCGGCGATTTCTTCCTTCGTCACCAGCCAGGGGCCGATGGGGCCGAAGGTGTCGCAGGACTTGCCCTTGGTCCACTGGCCGGCACGCTCCGTCTGGAAGGCGCGCTCGGACACATCATGCGAAACGCAATAACCGGCGACGTAGTCGAGAGCATCGGCTTCCGAGACGTATTTGGCGGTCTTGCCGATGACGACGCCGAGCTCGACTTCCCAGTCGGTCTTCTCAGAACCGCGCGGAATGGTGACGTTATCGTTCGGACCGACGATGGCCGAGGTCGCCTTCATGAAAATGACCGGTTCCGGCGGTACGGTGGCACCCGTTTCGGCAGCATGGTCGGAGAAGTTGAGGCCGATGCAGATGAATTTTCCCGTACCGGCAACGCAAGCGCCGATGCGCTCATCGCTCAACACCGGCAGGGTGGAAAGATCGATCGCGGCGATCTTCTTGAGGCCCTCGGGAGAAATCGCGTCGCCGCCGATATCTTTCACATGGGCGGACAGATCGCGGACTTTTCCTTCCGCGTCAAGGATTGCTGGTTTTTCCTGGCCGGGCTGGCCAACACGCATCAATTTCATGGAACTCTCTCCCGGTTGTCAGACAAGGTGATGCATATATGAACGATGCATTCATACTTGTCACCCCTTGACTGCGCCAAGTTTCGAAAAATACCTTTTCCTTCCCGGCAATCAAAAGGACACGGCCCGTGACGAACAGCAATAACAGGCAATCCGAATATCCCGTCGATCCCCTTTTCCTCAACCGCTGGTCTCCGCGCGCCTTTAATGGCAGCCCCATGCCGGCAGAGCATCTGATGACCATTCTGGATGCGGCGCACTGGGCACCCTCCGCCTCCAATTATCAGCCGTGGCGGTTTGTCTATGCGTATAAGGATAGCGAAGACTGGCCGCTCTTCGTGGAACTGCTGATGGAAGGAAACCAGCGCTGGGCAAAAAACGCCTCCGTGCTGCTCTTCGTCATTTCCCGCGACTACAACATCTCGCGCGAAGGCGAGAAAAAACCTTCGGCGACCCATTCCTTCGATGCAGGTGCCGCCTGGTTTTCGCTTGCCATGCAGGCCCACCTGCTTGGTTACCACGCCCACGGCATGGCTGGCATATTGAAGGACAAGATCGTTGAAAAACTGAACGTGCCGGAAGGTTACAAGGTGGAGGCCGGGGTTGCCATCGGCATACTGACCGACAAATCCGTTCTCCCTGATGATCTGGCGGAGCGGGAAGTGCCGAGTAAACGACTGCCCCTGTCGGATGTGGCCTTCGAAGGACGCTTCACCGGCAAGGTTGATTGATATTCTCCGAATGACAAAAGGCCCGGCGGAAATGAACCGCCGGGCCTTTTGTTAAAATTTCGTTTCACGTGAATCGTTTCGCGAAACGCTCCACGAGATTAAATATCGAGGTTTGCGACGCTCAGCGCATTTTCCTGGATGAAGTCGCGGCGCGGCTCCACTTCGTCGCCCATCAGCCGGGCGAACAGGCCGTCGGCATCCGTCGCGTCGCTCACTCTCACCTGAAGCAGGGAACGAACGTTGGCGTCGAGCGTTGTTTCCCAAAGCTGCTCCGCATTCATTTCGCCGAGGCCCTTATAGCGCTGCATGGAAAGACCCTTGCGGCCCGCGGCGAAAATCGCATCCAGAAGCGCGCGCGGACCGGCAAGCTCCATGGTGCCATCCTTACGTTGCAGGACCGGCGAAGTGGCATAGATATCGCGCGTGCGGGCTGCGAGCTGATCGATATGACGGGCGTCAGCCGAACCGAGCAGGCCCATATCCAGCGTCGAGACTTCCTTGACGCCGCGCACCATGCGCTCGAAGCGCAAGCCGCCATCCTGCAGCACCGTGCCGGACCAGCCGCGCTCGGTTTCTTCCGCGATCATGTCAAGACGCCGCGCCACTTCGGCAACGGTTTCCTCGGCGCGGGCGGCGTCGGCCGAAAGCTCGGGGTTCAGCGCACCGGCAATGGCGGCCTGCTCCACGATAGAGCGGCTGTAACGCGAATGCAGCCCATCGATCAGCGAGCGCATGCGCACCGCATCGAGAATGACTTCGCGAAGATCGGCACCGATGCGCACTTCTCCGGAACCGAGCGTCAGCGAAGCTTCCTCGATACCCATGGAAATCAGGTACTCTTCCAGCGCCTTTTCATCCTTGAGGTATTGCACGGATTTGCCACGCGTGACCTTATAAAGCGGCGGCTGGGCGATATAGAGATGGCCCCGCTCGATCAGCTCCGGCATCTGGCGGAAGAAGAAGGTCAGGAGCAGGGTACGGATGTGGGCGCCGTCGACGTCAGCATCCGTCATGATGATGATCTTGTGGTAACGCAGCTTGTCGGCGTTGAACTCGTCCTTGCCGATGGAGGTGCCGAGCGCCGTGATCAGCGTGCCGATTTCCTGGCTGGACAACATCTTGTCGAAACGCGCGCGTTCGACATTGAGGATCTTGCCGCGCAGCGGCAGGATGGCCTGGGTTTCGCGCGAGCGGCCCTGCTTGGCCGAACCGCCAGCGGAATCACCCTCGACGAGGAAGAGTTCGGATTTCGCCGGATCGCGCTCTGAGCAATCGGCAAGCTTGCCGGGCAGAGAGGCGATATCGAGAGCGCCCTTGCGTCGGGTCAACTCGCGTGCCTTGCGGGCAGCTTCGCGGGCCACTGCCGCTTCCACCACCTTGCCCACGAGGATTCTTGCGTCGGAAGGATGTTCTTCCAGCCAGGTGGAAAGCGCTTCGTTGACAAGGCTTTCCACGACGGGACGCACTTCGGACGAAACGAGCTTGTCTTTCGTCTGCGAGGAAAACTTGGGGTCGGGAACCTTGACGGAAAGAATGGCCGTCAAACCTTCACGGCAGTCCTCACCCTGCAGGCTCACCTTTTCCTTTTTCAGGATGCCCGAAGTTTCAGCATAGGAAGTTACCTGACGGGTCAGCGCCGCGCGGAAACCGGCCATATGGGTGCCGCCGTCGCGCTGGGGAATGTTGTTGGTAAAACAAAGCACGTTCTCGTGGTAGCTGTCGTTCCACCAGAGCGCGACCTCAACCGTAATGCCGTCCTTTTCACCCTTGATGGCGACAGGCTTGTCGACCAGCGGCTTCTTGGCGCGGTCGAGATAACGGACGAAGGCTTCGAGGCCGCCATCATACAGCAGCTCTTCCTGCTTGATATCAGAATGGCGCTTGTCGGTGAGCAGGATGCGAACGCCGGAATTCAGGAATGCGAGTTCGCGCAGGCGATGCTCCAGCGTTCCATAATCATAGTCCGTCATGGTGAAGGTCTGCGGGCTCGCCAGGAAGGTCACTTCCGTTCCCGAGCGGCCTTCATATTCGCCAATGACGGAAAGCGGCGCATCGGCGACACCATGGGTGAAGCCGATTTCGTGCAGCTTGCCGTTACGGCGAATCCTGAGCTTCAGCCAGACGGAAAGCGCATTGACCACCGAGACGCCCACGCCATGCAGACCGCCCGACACCTTATAGGAGTTCTGGTCGAATTTGCCGCCCGCATGCAGCTGGGTCATGATGACTTCGGCGGCGGAAACGCCTTCGGAAGAATGGATATCGGTTGGAATGCCGCGCCCGTTATCCGTCACCGTCACCGATCCGTCGGCGTTCAGCGTCACCGTCACCAGATCGGCATGACCGGCAAGCGCCTCGTCGATGGCGTTGTCGACGACCTCATAGACCATGTGGTGCAGGCCGGAACCGTCATCGGTATCGCCGATATACATGCCGGGCCGTTTGCGCACGGCATCAAGGCCCTTGAGGACCTTGATCGAATCGGCTCCATATTCCGCGTTCGCGCCGACTTCGCTTGACGATGTTTCGGTCATAAATACTCTTTCCAAAGTTTTCTCGGGCCAGGTTTCCAGTGAGAGGGCCTGAAGCCAGCGAATCACTCAAATCCGACATGCGACTATAGAAATTCTACACCCAATCCCAAAGGCCGCATGCTTCAGGATGCTGCATAAAGCAGGGGATAGAGGGGTTTCAATCGCAAGAACGGCTTTTTTGCAGCACGGCTGACAGTTCCTCTACCACACTCGGCGGCAGCTTGCGAATATCCCGTGCCAGCCGGTTGGCGAAAGCCGTATATTGCGGCGGCAGACCGATGGTGTCGATCACCACTTTCGGGTCGGACGAGCCGGCCAGAAAGAACAATTCCTCCGCCTCGTCCCAGATGATGTTGAAATATCCGGCGATGCGCTGAAGCAGATCGAAGCTCGGCTTGCCGCGCTTGCCGTGTTCCAGTGCCGAGAGATAGGCGGGCGATACGCCGATAGCGGCGGCCATTTCCCTCTGCGTTACGCCCTTGCGTTCCCGCAGTTGCCGCACGGCCTCCGCAAAGGGCGTCATGATTTTTCACTCCGCCGCCGCGAAAGCCGCACATAGAGCGCGCCGTCGCCGCCGTGATTGGCCGAGGCATCCTCATAGGACGAGATCAGGTGACGATATTCCGGTTTGGAGAACCACATGGGCACCGCTCTTTTCAAGGCACCGTCGCTGCCGATGGAACGCCCCTTGCCCGTTATGACAAGCACATGCCGCAAACCGCGTTCATGCGCGCGCAACAGAAAATCAAGCAGCACCGCATGGGCTTCGCTCTGGAACATGCCGTGCAGATCGATCCGCCCTTCCAGCGGCAGCCGGCCACGGGTGAGCTTGCGCTTGACCGGTTTTTCCATCGGCTGATGAATTTTCGGCTTTTTGTCCGGCGCCAGCGGCGTTGGTTCGGCCGGCTCCACAAGCATGCGCGGAAATGTGCTTTTGCCTGCCTGCGAAACCTCGGATTCCGCCAGAGGTTCCTCCATGCCATCGAAAGCCAGCAAGTCTTCCAGCCTGCCGGAGATCGGACGCGTGGTTTTTGCGACCTTTCCCCACAGAATGCGTTCTTCCTTACCGAGCTTGCGACTGCCCTTCATCACCGATACCTCTGCGCAGCAACCCGCGGTATCAATATATAAAACTCGGCCTCATTGCGCACCGTGCCGGCAAGCTCTCCCGCTTCGAAACCCGAGCCGGTGAAAATATCACCACGCGCCGGGCCGACGATCGCCGACCCCGTATCGAGCGCCAGCATCAGCCGGGTAAAAGGCTTTCCCTCGTCCAGATGGGTGAGCGACGGTGAATGGATGAAGAAGGGAAGCCCGAACGTATGAATGAGCCGGTCCACGGCAAGTGATCGCCCGGCGACAAGCGGCACCTTGGCGGCGGCAATCGGTCCCATATCCTGATCGGCGACATCCGCCTCCCGGAAAAAAATGTAGGAGCGGTTATGCCATAGCACCCCATCCACCTCGTCCGGGTGTTCGGCAAGCCATTTGCGGATCGTCTGCATCGACACGGTTTTCGGATCGAGTTCGCCACGATCGAGCAGCAGACGGCCAATCGGCGAAAAAGCATGTCCGGCCTTGGCCGCATAGGTGATGCGCTTTACCGCACCATCCGGAAACACCAGACGCGCCGCACCCTGGACATGAACGAAAAACAGGTCGACCTTCGATCTTGCCCAGGCAATCTCAAGGCCCCTTCCCTCCAGATACCCTTCATCGATCTCCCGGCGGTCGGGAAAATAGGAAATACCGTTTTCATCCGCCCTGCCGAAAGCATAGGACGTATCAAAGCCGGAGGGCCGATTGGCATCGTCGATATCGATAAGTTCCGGCGGCCGCCGGTAAATAGGATAACGCCAGGTGTCGTCGGGCTTAGACGATACTTCCAGGTCGGGTTCGTAAAAGGCGGTCACGAAACCGCTTTTTCCCTCAGATGGAGAAATCCTGAAAGGCACGCAATTGGTTTCAAAAAACCGGCGCGCCATTTCAGGACTGTTTGCATCGCTCTTCTCAGCGACTTCCAGAAGCGAGATCAGTTCCGCCGCCGTGACCCCGAGCGCGCCGGTCCTGTAGGGTTTTGCGCTCCGAAGATGCGACAGGATCGTCGCCATCGCCGGAAAAAGCTTGCCCGGATCGTCTTGCCGCCATCCGGGCAGGTCGCTGAAAGAAACTTCTTCGATCGAAAAGGGCGCGGTCATTGCTCGGATTCGGTAGCGATCAGCTTCCAGTTCGGATCGCGCGAGCGAATATCGCGCGAGAAGGTCCAGATGTCGTCCACCTCCGCAACCGCATCCGGATCGCCATCCACCAGCTTGCCATCCTTGTCATAGGTGGCCGAAATCAGCTGGCTGACGATCCTCAGCGTGATCTGCACTTCGGAATCGCGCACACCGGCCTGGGTAATATCTGCCTTCTCGATGCCCACGAAGGTGGACTTCACCACCTCGCCGCGACCTTCCCGCTCGGAAATCGCCGCTTCGAAACCATCGAAGACCTCCTTCGACAGAAGGTTCTTGAGCGTCTTGCGGTCGCCATCGGCAAAGCCCATGACGATCATTTCATAGGCCATACGCGCACCGTTCAGGAATTCCTTCGGCCCGAAGGACGGATCCCTGGTCATCACCTCACGCAGCGAAGCGTTGAGCGGCGTATCGACGGGCGCAAGCGCATCCGCCTCGGCGAAACGATTTTCGTCGTCGGCCTCATTGCGCCGCGGCAGGGTCACGACCTTGTTATCCTCCGTGACGGGGCCTTTTGCCACGTCGCGCGGGCTATAGGGGTCGAATGGCGGCTTTTCATTGCCTGTGCGACGGCCGAGGACACTGCGCAGCTGAAAGAAGATCAGCACCGCTGCAACGAGAAAAAACAATGTGATAAAGTCGCTGAAGCCCATCTTTTACCAAAACCGCCATTTAAATTCGAAAACCACACCCTCATATAGTCTGCATCTTATCATCATTCAAATGTGCAGATTCAATCATCGGTGTCCCGGGAACCGGCAATCTGCCAGAGATGCACACGCAAGGCTAGAAGATGCGTTTTTCCTTTCTCCCCATCGTCATCCTGATGATGCCCATCCTCGAAATTGCCGGTTTTATCATCGTCGGCAAGGCGATCGGCTTGTGGCTGACATTGGCGCTTGTCCTGTTCACCTCGTTTCTGGGGTTGCTCATCCTGCGGCTGGGCGGCATCGGCATGGTAAGAAACCTTCAGGATGCAGGCCGAAGCGGTGCGCAGCCGGCGGATGAGCTGGTGAATGGCGCCATGCGCGTCGTTGCCGGAATCCTGCTTTTCATCCCGGGCTTCATTACCGACATTCTCGGCCTTCTGCTTCTGTCGCCGGCCGTGCGGCGGTTTATCTGGAAAGCCTTCGGACCGCGTGTCGTCGTGGCGGGCTCGTTTCGGCAATCTGGCCGGCAATCCGATCCTAACCCCGGTGATTTTTCCGGCTTTCGCAACGGCCCGGGACAAGCGGGCAATTCGAAGGTGGTAGACTTGGACGAAGAGGAGTTTCACCGCGAGGAGCCGAAGGGCTCCCCATGGTCGCGCAAACCTGATGATCGCGACCTGCCCAAACCTTGACCCCCGGGCGGAATGGGTGACGAAGAGCCGATCACGAAGGGTTGTAAGGCCCCGGTCGAAATGATAGACCGCCTTCCACGAATTCACGCCGTGAGGAAACGTAATGACCGCTGAAAATGGTGCACAGGGCGCAGTAAGTCCTTCCCTCAATATTCTTGCCCAGTACATCAAGGATCTTTCCTTCGAAAATCCGGGGGCTCCTCGCTCGCTTCAGGCCCGTGACAATGCGCCGTCGATCAACATCAATGTCAACGTCAACGCAAACCCGATCTCCGGTTCGGATTTCGATGTTGTCCTGACGCTGAACGCGGAAGCCAAGGATGGCGACAAGGTGCTGTTCGCGGCCGAGCTGGTTTATGGCGGCGTGTTCCGCATTGCCGGCTTCCCGCAGGAGCATATGCTGCCGGTGCTGTTCATCGAATGCCCGCGCCTGCTGTTCCCCTTCGCGCGCCAGATCATTGCGGACGTTACCCGCAATGGCGGCTTCCCGCCGCTGATGATCGATCCGATCGATTTCGCGCAGATGTTCGCCCAGCGCGTTGCCGAGGAACAGGCCAAGGCCAAGGTTCAGGCCGTACCGAACTAAATGACGCGGCTCTGCGCTGCAGAATTCAGACAAAACAAAACCCGGGTTCATGCCCGGGTTTTTCTTTGACAGCGCTTATCATTTCAGGTGCCTGGACCGGCATCAATTCTGGTAGCGGTTCCAGATCGCCTTGTCGCCCATGCCGAGAACGAGTTTGCCATGGGCAGCGACCGTTTCCGCATCCAGCCTCGAGGGCAAAGCCCGCGGCCTTTGCAGCGGCTCAAGCGGCACGTCTTCCTCGACGATGATGGTTTCCTGCTTGGCCGCCGAACCAAAACCGAGCGCCGTCTGGCGCCCGCCGATCATTTCAATATAAACCTCGGCAAGCAGCTCGGAGTCGAGAAGCGCGCCGTGCTTGGTACGGTGGGAATTGTCAATGCCGTAACGTCGGCAGAGCGCGTCCAGCGAGTTCGGTCCCATGGGGTGCTTGCGGCGAGCGAGCGAAAGCGTATCCGTCACCAGATCGGCGGCAACGGGCTCAATACCGAGACGGGCGAATTCCGCGTTGATGAAGCCCATGTCGAATGTGGCATTATGCGCCACCCAGCGCGCGCCGTCGAAGAAGTCACGAATCTGGTCGACGACCTCGGCGAATTTGGGTTTGTCTTTCAGAAACTCGTCGGTAATCCCGTGAACGGCAAGCGCATCAGGATGAACCTTGCGGTCTTCCGGGCTGATATAGAGATGCAGCGTACGACCGGTAGGAAAGTGGTTGATCAGCTCGATACCACCAATTTCAATCACGCGGTCCAGCTTCGATTCCAGGCCCGTGGTTTCCGTATCGAAAATGATCTCACGCATTCATCTCTCCGCGGCGCGACTCAGCGGCCAGTTTCTGCAAAATCTCTCTTACCTGATCACGTGCCGCTTCGACACCATTTCCGGAATCGACGATAAAATCGGCACGCCGGCGCTTTTCTGCATCGGGCATCTGCCGGGCCAGCATCATTTCGAATTTCTCTTCCGTCATGCCAGGACGGGACATAACCCGCTCTCGCTGAATCTCCGGCGCACAACTGACCACCACGACTTTATCGACGCGGCTTTCCGCCCCGGTTTCGAAAAGCAGGGGAATATCGAGGAGGGCGAATTGCAGACCGTCCTTCCTCGCCTGCGCCAGAAAAGCCTCCTGCCTTACACGCACCAGCGGATGCACGATCTCCTCCAGTCTGCTGAAATTAGCCGGATTCTCCCGCAAGACCTCACCGAGTTTCTGCCTGTCCACTGCCCCGGAAACGGTCGTACCCGGAAAGGCTGCTTCGATCAGCGGAACGGCTTCCGCCCGGTAAAGCCCGTGCACGACCTCATCCGAATCGAGAACCGGAACCCCTTCTCCCGCAAACAAATTCGCCGTCGTCGTTTTTCCCATTCCAATCGAGCCGGTGAGACCGATGACGATCATCAATGTTTCTCCATATCCTCAATGATGAGAGAACGCAGGGCCTCATCGACATCAGGCGTTTTGCCGAACCATCGCTTGAAACCGGGTTTTGCCTGATGAAGCAGCATGCCGAGCCCGTCGACGGTTGCGACGCCCTGCTCTTCCGCCATTTTCAGGATCGGGGTTTTCAACGGCACATAGACGATATCGGTCACGACGGCCTGAGCGGCCAACGGCGAAAAATCAAGATGCGGTGCTTCCGTTCCATCCATGCCGAGCGACGTCGTATTCACGAAAAGCCCGGCATCCTGCATGACCTCATGAAGCGCTGCTTGGGGATGGGAAAAGACTCGCGGTCCAAAACGGTCGGCCAGTTCGCGCGCCCGTTCGACGGTACGATTGAGGACATGGATTTCGGCAATACCGCGATCACGCAGCGACTGAATGATCGCACGGCTTGCACCGCCGGCGCCCAGAACCACTGCCCTGTCGGTCCTGTCCCAGCCCGGATGCCGCTCATCGAGATTGGAGACGAAACCATAACCATCCGTATTGGTGGCGCGGAGTTCGCCCTCCTCCATCCACACAGTGTTGGCGGCACCGAGTTCTTCCGCCAGGACATCGGGCCTGTCTGCCAGCCGATAAGCCGCTTCCTTATGGGGAATGGTGACATTGCCGCCGACGGCCGTGCCCGGTTTGCCTTGCTTCAGCATTGCCATGAAATTCGCAAAATCATCCGGGGCAACTTCCACGGCCTTGTAGAAACCGGCAATGCCGAATTTCTTCAACCAGTAGGAATGGATAATAGGCGATCGCGAATGCTTGATCGGATAGCCGACAACGAAGGCATTTATGGTTAATGTTTCACGTGAATCAGCCATCGATGACATCCATGTCGCGCAGTTTCGATAAAAGCGGTAGAAGCGGCAGGCCGAGAATCGTGAAATAATCGCCCTCGATCGAGGTGAATAGCTGGATTCCTTCCCCTTCGAGCTGGTACGCACCGACACTGCTCAAGGCCTTTTCTCCCACCCGTTGCAGGTGACGGGAGACAAATTCGGCACTCAAGGTCCGAACGCTTAGCTCGGCGCTGGAAACGATCTGCCACACCACCTCGCCATGTCGGACGAGAACGGCAGCGCTGTTCAGGCGATGAATCTTGCCGGACAAAGACAGCAAATGCTCTTGCGCATCCGCCATGGTTTTCGGCTTGTGATAGACGCGGGCGCCAAGCGCCATGGTCTGGTCGCAGCCGAGCACCAGCGCATCCGGATAAAGCGCGCCGACCGCAAGAGCCTTGGCCTTGGCGAGTTCCAGTGCCACCTCTTCCGGGCTGGCTCCCTCTTTCTCCAGCTTCTCGTCGAGCGCGCGCTCGTCAATATCCGCCGGGATGGCCGAAAATGTCAGCCCCGCATTGCGCATCAACATCTGGCGGGATGCGCTGGACGAGGCGAGGATCAGTTCCTGTTTCATCGACTGTCTGCTCCGAATGGTGCGATTCGGATTAACGTGTCCTTGGGCGGAGGGCAAGGATGGCTGCAGCCGTTTCCTCGATGGAGCGGCGGGTGACATCGATCAGCGGCCAATTATTACGGGCGCAGAGCGCACGTGCATATTTCAGCTCTTCCATGATGGTGGCGCGATCCGTGTAGCGGCCACTGTCAAATCCGCCCGTTGCGCCCAGTTCCCGGTTTTCGCGCACCTGGGATATGCGATCCGATGTTGCGACGAGACCGACGATCAGCGGCCGGGTGGCCGCATAGAGGCTGTCGGGCAGAGGCACATTGGGAACGACCGGTATATTGGCCGTCTTTATTCCCCTATTGGCGAGATAGATGCTGGTCGGCGTTTTTGAGGTGCGGCTGATACCGATGATGACGATATCCGCCTCGTCATAGGTTTCCGGCATTTGCCCGTCATCATGATCCATGGCGAAATTGAGCGCCTCGATCCGGGCAAAATAATCCGCATTCAGCGCATGCTGCGCACCTACCCGCCGTCGGGAAGGCGCTCCGAGATAGGTCTGGAAGATGCCGATAATCGGTTCAAGGACATTGACGCAGGGTACCCCAATAGCATGGCACCGCAGGTCCAGAAACTCCGCGAGCTGCTGATCGACGATTGTATAGAGAACGATGCCTGGTTCCTTGTCGATGAGATCAACGACCTGCGTGAGCTGCTTCTGGTTTCGAATCATCGGATAGACATGCTCTACCGGCATGGAAGCATGAAACTGGGCCGAGACCGCGCGGCCGGCCGACATCAGAGTCTCTCCCGTTGAGTCCGAAATCAGGTGCAGATGGAAGAAGCTTTTTTTGTTCTCCACGCTGTTTTTCTCCCGCTGTTGATAAACCGGGACAAATTCCCGAATTGTCCTGCGGGCCAAACCGCGACGTGAATAAGGTGGTGTTTTTCCACAATCCGCAAGTGGCTTCAATCGTCCCTGGCGCGGCTGTGAATTGTTGGAAGAATGGGAAACTGTCCAAAATTTTCCCCGGACTATCCACAGGCATACCGTTTTCCGGTTATTACATAAATAATTGAAATAATTGATAAAATTTTGGTTTTACAGACTATTCCGGAGTAAGTCCGCCAATGATATCCGCAAGCAGGTTCCAAACTTTATGGCTGCGGCATTTCGACTGGAATGATTTTAATCCTTGCTACCCACAGACTCTAAGAAATAGAAAATCTTTTAAATCTCTTTGATTTTATTTTTTAGAAGCTGGGTGCCATGAGCGAACGCAAGGTTATGACGGTGTTGAACGGGCGGACGGTCACACCGCCGCCTATATGGCTGATGCGGCAGGCCGGTCGTTACCTTCCCGAGTACAGGGAAACGCGCAGGAGCGCCGGTAGTTTCCTCGATCTCTGTTATAATCCCGAACTGGCGACGGAAGTCACTCTCCAACCCATTCGCCGGTTCGGGCTCGATGCCGCCATTCTCTTTTCCGATATTCTGGTGATACCCGACGCGCTTCACCGCAACGTGTCTTTCAGCGAAGGAAAGGGTCCGGCTATGGACCCGATCGATGTCAGCGGTATCGGGACGCTGGATGCCGCAAATGTCATGGCGCATCTTTCTCCCGTTTTTGAAACCGTTTCCCGTCTGCGCACCTCTTTGCCCGATGAAACGACGCTTCTCGGTTTTTGCGGCGCGCCCTGGACGGTTGCGACCTATATGATTGCGGGACACGGAACGCCGGATCAGGCCCCGGCGCGGCTGTTCGGTTATCAGGAGCCGGCCGCCATGGAAAAGCTGCTCGCTTTCCTGGCGGATGTTTCCGCCGATTATCTGGTTGCGCAGATCGACGCCGGAGCCGACGCGGTTCAAATCTTCGATTCCTGGGCCGGCGTGCTCGGTGAGAAGGAATTTGATAATTATGCGATAAAACCCGTTGCCCGCATTATCGCATCGGTGCGCGCCCGCCGGCCTTCGGCAAAGATCATCGCGTTCGCCAAGGGGGCTGGTTATCTTCTCAAAGATTATCGCCGCAAGACGGGCGCAGACGCCATCGGGCTCGACTGGTCGGTGCCGCTGAGCTTTGCTAGGGATTTGCAGAAGGAAGGGCCCGTGCAGGGCAATCTCGACCCTATGCTGATGGTGGCGGGTGGCAAGGCGCTGCAGGATGGTATAGATGCCGTGCTGCAGGCTCTGGGAGAGGGTCCGCTGATCTTCAATCTTGGCCATGGCATCACCCCGCAGGCTGACCCGGAAAACGTCACCCGGCTTGTGGAGCGGGTGCGTGCCGGCGGAGCGGGAGCATGAGCGAGGAAAAACAGACCTCCGCCCGTTCCGGAAACCGGGCGGCTTTGCGCGCCGGTATCGCGCTCGGTGTCTTTGCTGCCTTCGTCGCCCTGTTATTTTATGCCGATCCGGCCGATCTCTATCTCTGGATCAAGGCGCTGCATATCATCGCCGTCATTTCCTGGATGGCAGCGATTTTTTACCTGCCGAGGCTCTTCATCTATCACACCGATGCACCCGCCGGTTCGCAGCAGTCCGAAACCTTTAAGGTAATGGAGCAGCGGCTGATCAGGGTGATCATGAACCCGGCGATGATGATATCCTGGATATTGGGTCTTTATCTCGCCTGGTCGGTCTATGGTTTTTCCGGTGGCTGGCTGCATGCCAAGATCGCGCTGGTGGTGCTTCTGACCGTGACCCATGTTTATTTCACGCGCAGTGCAAAACGTTTCGCGCGGGATGAAAATACGCGACCAGCCCGTCACTGGCGGTTGATGAACGAGGTTCCGACGCTGTTGATGATCCTCATCGTCATACTTGTGGTTGTGAAACCCTTCGGTTAAGACGGTGCGACGATAAATTTCGCGGAATTCGTGCTTTCCTCTTGCAGCGGCCGTGTTCAATCGCTATTTTCGGGCCACTCATCTTCGTGGCATGTGAATTATTCAGTCATCTGCGGTATTTCCCACAGCATCTGATTCGCGAACACGCCCTCCCCCGACATTACATTATCAAACGGTCTTCTCTTCATGGCTGAAATGAAGCTTCAGGAACTTAAGAGCAAATCGCCTACCGACTTGCTGACTTTTGCCGAATCCCTGGAAGTTGAAAATGCGAGCACAATGCGCAAGCAGGAGCTCATGTTCGCAATCCTCAAGGTTCTCGCGAGCCAGGACATTGAAATCATCGGCGAAGGCGTCGTTGAAGTCCTGCAGGACGGTTTCGGGTTCCTGCGATCCGCAAATGCAAACTATCTGCCCGGTCCGGACGATATTTATATCTCGCCCTCGCAGATCCGCCGCTTCTCGCTGAAGACCGGCGATACAGTTGAAGGCCCGATCCGCGGCCCCAAGGAAGGCGAACGTTATTTCGCGCTTCTCAAGGTCAATACGATCAATTTCGACGATCCGGAAAAGATCCGTCACAAGGTTCACTTCGACAATCTGACGCCGCTTTACCCGAATGAGCGCTTCAAGATGGAACTGGATGTTCCGACGTCCAAGGATTTGTCGTCGCGCGTCATCGATCTCGTCGCGCCGCTCGGCAAAGGCCAGCGTGGATTGATCGTGGCACCGCCGCGCACCGGTAAAACGGTTCTCCTGCAGAACATCGCCCATTCCATCACGGCAAACCATCCGGAATGTTACCTGATCGTTCTTCTGATCGATGAGCGTCCGGAGGAAGTGACCGACATGCAGCGTTCCGTGAAGGGCGAGGTCGTATCCTCCACCTTCGACGAACCGGCCGTCCGTCACGTGCAGGTCGCTGAAATGGTCATCGAAAAGGCGAAGCGCCTGGTCGAACATGGCCGCGACGTTGTCATTCTGCTCGATTCCATCACGCGCCTTGGCCGTGCCTATAACACGGTCGTTCCCTCCTCCGGCAAGGTTCTGACCGGTGGCGTGGATGCCAACGCCCTGCAACGCCCGAAGCGTTTCTTCGGCGCAGCGCGTAATATCGAAGAAGGCGGTTCGCTGACGATCATCGCCACGGCGCTTATCGATACCGGCAGCCGCATGGATGAAGTCATCTTTGAAGAGTTCAAGGGTACGGGTAACTCGGAAATCGTGCTCGACCGCAAGGTGGCCGACAAGCGCATCTTCCCGGCGCTGGATATTCTTAAATCCGGTACGCGTAAGGAAGATCTGCTGGTGCCGCGTCAGGATCTGCAGAAGATTTTCGTTCTTCGCCGTATTCTGGCACCGATGGGGACGATGGATGCCATCGAGTTCCTGATCGACAAGCTGAAGCAGACCAAGAACAATTCGGATTTCTTCGAATCGATGAATACCTGATCTGAACTTTAGCCGGATTCATCTTGAAAGCTTTAAAGCCGTGTCCGTTTATTCGGATGCGGCTTGACTGTTTTAGACCGAGGTAGTGATGCGAGCTTCCGCCGATACGATCTATGCGCTTTCCAGTGGTGCCTTGCCGGCGGGCGTGGCTGTTCTCAGGATCAGTGGCTCCAAAGCTTTTGATGCCCTGCAGATGCTGACGGGCCGGGAGCTTCCGCCACCACGAAAGGCCACGCTCTGCTCGATTCGGAATCGAAATGATGAGATCATCGACCAGGCGCTGGTGATTGTCTTTCCCGCTCCGAATTCCTTCACAGGCGAGCATTGCGTCGAAATTCATAGCCATGGCAGTCGCGCCGTCGTGGCTTCGATTTTTATCGAACTTGAAAATCTCGAAGGAGTGAGACCCGCTGACGCTGGCGAATTTTCCCGTAGAGCCTTCGAGAATGGCAAGATGGACCTCCTGGAGGTCGAGGGTCTCGCCGATCTGTTGCAGGCCGAAACGGAAATGCAGCGGCGGCTGGCAGTAGAACAAAGTACCGGCAAATTGTCGGCACTCTATGATGGCTGGGCCAGTCGCCTGACACGGGCTCGCGCTCTCATCGAAGCCGAACTGGACTTTGCCGACGAGGAAGATGTTCCCGATTCCGTGGCAGCCCAGGTTTGGGATGCGATGACGCAATTGAGGGAGGAAATCCGCGCTCATCTGCAGGGCGGCAGTGGTGAGATTATTCGTGACGGGTTCAAGGTTGCGCTTGTTGGTGAACCGAACGCAGGCAAGTCCACTCTTCTGAATGCCCTAAGCGGTCGCGACGTGGCGATCGTTACCGATATTGCCGGCACGACGAGAGATGTTTTGAGCGTCGATATCAATCTGGACGGATATCTGGTCCGAATATTCGATACGGCGGGAATTCGGGAAACACAGGATGTCGTGGAACTGGAAGGCGTACGGCGCGCGGTCCTGACAGCAGAGACGGCGGATATTATCCTGCTGTTGCAAGATAAGGATTCGTTTCCGAAACAATCTCTCGAATCATTCGAAAACCAGCGCCATTTGCGGGTCAGGACAAAAACAGCGCTTCACCCTCTCGCTTCGGAGGAAGGATTTGATCTGTCTATCTCAGCCAAGGAAGGGACAGGCCTGAACGAATTGCGTTCCGTGCTGAAGCAGGAGATAGAAAAACGGGTCGGTGCCGGCCAGACTTTGGTTCCTGCCCGTGCCCGTCATAAAAAACGACTTGAAGAGACGCTGAACTATGTTAGTGATGCGCTCGATTCCGGGACCCTGGACCTTGCTATAAGGTCGGAATATTTAAGGCTCGCCGCGACATCGCTTGGGCGGATCACCGGCCGTGTTGATGTGGAAGATTTGCTTGGCGTGATTTTCTCGGAATTTTGCATAGGAAAATGATTCACGTGAAACATCGGCGGTCGATGGCGGCGATGTGGATGCGGACAGCACAGGGCGCAAGGATATGCACCAGTCATATGATGTCATTGTTATTGGCGGTGGTCATGCGGGCAGCGAAGCTGCCGCTGCCGCAGCAAGGCACGGTGCAAAAACCGCTCTTGTGACGCATAAACGCGAAACGATTGGTGTCATGTCCTGCAATCCCGCCATTGGCGGCCTCGGCAAGGGACATCTGGTTCGTGAGATCGATGCGCTGGATGGCTTGATGGGCCGGGTTGCCGATGCGGCAGGTATTCAATTCCGTATGCTCAACCGCAAAAAGGGTCCGGCTGTTCGCGGGCCGCGCACGCAGGCCGACCGACGGCTTTATCGCGAAGCCATGCAGCGCGAAATCGCTGCCATTGAGAATCTCATCATTATCGAGGGCGATGCTTTCGATATTGAAATGGCCAATGATCGGGTTGCCGCCGTTATCATGAAAAATGGTAGCCGGATTCCCTGTGGCGCCGTCGTGCTGACGAGTGGCACCTTCCTGCGTGGCCTCATTCATATCGGCTCCGAAAAGATTCCGGCCGGCCGCGTGGGAGAAATGCCCTCTCTCGGTCTCTCGGAGACACTTTCGCGGCTTGGTCTCGTTATGGGCCGCCTGAAGACCGGCACCCCTGCCCGGCTCGATGGACGCACGATTGATTGGAATGCCGTGGATCGGCAGGCAGCTGATGAAGATCCTGTCCCTTTTTCCTTCATGACGGATCATATTCTAAATCCACAAATCGAATGTGGCGTAACGCGCACCACTCCAGCCGGCCATAAGATCATTCAGGACAATATTCATCTGTCGGCGATGTATTCCGGCCAGATCGAAGGAGTCGGTCCGCGTTATTGCCCGTCCATTGAGGATAAGATCACCCGTTTTGGTGAACGGGACGGTCATCAGATATTTCTCGAACCGGAAGGTCTCGACGATCACACCATCTACCCAAATGGCATATCGACGTCCCTTCCCGCCTCCGTTCAGGAGCAATTTATTCGAACGATACCCGGCCTTGAACAGGTTGCGATCCTGCAGCCGGGTTACGCCATCGAATATGACTATGTCGATCCGCGTGAGCTAAAGCCGTCGCTGGAATGCCGCAAGATTCCGGGACTGTTTCTAGCCGGGCAGATTAATGGCACGACGGGATATGAAGAAGCGGGCGCCCAGGGGCTCGTTGCCGGGTTGAACGCTTCGCTTTATGCGGGCGATGCCGATCCGGTCTATTTCAGCCGAACCGAGTCCTATATCGGTGTCATGATTGATGACCTGACATCGAAGGGTGTCAGCGAGCCCTACCGCATGTTTACCTCGAGGGCGGAGTATCGCCTTTCGCTGCGCGTGGACAATGCGGATCTGCGACTTACGCCGCTCGGCCAGATGGCTGGTATTATCGGTCGTGAGCGGCGAGAGCGCTTCGCAAATTTCTTGTCCGATCTGGATCGCGGTCGTGAGTTGATGAAGGCGATTTCCATCAGCCCGTCCCAGGCGGCCAAGCAAGGATTGAAACTCAATCAGGACGGTCAACGCCGGTCCGTTTATGAATTGCTGGCCTATCCAGACATGACTCTCGAAGTCCTTACTGAACATTGGCCGGAATTGGCCACCCTTGGCAGGAAAGTTGCCGAAGTCTTGCAGATCGAGGCAAGTTATGCGGTCTATATGCAGAGGCAGAGCGCTGATATCGTCGATATCAAACGGGACGAAGATAGGAAAATCCCCGACGACTTTGATTTTAAAAGTCTCTCCGGTCTCTCCAATGAACTTAAACAAAAGTTGGAAAAAGCTCGCCCTGAGAACATTGCTCAAGCCGCTCGTGTTGACGGCATGACACCGGCTGCGATATCGCTGCTGCTCGCGCTTCTGCGGAAAGATTCGGCAACGCGAAGTGAAAAATTACGCATGCACCAATAGCGAGTCGGATTATGAAGATAAACGGCCAGAGTGTTTCACGTGAAACACAGGAAAGGCTCGAACATTTTGTCGAGCTTTTCAAGAAGTGGAATAGAACCACAAATCTGGTAGCGCCTTCCACTCTGGCCGAGCTTTGGAACCGGCATGTGGCCGACAGCGCGCAAATATTCCAACTCTCTCCCCAGCCAGGAAAATGGATCGATCTTGGCAGCGGCGGTGGATTTCCCGGCGTTGTCACCGCGATCTTTCTCGCGGAGCTTGGCGATGGCTGGGTCGATCTGATCGAAAGCAACAATAAAAAGGCGGCATTCTTACGCATTGCCCTCAAGGAAACCGGTGCAAGAGGTGCAGTCCACCCCGTCAGGATCGAGACGGCGCCGGAAATCATCGAAAATTGCGATGCTGTTTCAGCGCGTGCGCTCGCCGAGCTCGATCTGCTTTTTGATTATATTCACCCATGGGCGCAAAATAATCCAAATCTCAAGGCCTATTTTAATAAAGGCCGGGATTATGATTCCGAAGTGCAGAAAGCACATGGCCGCTGGGAGTTTGATCTGGTAAAACATCAGAGTGCCATTGAGGCAGATTCTGTTGTTCTTGAAATCAGTAACCTCGCTCTGAGGCGCTGACAAGCTGGCCAGGTGCGGCATGACTTTTGAAAAAAACCGGATTATCGCAGTTGCAAACCAGAAGGGCGGCGTTGGTAAAACAACAACCGCCATCAATCTGGCGACCGCGCTGGCGGCTATTGGTGAGCGCGTGCTGATTGTGGATCTGGATCCGCAGGGTAATGCCAGTACCGGGCTTGGGATTGACCGCAAGGAACGCAAGCTTTCGTCCTATGATCTTCTGGTGGGAGATCATGGAATCGCAGAGGTCGCTGTTCCCACGGCGGTTCCTAACCTCGACATCGCGCCTTCCACGATGGATCTGCTCGGTTTCGAGATGCAGGTCGCAAATGTTTCAAACCGCGTTTTTCTGTTGCGCGCGGCCATGGAAACCCAGGAGGCTAGGGGTTATTCCTATATTCTCGTCGATTGCCCCCCTTCCTTTAATCTTTTGACCATGAATGCCATGACGGCGGCACATTCTGTTCTGGTTCCGCTGCAATGCGAGTTCTTTGCGCTGGAGGGCCTTAGCCAGCTGTTGGATACGGTCAGTCAGATCCGTGGTTCGGTCAATCCGCAGCTGGACATACAGGGCATTGTTCTCACCATGTTCGATGCGCGAAACAATCTTGCGCAACAGGTGGTTACGGATGTGCGCACGCATCTCGGAGAAAAGGTTTACCATACGCTCATTCCGCGCAATGTGCGTGTTTCCGAAGCGCCTTCTTATGGTAAACCGGCAATTCTTTACGATCTGAAATGCGCTGGCAGTCAGGCCTATTTGCAGCTGGCGTCCGAAGTGATCCAGAGAGAGCGTCTGCGTAAAGCTGCCTGACGTTTGCCGGAATGTATGGAGTAATATCTTATGAGTGATGATCTTTCCAAGCGTCGGCTGGGGCGCGGTCTTGCCGCATTGATTGGCGAAATGGATCAACCGGTGCCGGTGGGTGAACCTCAGCGCGCTGTTAACGCCGATCGTACCATTCCGATCGAATTCATCGCTCGCAGCCAAAGAAACCCGCGGCGCCATTTCGATGAAAATGAGCTTCAGGATCTTGCGGCCTCCATTCGTCAGCATGGAATAGTTCAGCCTGTGGTCGTGCGAACGGTTGGAGTCAACCGTTACGAGATTATTGCGGGTGAGAGGCGCTGGCGTGCCGCGCAGCTGGCGGGCTTTACCGATGTCCCTGTCATTGTTCGCGATGTCGATGACCGCACGGCGCTGGAACTGGCCATTGTCGAGAACGTGCAGCGCTCCGATCTCAATCCGCTTGAAGAAGCGATGGGATATGAACAGTTGATCGCCGAACACGGTTATACCCAGAACGATCTCGGCGAAATCATCGGCAAGAGCCGAAGCCACGTTGCCAACAGTCTTCGGCTTCTGAAGCTTCCCGATCCGGTGCGTGATATGCTGGCGGATGGTTCGCTTTCCGCAGGTCACGCGCGGGCGCTTGTTTCCACATCCGATCCGGCCACGCTTGCGAAAACAATCGTCTCCAAGGGGCTTTCGGTGCGCGATGCCGAGCGTCTGGCGCAGAACGACATCAAATCGCAGGGGGATGTTGCGGAGAAGCGACCCGCTGCGGAGAAGGATTCCGATACGATCGCGCTTGAGCGCAGCCTGTCCGATGCTCTCGGACTGGATGTAAAAATCAGCCATAGGGGTGGATCGGGGCAAATCCGCATCGGTTATCGGACGCTGGAACAACTCGAAGCGGTATGCCGACTTCTTGAGCAGAAATAAGTAACTATTTGTTTAAAAGTATAAAATACCCGCCAAAGGCGGGTATTTTTATTTGCGACGCTCAAAAGTCGATGGCCCGGCCTTTTATTTCGTAATCACCGAAACGCACGGGTTCCGCACCGCCGCGACCGCCGGTTTCCGGCGGCAACTGAAGATCGGCCTGTTGCTTGCGCCGTTCTTCCGCTTCCTTCAACGCCCGTTCCGCCGCTGGCGAAAGTCGCTTCACGCTTTCCGTTCCGTCTGTCGCGTTGTCATTATCCGCATTCTGCATGAAATCCTCCCTATGACGGGATATTGAAATACGTTTGCCGCTTACCAGATTATATAATCTGACGGGCTTTATAAACCCCGGAATATTCCCGGTGAGTGACAAGGAGAATTTAACGGATGAACATGATGCGCACGGCAATGCTTCTGGCCTTCATGACCGCATTGTTCATGGGTGTCGGTTTTCTGATCGGCGGCAAGGGCGGCATGATGATTGCCCTGCTCATTGCGGCCGGCATGAATCTTTTCTCCTACTGGAATTCTGACAAGATGGTCCTCTCCGCCTATCATGCGCGGGAGATCGATGAGGCGAATGCGCCTGAGTTTTTTCACATGATCCGCGATCTGTCGCAGAATGCCGGCCTGCCAATGCCGAAGGTCTATATTTATGACAGCCCGCAGCCGAATGCCTTCGCGACAGGTCGAAACCCACAGAACGCAGCTGTTGCCGCTTCGACTGGACTGCTGGAGCGGCTGACACCGGAAGAAGTGGCGGGTGTCATGGCGCATGAACTCGCGCATGTGCAGAACCGGGATACGCTAACGATGACAATCACCGCCACGCTGGCGGGTGCCATCTCCATGCTCGGTAATTTTGCCTTTTTCTTCGGCGGCAACCGGGAGAATAACAATAACCCGCTGGGCTTTATTGGCGTACTGGTTGCGATGATTGTAGCGCCGCTGGCAGCGATGCTGGTGCAGATGGCAATCAGCCGCACGCGGGAATATTCCGCCGACCGGCGCGGTGCGGAAATCTGCGGCAACCCGCTCTGGCTCGCCTCCGCCCTGCAGAAAATTTCGAGCATGGCGCAACGCATTCACAATGACGATGCCGAGCGTAACCCGGCGACGGCGCATATGTTCATCATCAATCCGCTTTCCGGCGAGCGTATGGACAATCTCTTCTCCACCCATCCGAACACGGAAAATCGTGTGGCGGCGCTGCACGCCATGGCGCAGGAGTTTTCCCCGCGAGGATCGACGCCGCCGCCATCGGGTGATAGACCTCTGCGCAAATCAGGCTCGGTTCCCAAAACAGGCTGGGGACGAGGCAATGAAAACGAGCGCAAGGGGCCGTGGTCTTGACATCCGATATTCAGAATAAGCCGGCGCGGTCCAAAAAACCGAGGCCGGCAAATGGGAGGGGCCGTGAAGACGGCCCTTCGTCTTTCCAGGATAAGCCGGGCCTTGCCGCCCGCATTGCCGCGACCCGCATTCTGGCGGCCGTTCTGGAGAAGAAAACCTCGCTGGATGGCATGCTCGATAGCGAAAACGGCAACCCCGTCTATCGGGCTTTATCGCTTGCCGACCGGGCGCTGGTGAGAGCCATCGTCAACAGCGCGCTTCGCCACCTCCCCCGGATTGAAACGGCACTGTCGATGCTGCTTGACGGGCCGTTGCCGCAAGGCGCGCGATCGCTGCATCACGTTCTTGTCGTCGGTGTAGCGCAGATGCTTTATCTCGATGTGCCGGATCATTCCGCTGTCGATCTCGCCGTGGAACAGGCTCATCGCGATCCGCGTAACCGGCGTTTCGTCAAGCTGGTGAATGCCGTTCTCAGAAGGCTTGGCCGTGAAAAAACGGAGATCGAAAAGGCTGTCGCCGAGGTCCCCGTGCTGCCGGACTGGTTCTACGCCCGGCTTGTTTCAGCTTACGGGGACGAGGTTGCTCAAAGGATTTCACAGGCGCAGCTGACGCCGTCCTCCATTGATCTGACAATCAAAGCTGATCCCGCTCTTTGGGCGGAAAAACTGGGTGGCACGCTCATGCCGAATGGCAGCGTGCGTCTGGGTGAATTCGAGGGGCAGATTCCATCGCTCGAAGGCTTTGCTGAAGGTGCATGGTGGGTGCAGGATCTCGCGGCCAGCATGCCCGTCAGGCTTATGGGTGACATCGCCGGCAAGCGCGTTGCCGATCTCTGTGCCGCTCCGGGCGGCAAGACTGCCCAGCTGGCGCTGGCGGGCGCCAGGGTGACGGCGCTGGATCAGTCTGGCAACCGTCTGCGTCGTCTCCGGGAAAATCTCGACCGGCTTGGCCTCCGTGCCGAAACGGTGGAGGCCAATATGCTGAAGTACCAGCCGGAGCAGCTTTTTGACGCGGTTCTCCTCGATGCGCCCTGTTCTTCCACCGGGACACTTCGCAAACATCCCGATGTCTGCTGGACCAAGGATGAGACCGATATTGCCAAACTGGCGGCTCTTCAGGGCCAGATGCTGCGGCACGCGCTGACCCTTATTGGTCCCGGTGGCCTCGTGGTCTTCTCCAATTGCTCGCTCGATCCTTCCGAAGGCGAAGCGATGATTGCCGCGGTTCTTACGGAAAACCCAGATGTGGAGCGTGTTGCCGTGCGCCGCGAGGATTGGCCCGGAATGGAAGCGGCTATCAGCGCCGATGGCGATCTTCGCACGACGCCGGACATGTTCGGCGGTGTCGATGGGTTTTTTAGCAGTGTCTTGCGTAAGAAGTAGAAAAAAGCCAAGCTCTCGCGAATCATTAGATATTTATCGAAAACGTTCCGGTCGTCGCGGTTCACTGATAAAAACAAAACATGTGAAACGGGAAACACAGCTTGTTAGGGTCCTTTGCAGGCAGCATGAATGCCGCCGGTCTTCTTTCGCGGATGGCGTATCGTCATCTGTGTGTCGGCCTCACGCCTTTGCGCCTGCATATATCGCGATTTGCCAACCGCGTGCCCGACGGTCTGGTGGCGGCGCCGACCGATCTGAGGGCGATCGATCCCTATTTTGCCGAGGAATTGCTGCGCGGTCGCATCGCGCTGGCTGGAAAGGTCGTTGAAACCGGCGGTGCTTCGCCGTTTCAGGTGGATTATCCCTCAGCGGTTTTTGAAGAACGGCTGCACGCATTCAGTTGGCTGCGGCATATTCGCTCCGACAAATCGAGCGAGGCCTGCAAACGCGCGCGTCGCATCGTCGCCGAATGGATGGTGTTGCATGGCAAGCGCGTTACGGGCACCGCCTGGTCGCCGGAAATCGCGGCGCAGAGGCTGATTGCTTGGCTCTCGCACTCCCCAGTGGTTTTATACGAGGCCGACGCCGGTTTTTATCGCCGCTTCCTGAAAAGCCTCGCCTTTCATGTGCGTTATCTCGAGCGGATCGTCAAACACGCGCCGGATGGTGAAGCGCGACTGAGGATCAGGATCGCACTTGCCATGGCTTCCATCGCCATGCCTGCGCGTCTGTCGCGGATCAGCCGGAACGGGTTGAAGCTGGCGCAGGAAATGGAACGCCAGATTCTTCCCGATGGCGGACATATCTCCCGCAATCCGCGCGTCATGCTGGACCTGCTGCTCGATCTTCTGCCGCTTCGGCAAAGTTATATCAATCTCGGCCATGATCTGCCCTCCGGCCTGGTGCCGGCGATAGACCGCATGTTTCCGGCGATCCGGTTTTTCCGGCATCAGGGTGGCGATCTCGCGCTGTTCAACGGCGCGACGGCCACGCTTGCTAACGAACTTGTTTCCGTGCTGCGCTATGACGAAACGGCCGGCCGGCCTTCCAAAGTCCTGGCGGATGTGAATTACCACCGGCTTGCGACGGACGACACGGTCATCATCGTTGATACGGGGTATCCCGGGTCGGCGGAGCTTTCACGCAATGCCCATTCCGGTTGCCTGTCTTTCGAAATGTCCTGCGGCAAGAACCGCTTCATCGTCAATTCCGGTTTTCCCCGAAACGCGGCGCCGGAATATCAGCGGGCCAGCCGTTCCACGGCGGCGCATTCCACCGTCACACTTGCCGACACGTCATCCTGCAGATTATCGCGCTCAAGGCTGCTTGGCCCGATCATGGTATCGGGCGTCAGTCATGTCGATAGCCGACGTGGAACGGACGCAAATGGCAACGACGTCCTATGGGCGTCCCATGATGGTTATTTGCAGAATTTTGGCTGCTATCACGACCGGGAAATAGAACTGAATGCGGCCGGCACCAAGATAAAGGGCCGGGATCTGCTTCGGGCTGATGCGACTGTGGTAAAAGCGCAATTGCAGTCGGTCACGGCGGTTTCGCGTTTCCACATTCATCCCCACATTCAGTTGCACCAGCGGGATGAGGAGTCGGTCTATCTGGAGGCAGCGGACGGAACCGTATGGCTGTTTTCCGCACCCGGATTGGAGCTCTTCGTCACCGAGGATGTTTTCATGGCCGATGCATCCGGTATGCGCCCGTCGCAGCAGATCGAGCTCCCCTTCAATCTTGCGAATACGCGGGAAATCCGCTGGCTGATCGAACGCCAAGCTTAAACGATTTCCGGCGTGGGGCAAAAACCACCATAGTTTTCACCGTTCGGCGTCCCCGCTGTTTATTAATCCGGTAAGCTGTGTTAACGCGGCGGCAATTGCTGGATCAATCCCATTCCAGCCTGTCCTCCCCGTTAAACGGAGTTTGCCTGATGGCTGTTGTGTCCAAAAAAATTCCCGCCCCCGATAAGGTCAAAATCCGTACGGCGCTTCTTTCCGTGTCCGACAAGACCGACATTATCGAGCTGGCGACGGTTCTGTCGAAGCTTGGCGTCAAGCTCCTGTCAACCGGCGGTACAGCGAAAGCCATTGCCGAAGCGGGCCTGCCGGTGACGGATGTCTCCGACGTGACCAATTTTCCCGAGATCATGGACGGCCGCGTCAAGACCCTGCATCCCAATGTACATGGCGGGCTTCTGGCGATCCGGGACGATGCGGAGCATGTCGAGGCAATGAAGGCGCACGGTATCGAGGCGATCGATCTCTCGGTCATCAATCTTTATCCCTTCGAGGAAGTCCGCGCCAAGGGCGGCGATTATCCGACGACGGTCGAGAATATCGATATTGGCGGCCCGGCGATGATCCGCGCTTCTGCCAAGAACCATGCCTATGTCACTGTCGTTACCGATCCTTCCGACTACCCTGACCTGGTTGAAGCGCTGCAGGCTGATGACGGCCAGACATCTTATGCGCTGCGCCAGCGTTTCGCTGCCAAGGCCTATGCCCGCACCGCCGCTTATGACGCTGTCATTTCCAACTGGTTTGCCGAAGCGCTGGCGATCGAGACGCCTGATTACCGCGCCATCGGCGGCGCGTTGAAGGAAAAGATGCGCTATGGCGAAAACCCCCATCAGAGCGCCGGTTTTTATCTGACCGGTGAAAAGCGCCCCGGCGTCGCGACGGCGACGCTTCTTCAGGGCAAGCAGCTTTCCTATAACAACATCAATGACACGGATGCGGCTTATGAGTTGGTGGCGGAGTTTCTGCCGGAAAATGCGCCGGCCGTCGCCATCATCAAACACGCAAATCCCTGTGGCGTTGCGACTGGCCCGACACTTGCCGAAGCCTATCGGCGGGCGCTGGCATGTGATTCCGTTTCCGCTTTCGGCGGTGTCATCGCCTTGAACCGCACGCTTGATGCTGAAACGGCGGAAGAAATCGTCAAGCTCTTCACCGAAGTCATCATCGCGCCTGATGTGACCGAAGAAGCCAAGTCCATCATCGCTCGCAAGCCGAACCTGCGCCTTTTGACCGCTGGCGGCCTGCCCGACCCGCGCGCGGCCGGCATTACGGCGAAGACCGTTTCCGGTGGCCTGCTTGTGCAAAGCCGTGACAATGGCATGGTCGAGGATCTGGACCTCAAGGTCGTCACGAAGCGTGCACCGACGGCGCAGGAGCTTGAGGATATGAAGTTCGCCTTCAAGATCGCCAAGCATGTGAAGTCCAATGCCGTCATTTATGCCAAGGACGGACAGACCGCGGGCATCGGCGCAGGTCAGATGAGCCGTGTGGATTCGGCCCGTATCGCGGCGCAGAAGGCGGAAGATGCTGCCAAGGCTCTCGGCCTTGCCGAACCGCTGACACGCGGCTCCGCCGTCGCTTCAGAAGCGTTCTATCCCTTTGCCGACGGCTTGCTCGCTGCGATTGCCGCAGGTGCCACCGCTGTTATCCAGCCCGGTGGCTCCATGCGCGATCAGGAAGTGATCGATGCCGCAAACGAGCATAATGTCGCAATGGTCTTTACCGGCATGCGCCACTTCCGCCACTAAGCGCGGAAATAGTCAGGAATAACAAAGGCCCGGAAAGCGATTTCCGGGCCTTTTGTTTCACGTGGGACAATCTTGGTGCGGCTGCAGGTTCAGGTCACCGCTCCAACCTGCCAAGGCACGAATTCATTGTCGCCGTAGTCGTAAATCTCGCTGACGGTCTTGTCGCCGGAAGCCACGGCCAGAATATGCTCGAAAATTCGTTTGCCGGATTCTTCGATGGTTTCGGCGCCGGTGACGATCTCGCCACAATTGATATCCATGTCTTCCTTCATGTGTTCATACATTTCGGAATTGGTGGCGATCTTGATGCAGGGTGCGGGCTTGAAACCTGAAACCGAACCGCGGCCGGTAGTGAAACAGATGACGTTACAGCCGCCGGCAACCTGGCCGGTGACGGCAACCGGGTCATAGCCGGGCGTATCCATGAAGACGAAACCCTGTTCCGTCACGGTCTCTGCGAATTCATAAACCGCCTTTAGCGGCATGGAGCCGCCCTTGGCGACTGCGCCAAGCGATTTCTCCAGAATGGTGGTCAGGCCGCCGAGCTTGTTGCCGTGGGACGGATTGTTGTTGAGTTCGTCGCCATTGCGGGCGGTATAATCCCGCCACCAGTCGATGCGCTGCAAGAGCTTCTCGGCGACTGCAGGGGTGACGGCACGCTTCGTCAACAGATGCTCGGCACCGTAAATTTCCGGCGTTTCCGAGAGGACGGTGGTGCCGCCATTGCGGACGATGAGATCAGACGCATAGCCCAGAGCCGGATTGGCGGAGATGCCGGAATAACCATCCGAACCGCCGCATTCCAGGGCCACCTTCAGCTTGGAGAGCGGCTGCTCAGTGCGGCGGGCGGCATTGACCATCGGCAGCATGGCCTTGATCTCGGCAATCGCCGCATCGATCGTCTTGCGAGTGCCGCCATGCTGCTGGATCGTCATGGTGCGCAGCCGTTCACCCTCTTCCATCTTGTAATGTTCGAGAATGGGGGCGATCTGGTTGGTTTCGCAGCCGAGGCCGATCAGCAGAATGCCGCCGAAATTCGGATGGCGGGCGTAGCCCTGAATGGTGCGGATCAGCAGTCGGTAACCTTCCGACTTGGTATTCAGCGCACAGCCGCCGCCATGGGTCAGGGCCACGACGCCATCGACATTGTCGAAGCCGTCAAGGCCGCCCTGCCTGTTGAAATAATCGGCGATGTAGCGCGAGACGGTGGCGGAACAGTTTACCGAGGCGATGACGCCGATATAGTTGCGTGTGCCAACGCCGCCGAGGCCACGGTCATAACCCATGAAAGTACGGCGCGCGGCTTCCGGCACCATGCCCTTTTCCTCGATATCCACGCTGAACTGATGCGCGTGTTCAGAGGGCACCATGGCGAGGTTGTGCAGGTGCACATGCCGGCCAGGCTCGATGTCCTGCGTCGCAATGCCGATCACCTGCCCGTATTTCAGCACCTCGTCTCCGGATTTAATGAACTTCAGGGCGACCTTGTGACCACGCCCGATAAGCTCCAGCGCCGCCAGATTGCCCCTGCCCGTCGCGCCGCCGGCCGGAATAGACCGGCGCGCCACCGCGACATTGTCGTTGGCGTTCAGCAAAATGGTTGCCTCGGAATTCTCACTCACGGGTTTTCCTCCTCCCGATATATATCGCCTGCTATGTTTTGAAATCAGCTTTCCACCCAGCGTCTTTTCGAGCCTTCGAGATGGGTATGCATTGCCGCTTGCGCCAACAGCGGGTCCTTGAGTTCCAGCGCTGCCAGAATCGCTTCGTGTTCCTGAAGCGCATAGGTCCAGGTGTCGCGATCTTCGAATTTCACGCGAAGCTGCGCCGAAATGGGGCTGTGGCGCTCATCGAACAGGTTCGCCACCAATCGCGCCAGGACGCTGTTGCCGGACTGTTCGGCTATGGTGACGTGAAACAGGCGATCCTGATCGAGAGGTTTGCGACCGGCCTCGATTTCCCTCTGCATGGTATTAAGTATCTGACGGAGGGTCGCGATTGTTTCATCGGTCATCCGGCTTGCCGCCAGAACGATGGTAGCGCCCTCCAGCGCGGCCCGCGCCTGCATCAGCTCGGAGGGGCTGTCGCCCATCGACTTGGTGTGATGGGTCGTCTGAAGCGCCTCGGCCGATACATAGACGCCGGAACCCATGCGAATTTCGACGGTATTATCGATTTCAAGTGCAATCAGCGCCTCGCGCAGCGAGGGTCTCGATACACCGAGCTTCTGGGCCAGTTCCCGCTCGGCGGGGAGCCGTGTGCCGGGCAGGAATTCACCGAGATCGATGAGTTCGCGTATCTGGTCCGCAATCTGCTGATAGAGCCGGCGCGGTTCCGCTATTTTGGCCTGACCACTCATGTGTTTTTTGCTGAAGCCTTTGTGATGCTGGTATTTGGCCTTACCGTAACGCCAAGCGCAGCAATACGCAAGAACTTACTCAAATAACTGAAAATACGTCATTATTTTCAAGATATCTTTGACAGCTCACCTTTCTCTTGAATGCGCTTCTCCACTTTTTGAGCTAATTGGCTTGACCATTATCCGAAACCGGCCTAACCATTTGGCCTGTTCATGACCCCCGGTGGAGCGGGGAGTGCGGGTGGAGGTTTTTTGATGTCGCAGGGCGCATCGACAATTCGGGGCGAATTTTCGCCTGGGGAGATGGCGCACGCGGAGCGTTTGGTGCTTCTGCGTCTCGAAAACATCAGCAAGGAATTTCCGGGCGTCAAGGCGCTGTCGAATGTGCATTTCGATCTGCGCAGCGGCGAAGTGCATGCGGTCTGCGGCGAGAATGGCGCGGGAAAATCGACGCTGATGAAAATCATCAGCGGCGTCTATCAGCCGAGCGACGGCACCATCCTGCACAAGGGTGTGAAGGTGCAATATGCATCGCCGTTGGAATCCGAAGCCGCCGGCATCGCCATCATTCACCAGGAACTCAACCTCGTTCCGCATCTTTCCGTCGCCGAAAACATCTATCTTGCGCGCGAGCCGCGCCGCGGTTTCCTCGTCGACCGCAAAAAACTGCGGCTTGACGCCAAGTGCTGTCTCGACCGGCTGGGTGTCGATATCGACCCCGACCAGATCGTGCGTGGCCTCTCGGTCGCGCAATGTCAGATGGTGGAAATCGCCAAGGCGCTCTCTCTTGACGCCGAAGTGCTCATCATGGACGAGCCGACCTCCTCGCTGACCGAGCAGGAAACGCGGCTCCTGTTCAAGGTTATCCGTGATCTCAAGGCATCCGGTGTCGGCATTGTCTATATTTCCCATCGTCTGGATGAAATGGCCGAAATCGTCGACCGGGTGACGGTTCTGCGTGATGGACGTTATATTTCGACCGACGATTTCGCTTCGATCACTGTCGATGACATCGTCACGCGCATGGTCGGGCGTTCGCTGGAAGACAAGTTCCCCGAACGCACGTCCCGTCCGACGGATGACATCATCTTCTCGGTTGAAGGCCTGACGCGCAGCGGCGTGTTCCACGATGTCGGTTTTTCGCTGCGGCGCGGTGAAATCCTCGGTTTTGCCGGGCTGATGGGCGCCGGCCGCACCGAAGTCGCCCGGGCCATCTTCGGCGCCGATCCGCTTGATGCGGGCAAGATCGTTTTCAACGGGCGCGAACTTTCCATCAGTTCGCCGCAGGACGCTATCCGGGAGGGCATTGCCTATCTCTCGGAGGACCGCAAAAGCGATGGCCTTGCGATCAAGATGTCGGTTGCGGCCAATACCACGCTTGCCAATCTCGGCGAGGTTTCCAACCGCTTCGGCCTGATCGATTTCAAGAAGCATGATGATGTTGCGAAGCGCTACGTCGATCTCCTGAATATCCGCACCCCCTCGATCGAACAGACGGTGCGGCTGCTTTCGGGCGGCAATCAGCAGAAAATCATCATCGGCAAATGGCTGTTCCGGCAGTCGCGCGTGCTGTTCTTCGATGAGCCGACACGCGGCATCGATGTCGGCGCGAAATTCGCGATCTACAAGATCATGGACGAACTGGCCGCGCAGGGCATCGGTGTCATTCTCATCAGTTCGGAACTGCCGGAAATTCTCGGGCTGACGGACCGTATCGCCGTTTTCCATCAGGGCCGTATCACGGGCGTGCTCGAAACCGCCAAGACCAATCAGGAAGAAATCATGCGGTATGCGTCCGGTTACGGCCGGGCCGCGCAGTGAGGAACGACATGGCCAATATTGCAGAACCCAAGAAGAGCTTTGCTGTCAGCGACCGCCAGAAGGATATTATCCAGAAGTTTGCGGCGCTCGGTAGCCTCTTTGCCCTTGTCGCGGTCTTCTCCGCAACCAGCAGCGCTTTCTTCACCGTCAATAATGGCATGACGATCGCGCTGCAGGTGACCTCCATCGCGCTTCTCGGCATTGGCGCAACCTGTGTCATTATTACGGGTGGCATCGATCTTTCCGTCGGCTCGGTTCTGGCGCTTGCCGGCGTCGTTGCCGCGCTTGCCGTGAAAGAACTCGGCATGCCCGTGCCGGTCGGGATGTTGCTCGGCATTCTGACGGGGTCACTCTGCGGCCTTATCAACGGCCTGCTTGTCACCCGTTTCAAGCTGCCGCCCTTCATTGCCACCCTGGGCATGATGCTGATCGCCCGTGGCGTGGCGCTGCAGATCACCGGTGCGCGCGCTGTCTCCGGTCTCGGCGAATCCTTCGGCGAACTCGGCAATGGCGCTCTTTTCCGCATCGTCAATATCGGTGACGACGGCTTTCCGAATGTGGTGTTTCCCGGCATCCCCTACCCCGTTATCCTGATGGTGGTGATTGCGCTTGCGGTCTCCTTCATGCTCAACCGCTCGATCCTCGGCCGTCACATCTATGCCGTCGGCTCCAATGCGGATGCCGCGCGCCTGTCCGGTGTCAATGTCGCCCGCGTCACCAATTTCACCTACATCCTGTCCGGCACGCTCGCCGGGTTGACGGGCTGCGTGCTGATGTCGCGCCTCGTCACCGCCCAGCCGAATGAGGGTGTGATGTATGAGCTGGATGCGATTGCCAGCGCGGTTATCGGCGGTACGTCCCTGATCGGCGGGGTGGGCACGATTTCCGGCACCGCCATCGGCGCCTTCGTCATCGGCATCCTGCGCAACGGTCTCAACATGAACGGCGTCTCCGCCTTCACGCAACAGATCATCATCGGCCTCGTCATTCTGGTCACCGTCTGGATCGACCAGCTGCGCAACCGCCGCTGATCAAGGGCCTGCGGACCCTTTCCGCAAAAAGATCGGCAAGGGGAGGCCCGATATGCCGACATCACGGAGGAAGAAATGAAGAAAATTGCGACTGCCCTTCTGACATCCGCAATCGCGCTGTGGAGCGTTTCCACCGTGCAGGCCGGCGAAATCGCCGTCATCGTCAAGACCGTCAATTCCACCTTCTGGCAGAACGTCCAGAAGGGCGCCGATGCGGCGATGAAGAACTCTTCCGGTAACACCATGACCTTCCAGGGTCCGGCAGCCGAATCCGCGATCGCCGACCAGGTCAACATGGTTGAAAACGCCATCAATCGTAAGGTTGCGGGTATCGTTCTTGCCCCTTCCGATCCGGACGCGCTGGTGCCTGCCGTCAAGAAGGCCTGGGAGGCCCGTATTCCCGTGGTGCTGATCGACTCGCAGCTGGCGAGCGGCTCGGAGCAGTATTACCAGTCGTTCCTCGCGACCGATAACAAGAAAGCCGGCGAACTGGCCGCACAGGCGCTGATCGACAAGGTGGGCAAGGAAGGCAAGATCGCCGTCATGTCCTATGTAGCCGGTGCCGGTTCGGAAATCGGCCGCGTTGGCGGTTTCACCGATTACATCCAGATGAACTCCAACCTGAAGATCGTCGGCCCGTTCTATTCGCAGTCGCAGATGGCGACCGCGCTGAACCAGACCACCGACGTTCTGGCCGCCAATTCCGACCTCAAGGGCATTTTCGGCGCCAATGAGCCGACGGCAATCGGCGTCGGCCGTGCGCTTGCCCAGAGCGGCAAGGCCGGCAAGGTTGTCGCCATCGGCTTCGACGGCAATCAGGACCTTCAGGGCTTTGTCAAGGACGGCACGCTCGCCGGCATCGTGGTTCAGGGTTCCTATCAGATGGGTGAAAAGGGCGTAGAGACCATCTCCAAGCTCATCAACAAGGAAAAGGTCGAGAAGTTCGTCGATACCGGCGTCGTTGTTGTCACCAAGGACAATATCGACAAGCCGGAAGCCAAGAACGTTCTTTACTGATTGCGTGATGACGCGCCGCTGTGCGGCGGCGCGTCCTTCCAAAGACAAGCTGGAAAGTCCCTGCGATGAAAGTCTCCGATATACGTAAATTGCCGCGCCGCGCCGTTGACGTCACGGTCATGGGTCTTGGTTGCGCCCAGATGGGCAATCTCTACCGCGTCACGCCCTATGAGGAATCTAAAGGTGCGTTCGACAAGGCATGGGAAAGCGGCATGCGTTATTTCGATACCGCACCCTTTTACGGCTATACGCGGTCGGAGCGTCGTCTCGGCACCATGGTGACGGAGCATGAGCGGGGCGACTATACGCTCAGCACCAAGGTCGGCCGTGTGATGGTTCCCGATGAAACCGTCGGCCCGGAGGAAGACGCCTATATTGCACCGTTGCCCTTCCGCCCGGTTTATGATTATTCCTATGACGGTATCCTGCGCTCCTTTGAGGCCAGCCAGCAGCGGCTTGGCATTCTGAAGCCGGATATTCTTTATGTGCATGATATCGGCTCTTATACCCATGGCGAAAAGCACCGGCACTATTGGGAGCAGCTGACCACCGGCGGCGGTTTCAGGGCGCTTGGCAAGCTGCGTGAGGAAGGATCGACGGGCGCCGTTGGTCTTGGCGTCAATGAGTGGAAAATCGTCAGCGATGCCATGGATGTCTTCGATATCGACGTCGCCATGCTTGCCGGTCGTTATACGCTTCTGGAGCAGCAGAGCCTCGCCTTCATGAACCGCTGCGCTGAAAGCGGCGTCGGCATCGTTGTAGCAGGTGCATTTAATTCGGGCATTCTGGCCGGCAACCGCAAGTTCAATTATGCCGATGCACCTGCCGATATCCTCACCCGCGTCGATGCGCTGCAGGGCGTGTGCGAGGAGCTGGGCGTCTCGCTGCAGGCGGCCGCGCTGCAGTTTCCGCTTGCCCATTCGGCTTCGGTCACGGTCGTGTCAGGCGCGCGCAACGCGCAACAACTTGCCGCCAATATCGAATGGTTCGAGCAGTCGATCCCGGATGAATTCTGGTCCGAACTGCACAGGCGTGGCCTGATCGCCGAAGGCGCGCCGGTGCCCGGCGGAAAGGCTTGAGGCGATGATTATCGACGCCCACCAGCATTTCTGGCTGATGAAGGATCGCGCCGGGCAATGGCCGCCGCCATCGCTTGCTGCGATCTATCGGGACTTTCTTCCGGCCGACCTGTTGCCGTTGCTGGCTGCTGCGGGGGTTTCCGGCACGGTGCTGGTGCAGACGATGGAGACCGCGGCCGACACGGATTTCATGCTGGCGCTTTCGGAAAAGACCGATTTCATCAAGGGTGTTGTCGGTTGGGTGGATATGAAGTCTGCCGGTGCCGTGGTGGAAATTGGCCACCGGGCAAAACACCCGGCCTTTAAGGGCGTGCGCCCCATGCTGCAAGGCATGGAGGATGTAGCCTGGATCGACGATCCAGCGCTGGATGCCGCCGTGGAAGCGCTGGCGACGCACGGACTGGTGTTCGATGCGCTAGTCTTGCCGCCCAATCTGCCGCATCTCCTCGCCTTTGCCCGCCGCCATCCGCAATTGCCTATTGTCATCGATCATGGTGCGAAGCCGCTGATTGCTACCGGTCACTACAGCGGCTGGCGCAGGGACATGGCCGCTTTGGCGGTTCTTCCCAATGTCCATTGCAAGCTCTCCGGCCTTCTGACCGAACGCGGCGATCAACGGCCGGAGGCGGTACGGCCTTATGCCGAAACCATTCTGGAACTGTTCGGCGCAAACCGCGTGATTTTCGGCAGCGACTGGCCGGTGTTGCGGCTGGCTGGCGATTATCAGGCATGGCTGGATTTTTGCCGCGATGTCGTGCCGGCAGAGGACCATGAGGCCGTTTTCGGCGGCAACGCCATCCGTTTTTATTCCCTTTCCGACAGGTGATGCATGCTGGCGATTTTCTGCGACACTCCCGGTCAACTCACCGCCAAGGACTTGCCCAAGCCTGTGCGCGGTGAAGGTGAAGTACTGGTGCGCATTCGCCGCATCGGCGTCTGCGGCACGGATCTGCATATCTTCACCGGCAACCAGCCCTATCTTTCCTATCCGCGCATCATGGGTCACGAACTTTCCGGCACTGTGGAAGACGCGCCGGAAGGCAGCCATCTTTCTGCTGGCGACGTAGTCACCGTCATTCCCTATATCTCCTGCGGCAAATGCAGCGCCTGCTTGAAGGGCAAGAGCAATTGCTGCCGCAACATCGGCGTTCTCGGCGTTCACCGCGATGGCGGTATGGTCGAATATCTGAGCGTGCCACAACAATTCGTGCTGAAGGCGGAGGGGTTGAGCCTCGATCAGGCGGCCATGACCGAATTCCTGGCCATCGGCGCGCATGCGGTGCGTCGCGGAGCGGTCGAAAAGGGGCAGAAGGTTCTGATCGTCGGCGCCGGCCCGATTGGCATGGCGGTTGCCGTTTTCGCGGTTCTCGATGGCGGCGAAGTGACCATGATCGACGGACGTACCGACCGGCTGGATTTCTGCAGGAAACATCTTGGCGTCGCGCATACGGTTGCACTCGGCGAAGGTGACAGGGACCGTCTTTCCGACATCACCGACTGCGATTTCTTCGATGCGGTCTTCGATGCGACCGGCAACCCGAAAGCCATGGAGCGTGGCTTCTCCTTCGTCGGCCATGGTGGTTCCTACGTGCTGGTCTCCATCGTCGCCAGCGATATCAGCTTCAACGATCCGGAGTTCCACAAGCGTGAGACGACGCTGCTCGGCAGCCGCAATGCCACGCCGGAGGATTTCGAACGGGTGTTGCAGGCGCTGCGGGAAGGCAAGGTACCGGAAGCGCTGATTACCCACCGCATGACACTTGCCGATGTGCCTTCCAAATTCGCCGGACTGACGGATCCGAAAGCCGGCGTCATCAAGGGCATGGTGGAGGTCGCATGACGCCCGATACGCCTATTCTGCAATTCGGAACCAGCCGCTTTCTTCTGGCACATGCGGACTTGTTCGTTTCGCAGGCGCTGGATAAAGGCGAGGCTCTCGGGCGCATTGCAATTGTCCAGACCACGGGCAATGCGGAGAGCCTGAAGCGCGTTGCGGCGTTGAACAGCGGTGCACCCTACCCCGTGCGTATTCGCGGTATCAGCGATGGGCAGGAGGTGGACGAGGAAATTCAAGGCAAGGCCGTCGCGCGGGCATTGACGGCTGCGACCGACTGGGTCGAGGTGCGCCGCCTTGCCTGCGAGGCCGAGGTCATTCTATCCAATACGGGCGATAGCGGTTATGAGCTGGATTCGACTGATAATGCCGGGCTTGCTGGCGATTTCACGATCGTACCGAAAAGCTTTCCCGCAAAACTCTGCGTGTTGCTGCTGGAGCGTTTTCAGCGCAATCCGGAAGCACCTGTGTCCATCTTCCCCTGTGAGCTCGTGCCGCGCAACGGCGAAAAGCTGAAACAGATCATTCGCCAGCTTGCCGATGAATGGCAATTGCCGGCGGGCTTTGCCTTTTATCTGAATGAGAAGTGCCGTTTCGCCAATAGTCTGGTGGATCGCATCGTTTCCGAGCCTATCGATCCGGTAGGTGCCGTGGCCGAACCCTACGCGCTTTGGGCGATAGAGAGGCAGGACGGGCTTGTCCTTCCCTGCACTCACCCTTCCGTGGTGCTGACGGACGATCTCGATCACTATGAAAAGCTGAAGCTTTTCCTGCTCAATCTCGGCCATTCCTATCTGGCGGAACGCTGGTCGCAGGATGCGCGTGCTAAGGACGAGACGGTGCGTCAGGCAATGGCCGATGATGCGCTGGTTGCGGATCTGGAAACGCTCTGGCGGGATGAGGTTCTGCCGGTCTTTGCGGCTGAAGGCATGGGAGATGAGGCTGAGGCCTATATCGGAGTGTTGCGCGAACGTTTGCGCAATCCGTTTCTCGCGCATCGGCTGGCCGATATCGCCGGCAATCACGATGAAAAGAAGCGTCGCCGATTCATCCCGATCATCGCTGCTGCGGAACGGCTGGGATTGAACCTGCCGCAGCGTCGGCTGCGTGCGGCGCTTGCCACCATCAAGCAATAATGGAGTTCGTCATGCAGCGCATGGGCATGGTCATAGGCGTCAAGCCCGAGATGATCGCAGAATATAAAAGGTTGCATGCCGCCGTCTGGCCGGAAGTTCTGGCGCTCATCAGCGACTGCAATATCCGCAATTACACGATATTCCTGCGCGAGCCGGAAAATCTGCTCTTCGGCTATTGGGAATATCACGGCAGCGATTTCGGCGCCGATATGGCGAAGATGGCCGCGAGCCCCAAGAACCAGGAATGGTGGTCTTTTACCATTCCCTGCCAGCAACCGCTCGAAAGCCGGAAGGAAGGCGAGTGGTGGGCCACGATGGAAGAAACCTTCCACCACGATTGAATGATTTCCTTTGACACTGACCGCGAGTGACCGGCCATGACCATAATTACAGATCTGCGTGTTTTCGACCTGCGTTTTCCCACATCCCAGAGCCTCGACGGTTCGGATGCGATGAACCCCGACCCGGATTATTCGGCGGCTTACGTTATTCTCGACACCGACGAGCCGGGCCTGAAGGGCCATGGCCTGACCTTCACCATCGGGCGCGGCAACGACATTTGCTGCATGGCCATCGAGGCGATGCGCCATCTGGTGGTGGGCACCGATCTTGCCACCGTCACTGAGAACCCCGGCAAATATTGGCGGCATCTGACCAGCGACAGCCAGCTGCGCTGGATCGGGCCGGACAAGGGCGCGATGCATCTCGCCACCGGCGCGGTCGTCAATGCCGTATGGGATCTGCTGGCCAAGAAGGCGGGCAAGCCTGTTTGGCAGCTTGTTGCCGATATGAGCCCGGAAGAAATCGCCGATATCGTCGACTATCGTTATCTGACCGATGTGCTGACCCGTGACGAGGCGCTTGCGATCCTAAAGAAAGCCGAAAGCGGCAAGAAGGAGCGGATCGAGACGCTGAAGAGCGAAGGCTACGCATGCTACACGACGTCGGCCGGGTGGCTCGGTTATGACGACGCCAAGCTGCGCCGTCTTTGCCAGGAGGCCATCGATGCCGGTTTCAACCATGTTAAGATGAAGGTCGGCCGTGATCTGGAAGACGACATCCGCCGTCTCACCATCGCCCGCGAAGTGATCGGCCCCGACCGTTACCTGATGATCGACGCCAACCAGGTATGGGAAGTGGATCAAGCGATCGACTGGGTGAAGAAGCTCGCCTTCGCCAAGCCCTTCTTCATCGAGGAGCCTACCAGCCCGGACGATATCGCCGGCCATCGCAAGATCCGCGCGGCTATCGGCCCGGTGAAGGTGGCGACCGGTGAAATGTGCCAGAACCGTATCATGTTCAAGCAGTTCATCGCCGAAGGCGCCATCGACGTGGTGCAGATCGACAGCTGCCGCATGGGCGGTCTGAACGAGGTGCTGGCGGTGCTGCTGATCGCCGCCAAATACAATTTGCCGGTCTGGCCGCATGCCGGTGGCGTCGGGCTTTGTGAATATGTGCAGCATTTGTCGATGATCGACTATCTGGTGGTTTCCGGTACCAAGGAAGGTCGCGTCATCGAATATGTCGACCACCTGCATGAGCACTTTATCGAGCCCTGCGATATCAGAAATGCCGCTTACATGCCGCCGAAACTGCCGGGCTTTTCCATCGAAATGAAGCCGGAGTCGATCGAGACCTATACGTTCGAGGAATAATCGAAGGATGACAGCGCCTCTTCGAGGCGCCGCCACTCCGTTTCGCTCCCGGGAAGGCCTAAACGCATGTCGTTCGGCCTTTCATCAAAAATGCGCACCAGAATGCCGCGTCGGCCAAGATGGCTGAAGAGGTCTGCGGCGCGGGGATCCCGCACCAGAGTAAATAGCGACGTGCCGCCGGCAATCGCCAGCCCTGCCTTTTCCAGCATGTCATTCATGCGCCGGGCCTCCTCGGCAAGACGCAGACGCATGGACGATTGCCATTCCCCGTCCGCCAGAGCCTGCGTTGCGATAAAAAGCGCCGGGCCGGAAACCGCCCAGGGGCCGAGCCTTGCCTCCAGTTCAGCGGCGATACCGGGCTGCGCAATCGCGAAACCCAACCGAACCCCCGCCATGCCATAAAATTTGCCGAAGGAGCGCAGCACCACCAGCGCATCCTGACCGGCGGCATTTGCGAGGCTTTCGGCAAGTCCCGTCTCGATGAAGGCTTCGTCCACCACGAGCAGCCCGCCCTTCCGGTGCATGGCTTCGGCCAGCGACAACAATGCGGCGCGATCGGCGATGCGGCCATCGGGATTATTGGGATTGACGACCACAGCATAGTCATGGGCCGACAGTTCATTGATGTTTTCTACTTCGGTCACAGCCAGTCCGGCCATGCGCGCCGTGCGGGCATGTTCCGCATAGGCGGGCGAAAGCACGGCGCCGCTTTTTGCCCTGCGGCCGAGAGCGATCTGAGCCAGCAATGGCATCAGCATCTGGGTTCCGGGGGAAAGAGCCACATGCCGGGCGGAGGGTGCACCGAAATGGGTTGCCGCCAGATGTTTCAATTCTTCGGCGGCATCCGGTTCCGGCAGGCGGGTGAATGCGCTGGCGGGAATGGGCGAATGCAGGTAGGAGTGCGAATTGATCCCGGTCGAAAGGTCGATCCACGGTTCAGGCGCTTCCGGAAACATCAGCCGCGCCCTGCCGAGATTGCCGCCGTGACGGATCGCAGCCTTCGCCTTTTCTGATACTGTCTCGCCCATGTTCTTTGCTCTCGCTTTCCTGTCGCTCGTAATCGAACGCCTGACCGGCTATCCGGACTGGCTGTTCAAACGCATCGGCCATCCCGTCACCTGGATCGGTTCGCTTATCGCGCTGCTGGATAAAAAATGGAACCGGGAGAGCGCGTCATTTTCACAGCGCAAGGCGGCAGGTGTGGCCGCTCTGGCCGTTTTTGTCGGGCTGACGCTGCTTGTTGCGTGGTTTGCGCAATCCGCTCTGCTTCTCTTCCCCTTCGGTCTTTTGCTGGTTGCCGTGCTGGGCGCTTCGCTTCCGGCCCAGAAAAGTCTTGAGCAGCATGTCGAGGCTGTCGCCACCGCTTTGGAGCGCGAAGGGGTGGAAGGTGGCCGAAAGGCGGTATCGATGATCGTCGGCCGCGATCCGCAAAAGCTGGATGAGGCGGCGATCTGCCGGGCGGCGATCGAAAGTCTGGCGGAGAATTTTTCCGACGGCATCGTGGCCCCCGCCCTCTGGCTTGCACTCATGGGCCTGCCGGGCGGGGCGGCCTACAAGGCGATCAATACGGCCGACAGCATGATCGGCCATCGCTCGCAACGTCATGAGGCCTTCGGATGGGCCTCTGCCCGGCTGGACGATCTGGTCAATCTGCCAGCCTCGAGGCTCAGCGGCGGTCTTTTCGTGGTCGCCGCGTTTTTCGTCAAGGGCGCATCGTCCAGCGGGGCGGTTGCCGCGATACGTCGCGATGCCCGCCATCACCGTTCCCCCAATGCCGGCTGGCCGGAGGCGGCACTGGCCGGCGCGCTTGGCTTTGCGCTTGCCGGGCCTCGCTCCTATGGCGGGCAGATGATCGACGCGCGTTTCATGGGCGAAGGCGGAAGGGCGGCGCTGGTTGCGGGGGATATTCGCACGGCGCTGCGGCTGGCGCGGGTTGCCGACCTGCTGTTGATCGGCCTGTTCGGATTGCCGGCAATCCTTATCGCGCTATAGCAAGTAGCCTGTTGAGATCGAGGTGCTGTTCCATGTGCGCCGCAAGGCGATCAAGAACGGTGTCCACCTGCGCATCGTAGTTCAGTGCCGTGCCGTGTCCGCCAAGCCGCTCAAGCCACGCGCCGCGTTGGTGGTCATCTGAAAAAAGGCCATGGATATAGGTGCCGAAGATGCGGCCGTCAGGTGATATGGCGCCGTCTTCATGCCCGTCAATTTTCGAAAAAGGCAGGTTGTCGGGTCCGGCAGCGGTTTCGCCGACATGCATTTCATAGCCGGATAAATCAATTCCGTCGAAACTTTTCCCTGTAACGGAAACCAGTCGCTTGTCACCCGTCAGAATAGTGTCGACATCCAGCAGGCCGAGCCCGTCGACCGTCGCTGGCGGACCTTCGATACCGTCAGGATCGGCAATGGTTCTTCCAAGCATCTGGTATCCGCCGCAGAGACCCAGGATATAGCCGCCGCGTCTCACATGCGCCTTGATATCGATGTCGAGGCCTGCACTTCTCAGCACGGCAAGATCGGCGATGGTGGATTTCGAGCCGGAAAGCAGGACCAGCCGGCAATCGGCAGGAACGGTTTCGCCCGGCCGCACGCGGATCAGTTCGACATCCGGTTCCATATCCAGCGGATCGAGATCATCGAAGTTGGAAATATGCGGCAGGATCGGCACGGCGATGCGGATCTTCGCGCCCGGTTTTCGCTCAGCCGGGCCGGAAAGCCCGAGAGCATCTTCCGCCGGCAATTTTGCGGCGTCGGCAAAATGTGGCAGAAGCCCGATCGGGCTCCAGCCGGTCTTTTCGGCAATTATCCGCATGCCGTCCGAAAACAGGGTCGGATCACCGCGAAAGCGGTTGACGATGAAACCTTCGATCATCGCCGCGTCATCGTTTTCGAGCACTGCTTTCGTGCCGACGAGGCTGGCGATGACACCGCCCCGGTCGATATCGCCGATCAAGATGACGGGCGCGTCCGCGGCTCTGGCAAAACCCATATTGGCGATGTCATTGGCACGCAGGTTGATTTCGGATGCGCTGCCCGCCCCTTCCACCAGAACCAGATCGGCCTGTTGTTTCAGGCGGTCGAAGCTTTCCAGCACGCGCGGCATCAGCCCGGCCTTCATGTGCTGATAATCAGCTGCCCTGGCATTGCCGGCGATCTTGCCCTGGACGACCACCTGCGCGCCGGTCTCGCTTTGCGGCTTCAGCAGTACCGGATTCATGTGAACGGAGAGCGGCACGCCCGCCGCCCGCGCCTGCAGCGCCTGTGCGCGGCCGATCTCCCCGCCATCGGCGGTGACGGCCGCATTATTCGACATGTTCTGCGGTTTGAACGGCATGACGGAGAGGCCGCGCCTGACGAAGGCGCGGGCAAGCCCGGCCACCATCAGCGACTTGCCGACATCCGAGCCGGTTCCCTGAAACATCAGCACCCGTGCCGCCATGTCAGAATTCTATCCCCGCCTGCGCCTTTACGCCCGCCTTGAAGTGATGCTTCACGAGGGTCATTTCCGTCACCATGTCGGCGGCGTCGATCAGCGGCTGTTTGGCATTGCGGCCGGTGACGACCACATGCAGATCGGGCCTGCGGCGGACAAGCGTTTCGACCACCTCCTCCAGCGGCAGGTAGTCGTAACGCAGCGCGATGTTCAGCTCGTCGAGGATCAGGAGACCGATAGTCTCGTCGGCCATCAGGAGCTTGGCTTCTTCCCAGGCCTTTGTGGCCGCCGCAACATCGCGCTTCAGATCCTGCGTGTCCCAGGTGAAACCCTCGCCCATGGTGCGCCAGACAACCTTGTCGCCGAACAAAGTCAGCGCCTGCTGTTCGCCCGTTGACCATGCGCCCTTGATGAATTGCACGACGCCGACCCGCCGTCCGGTGCCGAGCATGCGCAGGGCAAGGCCGAAAGCGGCCGTGGACTTGCCCTTGCCGGGACCGGTGTTGATCATCAGCAGGCCTTTTTCGATGGTCTTTGCCGCAACTTCGGCATCCTGCACCGTCTTGCGGTTGACCATTTTCTGCCGGTGGCGTTCGGCTTCGCTGTCGCTGATGTCGCGTATCATTGCATTTTCCTTTTCATCCAGTGGCGCGGGATCCGCTGCCACCCGCCGTTCGGAGCGGCGACTATACCCAATTTGCCGCACCCGGCAATGCGCCGGCCACGGGGCCGCGGCATTGACCCTTCCGCCCGTTCAGCCTAAGGGTAGCGAACTGACGGTCTTTTCGCGGCAACGGGAAAAGCTAAGAGGGAACACGGTTCCAACCCGATCACCGGGTCATTCCGTGGCTGCCCCCGCAACTGTGAGCGGTAAGCCCGCACCGTAAAGCCACTGGACCCTTAAGATGGTTCGGGAAGGCGGTGTCAGGGTGTAAAGCCGCGAGCCAGGAGACCTGCCGTTTCAGGAAAAACGTCTGTCGGGCGGGGTGCTCCGGTCAGTCGGTTAGATCGAACATCCGGTTTGCGCCTGTCCGCATGCCGTTTTCGATATCCGCACCCCGAGATATTTTTGCAAGGCGCGGGAAACGATACGGTTTGGATATTTCAGCGACATCTTCATCTGCAGGCGGAAACACGCCGGACGAAACGGCGTCCGGCGTGATCGTCTTCGTTTGCAGGAGCTGTCGCGATGAAGCCGATCCCAATGCCGAACCGCGCCCCGGTTCGCATCTTGTCAACGCCGTCATCGCAAAGGCGGAGGAAACGGGTATCACCGTTCATTCCGTCAACTGCCTCGCCAATTGCAAGCGCGGGCTTAGTGCCGTACTGCGCAGTGCCAGCGGCTGGTCCTATGTTTTCGGCGGGCTGACCCCCGGTGATGCGGAAGATTTGCTGACCGGCGCGCGGCTGCTGGCTGCCGCCCCCGATGGCCTGATGCCCTGGCGCGGCCGCCCTGAACCCTTAAAGCGCGGCATGGTGGCGCGCATTCCCCCATTCGATTTTACCGAGGAGAAATCATGAGCACCCTTCTGGACCGCGTTCCCTGCACGATTGTTACCGGCTTTCTGGGGGCGGGAAAAACCACGCTGCTGCGCGGGCTTCTAGAAAAGCTGGATGGCAAGCGGCTGGCGATCATCGTCAACGAATTCGGCGATATCGGTATCGATGGCGAAATTCTCAAAGGCTGCGGCATTGAGAGCTGCCCGGAAGAAAACATCGTCGAACTGGCCAATGGCTGCATCTGCTGCACGGTGGCGGATGATTTCCAGCCCGCCATCGAACAGATTCTAAGCCGCCAGCCCAAGGTGGAGCATATCCTCATCGAGACCTCGGGCCTTGCCCTGCCAAAGCCGCTGGTGCAGGCCTTCCAGTGGCCGGCGATCAAGAGCCGCGTGACGGTGGATGCCGTCGTGGCGGTGGTGGACGGCGCCGCCCTTGCCGAAGGTCAAGTGGCGCATGACATGGAAGCGCTCGCCGCCCAGCGGGCCAATGACGAGGCACTCGATCACGATGACCCGGTCGAAGAGGTTTTCGAGGATCAGGTCGCCTGCGCCGATCTTATCGTGTTGACCAAGGCCGATCTTCTTGATGATGCCGGTCTGGACAAGGCCAAGGCGCATGTTCTCGAACATCTGCCGAGGGCGGCAAAGATCGTTGTGGCCTCGAATGGCGCCATCGACCCCGCCGTTCTGATCGGTCTCGGCCTTGCGGTGGAAGAGGATATCGAAAACCGCCGCACCCATCATGATGGTGAACTTGACCATGAACACGATGATTTCGACAGCTTCGTCATCGACCTGCCGGCCGTGACCGATCCGGAAGCGCTGGCAGCCCGTATCGCCGAGACGGCGGCTGCGGAAAATGTCCTGCGTATCAAGGGCTTCATCGAGGTTTCCGCAAAGCCGATGCGCCTGCAGGTGCAGGCTGTCGGCAGCCGCGTCAACCACTATTACGACCGGCCCTGGGCGGCGGGTGAAGAGCGCCGCAGCCGCCTCGTCGTCATCGGCGAAAAGGGTCTTAACCGCGAAAAGATCGAACAGATGCTGGCCGCCTGACGATGCACATCCTCGCCACCACGTCCTCGTCTCTGGACGATCTGATAGAGCCGGTTGATCTCAACCAGCCCCGGTCGGATGTGGTGATGCTGTCCTTTTCGGCAAGCGATCTGGCGGGGCTGGAACAGGCGTGGCGGAAAACAGAGGGTGCACTTCCCTCTCTGTCAGCCGCCAACCTGTCCGAGCTTCGGCATCCCATGTCGGTCGATCTTTGGATCGAAAAGACGGCGGAACATGCCAGCGTTATCCTTATCCGGATTCTCGGCGGTGCGGAACGCTGGCGGTACGGCGTCGATCAGCTTTCCATTCTTGCGCGTAAGCACGGCATCAAGCTTCTGCTTTTGCCGGGTGAGTGCAGCGAAAGGGACGAGAAGCTTGAAGCGGCCTCGACCGTCGATAGGCGGATTTTGGGCTCGGTCCTCTCCTTCTTCCGCGAGGGCGGGCAGGAAAATATGGACCGGCTTGCTTTTGGTCTTGCCGCTCTTGCAAGGGGCGAGGCATGGCCGGATATCGAAGCCGAACCGCTACCGAAAGCCGGTTTTTACCGGCCCGGTATGGGCGTTGTGGATCGGCTGGAAGCCTGTGCGGGTTTTCCCGCCGATGCGCCGGTTCTGCCTATTCTCTTTTACCGCTCCATGCTTCTGGCGGCGGATGCCGCGCCTGTGGAGGCGCTTTTCGAGGCGCTCTCGCAGCGCGGCTTTGCGCCCTTGCCGATTTTTGTCAGCGGCCTGAAGGATGGCGAGGCGGTTCGGTTCCTCGAAACGGCGCTGCCCGATCTGAAGCCCGACGCCATCATAACCGCTACAGCCTTTGCCAGCCAGACGGATGACGCCGGCGCAACCCTGTTCGACCGTCTCGGCGTGCCGGTGTTTCAGGTGGTGATGGCGACGACGCGACGCGATGGCTGGGCGGAAAATGCCCGTGGCCTCAATCCCTCCGATCTTGCCATGCATGTCGTCCTGCCGGAGCTGGATGGCCGGATTCTCGCCGGTGCGATCTCGTTCAAACAGACGCGAATGGATGGCGGCGTCAGTCTCCTGAATGTGCCAGAGCCTGACCGCGTCGCACAGGTGGCAAATCGTATCGCCGCTTTCCTGCGGCTGCGGAATGCCCCTCCTCGAGATCGCCGCATCGTCATTCTGATGCCGGATTATCCCGGTGCGGCACCCGGGCGAACCGGTTATGCCGTCGGCCTCGATGTGCCGCAAAGCGTGCTCGAAATGCTGCGCGATCTGGCCGGGGCCGGCTATGCGGTCGAGGATATTCCTGAAACCGCATGGGCTTTGCTCGAGCGTATCGAACAGCAGGGAGCGGCAATTGATCTTCCCGCTTATGACGCTCATTTTTCCGCCCTGCCGCCGGCTGCCGCCGCATCCGTAAACGCGACATGGGGTGTGGCAACGGATGACGACGCACTCGTTGATGGTGCGTTCCGGTTCCGCGCCGCCCGTTTCGGCGAAGTGTTCGTGGCGCTCGCGCCGGACCGGGGCCGTAACGAGGATCGCCGGGTGGATTATCACGACCCTGCCCTGCCACCTCGCCATGCTTTGGTTGCCTTCGGTGCGTGGATGCAGCGGGTCGCCGATGCGCATGCCATTGTGCATGTGGGGGCGCATGGAACGCTGGAGTGGTTGCCCGGCAAGACGGTGGCACTTTCCCGCGATTGTTTTCCCGAAATCGTCACCGGCCCACTGCCGGTGGTCTATCCATTCATCGTTTCCAATCCGGGCGAGGCGGCGGTCGCCAAGCGGCGTATCGCGGCCGTGACCATTGGCCATGTTCCGCCGGTGCTGGTGAATGCCGGGCTTTCGCCGGAGCAGTCGGCGCTGGAACAGCTGGTCGACGAATATGCGCAGGCGGATGGGCTGGATCGCCGCCGCCGTGACCGGCTGGCGAAACTGATCGTTGAAAAGGCGCGGGAGACCGGGCTTGCGGCTGAGGCGGGCGTGGATGCGAAGGACGATGCCGATGCGGCGCTGTCGCGCATTGACGCCTTTCTCTGCGACCTCAAGGATTTCGCCATCAAGGACGGTCAGCATGTTTTTGGCCGCTGTGCCGAGGGCGAGACCGATCTTCTGCGGCTTGAAAGCGCCGAAGCGGAAAAGACTGCCTTGGTTGCTGCGCTCGATGGTCGGCATATCGTCCCAGGCCCTTCCGGCGCACCTGCGCGCGGACGTCTCGACGTGCTGCCCACCGGCCGCAATCTCTATGCCGCCGATCCGCGCACCATGCCAACACCGACGGCATTCGAGCTGGGGCGCATGGCGGGCGAAGAGGTGCTGCGGCATCATCTGCAGTCCCATGGCGACTGGCCGAAACATCTGGTTTTCGATCTGTGGGGCAGCGCCAGCCTGCGCAATGGTGGTGAGGATGTGGCGCAGGCGCTGCATCTGATGGGGGCGAGACCGATTCACGACCCCGCCACAGGCCGCGTCACCGGCATCGAGGTTCTGCCGCCGGCGAGCCTGGGGAGGCCCCGTGTCGACGTCACCTTTCGCATTTCCGGCCTGTTCCGCGATATGTTTCCGGCGCTGATCGCGCTTCTTGACGCCGCCGCCAAGGCCGTTGCGCGGCGGGAGGAAGCGCCGGGCGACAACCCTCTGGCGGAAGAGGCCGCCACGCTCGGGTATATTCCGGCGCGCATTTTCGGCTCCGCGCCCGGTACTTATGGCGCCGGTATCGAAGAAAAGCTTGCAAGCGGTAAATGGGAGGAACGTGAGGAGTTGGGCCAGGCCTATCTCGATGCGGCGAGCCACGCTTTCGGCGGTGGGGATGGGCTGGAGATTTTCGAAGATACCGGTTTTGTGGAACAGGTCAGGCGCGCCGATCTTCTGGTTCATAGCGGCGACGATCCGGGCCGCGACCTTCTGGACGGTTCTTCCGATGTCGCCTTCATCGGCGGTTTTTCCGCCGCGAAGGCTGTGCTTGGCGGCGTCGCCGATATTGTCGCGCTGGATACGACAGATCCGGCGCGCCCGCGTGCAAGGTCGATGACGCAGGCGCTGACGCGGGTGGTGCGCGCGCGCGCCGTCAATCCCCGCTTCATCGCCGGGCAGATGCGGCACGGTCCGCGCGGCGCGGCGGAATTCGTCGAGACGGTGGATCGGCTGATCGGCTTTGCCGAAACCACCCATGCGGTGTCCCCCTCGTTAATCGAGGCGCTTTACGATGCCTATTTCGGTAATGAGGACGTGCGCGATTTCATCCTGCGGGAAAACCCGAAGGCGGCGCAGGTGATGGCCGAACGGTTTTTATCCGCCCGCCGTCGCGGCTTGTGGCATAGCCGCCGCAATGCGGTGGATGCGGAACTGGAAATGTTGATCCTGCCACTTTCTGAAAGGGTGGAGGCGTGATGATGGCCGCTGCCGAGCCCGTTCAGCCATTTGGCCGCCGCGGCCTTTGCCCGGCCCTGTCTGCCCCCATGCGTACCGGAGACGGTTTTTTGTCCCGGATCGCTTTCGAGGCTGATATCGTCCCGCGTGACATGGTGGCGCTTTGCCATCTTGCCGAGCGGCATGGCAACGGATTGATCGACATCACCGCCCGCGGCAGCCTCCAATTTCGCGGCCTGACGCTGGAAAATGCCTGCGTCTTGGAAAAAGATGTTCTCGCGCTGGATTTGCCGCTTCGTGAGGGGCTGGCAGTCGAGACGTCGCCTCTTGCCGGTCGGGATGACGCAGAAATTGCTGACGGCCGTTCTCTCGCCGAGGATATTCGCAAAGAGGCCGAAAGGCTCATTCTCCATGAAAAGCTTGCTGCCAAAATGTCTGTCGTCATCGATGGCGGTGGACGTGTCTCCATGGGAGATTTGCTGGCCGATATTCGCCTGAAAGCAGTCTCTCTGGACGATCGGACCTTCTGGCGGCTGCTCGTGGGTGGGCCGGAAAGCAGGGCGCTGAGTGCGGGATTGGTTGAGACGGACGCGGCGGCGGGTGCCGTTCTGTCGCTGCTCGTTCATCTGGCCGGCAAGGGATCGCTTGCTCGCGGCCGCGATCTGGACCACGCGACGATAAAAGCAGTTTGCGGCGACCGTCTGCTGGTTCGGGTGATCATGGACGTCGCCACGGCGGCTTCGACCCCTTGGGGGCTGATGACGACGGGAAAGGATGGCTTCGCCCTTGGTATTGCGCCTGCTTTCGGGCAAATCCGGGCCTGCGATTTGTCAGATCTCTGCGAACGGGCTGGTGTGCTGGGTATCACGGCCTTGCGGCCAGCACCAAATCATAGCCTGCTATTTTTCGGATCGTCATCTGCCTGCGAGGCATTGCTTGATACTGCAAGGGCGTCCGGTTTCATCACGACGGATAGTGATGCACGCTCTTGCATCGCCGTCTGTCCCGGTGCGCCGGGCTGCGCTTCGGCTTTTCTTCCCACCCATGAATTGGCTGCCTTTGCTTCTGAGCAATGCGCCCCGTTGCTGGATGGCTCCTTCACGCTGCATATTTCCGGCTGCGGCAAGGGCTGCGCGCACCCCGCGCCGTCGCTTCTCACTTTGTCCGGGACCGCCGACGGCCTGGCCTTTTCGATTTCGGGCCGCGCCGGTGACGTGCCGGACGGCATTTTACCTTTCCAGCATCAGAGAACGGCGCTTTCGCGGCTTGCCCGTCTTTACGAAAAAGAACATAAGCCCGGGGAAACCGCCGCCACCCTTTTTGCCCGGCTGGGCAAACAGGCGATCGGTGCGGCGCTTCGACAGGATGACCGATGACCGACTATGACTATATTCGCGACGGCAATGCGATCTATGAGCGCTCCTTCGCCATCATTCGCGAAGAAGCGGACTTATCCGCCTTTACCGAAGAGCAGGCGGATATCGCCATTCGTATGATCCACGCCTGCGGGCAGGTGGAGGCGGCCAGTCATTTCCGCTTTTCGCCGGATTTTGTTGCCGCTGCGCGTGGTGCTCTACGAGCCGGCAAGCCTGTTCTCTGTGATGCGGAAATGGTTGCCCATGGCGTGACGCGCGCCCGCCTTCCGGCTGATAATGATGTGGTCTGCACCCTTCGCGATCCCCGAACGCCTGACATTGCGAAAAAGATCGGTAATACCCGTTCTGCCGCCGCGCTCGATCTCTGGGCGGAGAGGCTGGAGGGAGCGCTGGTCGCCATCGGCAATGCGCCGACGGCCCTGTTCTATCTTCTGGAGATGCTGGAAAAAGGCGCCCCGCGCCCGGCCGCCATCATCGGCATGCCCGTCGGCTTTGTCGGTGCGGCGGAATCGAAAGACGCGCTGGAGGCAAGTTCGCTTCGCATTCCCTATGCCATCGTCAAGGGACGCATGGGTGGTTCGGCCATGACGGCTGCCGCCATCAACGCGGTTGCGAGGGCTGGCCTGTGAGCGCGGCTCTTTTCGAACATCCGAAGGGTAAACTCGTGGGCGTCGGCACCGGCCCCGGCGATCCCGAGCTTCTGACGCTGAAAGCCGTGCGTGCGATTGAAAATGCCGATGTGCTCGCCTTCTTCTGCAAGAAGGGTGGCAGTGGCAATGGTCGCGGTATCGTCGAAGCCTTCATTCGCCCCGGCACGCTGGAAATGCCGTTGGTCTATCCGGTAACCGTCGAAAGCGACAAAAACGGCAACGATTATCGTGATGCCATCGCCGCCTTTTTCGATCAGTCGGCGAAGGATATCGCTGTGCATCTTGAGGCCGGGCGCAATGTTGTCGTGCTGTCGGAAGGCGATCCGCTGTTTTACGGTTCCTATATGCACCTGCATTTGCGTCTTGCGCCGTCCTATCCGGCGGAGGTTGTCGCGGGCATCACGGCCATGTCCGGCTGCTGGTCCATGGCCGGCCTGCCGCTGGTGCAGGGCGACGATATTTTGAGCGTTCTCCCCGGTACGCTTGGCGAAGACGTTTTGACGGAGCGTCTGTCCGGAACTGACGGCGCGGTGATCATGAAGGTGGGGCGCAACCTGCCAAAGATTCGCCGGGCGCTGGAAAGGGCTGGCAAGCTTGAAGACGCGCTTTATGTCGAGCGCGGCACGATGGCCAACAGCCATGCGGTGCGGCTCATCGAACGCGATGCATCGCCTGCGCCCTATTTTTCGCTGGTTCTGGTGCCGGGCTGGAAAACCAGACCCTCTGCAGGTGAAAAGCCATGACCGGCAGGCTCGTTGTTGTCGGCCTCGGCCCGGGCAGTGCGGCGCAGGTGACGCCGGAGGCGCTTGCCGCCGTCGAGGCATCGGAGGATTTCTTCGGTTATATTCCCTATCTCGACCGCCTGTCGCTTGGGCCGCACCAGCGCCGCCATGCTTCCGATAATCGCGAAGAGATTTCCCGCGCCGAGCAGGCTCTGCGGCTTGCGGCTTCGGGCGGCAAGGTCTGCGTGGTGTCCGGCGGCGATCCCGGCGTTTTCGCCATGGCGGCGGCGGTTTGCGAGGCGATCGAAAGCGGCCCCTCCGAATGGCGCGATATTGATTTTTCCGTCGTACCGGGTGTGACAGCCATGCTGGCGGTCGCCGCAAGGGCCGGCGCGCCGCTCGGCCATGATTTCTGCGCCATTTCGCTGTCGGATAATCTCAAACCCTGGGGCATCATTGAAAAACGGCTGATCGCGGCGGCGGAAGCCGGTTTTGTGATGGCTTTCTATAATCCCGTCAGCAAGGCACGGCCGCACCAGCTCGGTACCGCTTTTGATCTGTTGCGGGTGCATTTGCCCGGTTCGGTGCCGGTGATCTTCGGTCGCGCGGCAGGCCGGGCGGATGAACGTATCCGGGTCGTGCCTCTTTCGGAAGCATCGAGCGACATGGCGGATATGGCTACCTGCATCATCGTCGGTTCGGCTGAAACCCGTCTGATCGAACGTTCCGGCAAAGAACCGCTGGTCTATTCGCCGCGTTTTTCAAGAAGAGAGAGCTGATGGCGAATGGCGGTGAGCGCAGCTGCAATATCCGGTACCGTCACGTCATTCAGGCGCGCATCGTTTCGCTGTCGCGGCCGCTCGATCATGATGACCGGCAGGCCGAGTCGTCTCGCCGCTTCGATCTTGCCATAGCTGGCGCTGCCGCCGGAGTTTTTCGAGACCAATGTCTCGATGCGATCTTCTTCCAGCATGCGGATTTCATCATCCAGCGCAAAAGGACCGCGCGCGGTCATGTAGCGCGTCTGAGGCAGCTGCAGTGGCGGCTCCACCGGGTCGACGCTGCGGATGAGATAGTCGTGCTGGGGCGCGGCTTCGAAAGGAAGAAGTTCCTGCCGTCCCAAAGCCAGAAACACGCGCCTGCCTTCACTGCCGAGCGCGGTGACAGCCTGTTCGACGGTGTCGACCTCATGCCATCTGTCACCCGGTTGACGCTGCCAGGCAGGACGGGAAAGTGTGACCAGCGGAACTCTGGCAAGCCCTGCCGCCTCAACGGCATTGGCGGAAATTTTCGCCGCATAGGGATGGGTGGCATCCACGAGAATATCGAAACCCCCGGTGTGAATGAAATCCGCCAGCCCGACCGCGCCACCAAAACCGCCACTGCGCATGGGCACCGGCTGTTCGACCGGAGAGAGCGTGCGGCCGGCCATGGAGAGCAGAATTCGGTAGCCGGAGTCTTCCGCCAGCCTGCCGGCCAGAATGCGGGCATCCGCCGTGCCGCCAAGGATGAGTATGGAGCGTGTCATGACGTCTGAATATTCCGGAACGGTCAGTGCTTCTACTGAAAAGAGCGCTTCCACCGAAAAGAAAGAAAAGCGATGGCTTTCCATCGTGGGCATTGGTGAGGATGGGCTCGAGGGGCTGGGCCGGAACGCGATCCAGGCGATAGAGGCGGCTGAGATCGTTTTCGGTGGTAAACGCCACCTGGAACTGGCGGCTGCGGCGATTCGTGGAGAAGCGCGGCGCTGGCCGGTGCCGTTCGATACGGATGTGAGCGATGTCGTGGCGTTGCGTGGCAGGCAGGTTTGTGTGCTGGCTTCGGGCGATCCGTTCTTTTATGGCGTCGGTGTCACGCTTTTGCGGCATGTGGAGGCGGATGAGACAGTTTGTTATCCCTCGCCCTCCGCTTTCTCGCTGGCCGCCGCACGGCTTGGCTGGGCGCTGCAATCGGTCGAATGCGTTTCGCTGCACGGGCGTTCCATCGATCTCTTGCGGCCGTATCTACACGCCGGTGCGCGGATCATCGCGCTCACCTCGGACGCCCACGCCCCGGCCTTGATCGCGGAGTTGTTGTCCGATTTGGGTTTCGGCCAGTCGGAATTCGTTTTGCTCGAAGCCCTGGGCGGAGAGCGGGAGAGGCGGCGGCAGGTCAGGGCGGCTGATTTCGCCTTTGAAGACATAGATCCGTTGAATGTGGTGGCGATTGACGTCGTCGCGGCCGAGGGCGCCCGTATCCTGCCTTTTGCACAGGGACTGGATGACAGCCTGTTCGAACATGACGGGCAGATCACCAAGCGTGAACTCCGCGCCGTGACACTTTCTTCGCTTGCCCCACGGCGGGGCGAGTTGCTGTGGGATATCGGTGCCGGTTCGGGTTCGATTGGTATCGAATGGATGCTGTCCCATCCCTCGCTTCGTGCCATCGCCATAGAGCAACACCCGGAAAGGGCGGAGCGTATCGCCCGCAATGCCGAAGCTTTCGGTGTTCCGGCGCTTGAGGTCATGATTGGCGCAGCGCCTGCGGCTTTCGAAGGCTTGCCCCAGCCGGATGCAATCTTCATCGGTGGTGGCGGCAGTGAAGCGGGCGTGCTTGAGGGCGCCATGCACGCGCTGAAACCGGGCGGGCGGCTGGTTGCCAATGCGGTAACACTGGAAATGGAGGCGGTGCTGCTTGCCGCCCATGCGCGGCATGGCGGATCGATGATCCGTCTGGACGTGTCGCGGGTGGTTGCTGTCGGTTCCATGTCGGGCTGGCGTCCAGCGATGCCGGTGACGCAGTGGAGCTGGGCCAAGCCATGGTGACCGTGGCTGGTATAGGCTGCCGCAAAGGCATCGGTTCGGATGCGGTTATTTTGGCCGTGCGCGCCGCAGAGCAGGCTTTTGGCATGACGGCAGACTCTCTGGCGACCGCACCGCTCAAAGCTGAGGAAGCCGGTCTTGCGGAGGCGGCGAAAAACCTGTCGCTTTCGCTGGAAATCGTACCGCAGGAGCGGCTCGATGCGGCTGCTTCTAAAACAATGACATTTTCACAGGCAAGCCTTGATCATGCCGGCTCGCCAAGTGTGAGCGAAGCGGCGGCGCTGGCCGCTGCTGGAGAGAATGCAAGGCTGGTCGCCCCGCGTCTTGTGGTTGGTGATGTGACGGTGGCCATCGCAACGACTGACGATGCCCCACATGATAGCGGCTGCGTCATCGAACATGGAGAACAACAATGACGGTTCATTTCATCGGCGCCGGTCCGGGTGCCGCCGATCTCATTACGGTGCGCGGGCGTGATCTTATCGCCGCCTGCCCGGTGTGTCTTTATGCCGGGTCGCTGGTTCCGAAGGCGCTGATCGACTATTGCCCGCCGGGTGCGCGTATCGTCGATACGGCAGCACTTTCACTGGATGAGATCGAGGCGGAATTCGTGGCCGCAGCAAAGGCCGGCATGGATGTGGCGCGACTGCATTCCGGCGACCTTTCCGTCTGGAGCGCCATGGGTGAGCAGATCCGCCGGCTGGAACGGCTGGGTCTCGATTATACCGTTACGCCCGGCGTGCCCTCCTTTGCCGCTGCAGCCGCCACTTTGCAGCGGGAACTGACGGTGCCGGAAGTGGCGCAGAGCCTTGTGTTGACCCGTATTTCCGGGCGCGCATCGAAGATGCCTGACGGTGAGACGCTGAAGGCTTTCGGTGCAACGGGTGCGACGCTTGCCATCCATCTCGCCATTCATGCCATCGGCAAGGTGGTGGAAGAGCTGACGCCGCTTTACGGCTCCGACTGCCCGGTTGCCATCGTCGTTCGCGCCTCCTGGGCGGATGAGCGGGTCATTCGCGGCACGCTGTTCGATATTGAGGACAAGCTCGCCGCCGAACCGGTAGAGCGGACGGCCCTGATCTTCGTCGGGCGTGGACTTCAATCCACGGATTTTCGCGAAAGCGCGCTTTATAGCACCGACTATGTAAGGCGGTTCCGGTCTCCGAAAGAAGATGCGAAAGGCTGATGCGACGGCGTGGAGGCGGTGCGCCCCTTGAGCGCGCCCTGACGATCGAACACCAGAATATCAAGCGCAATGGCGGGCGTCTTCAGCGCCGCCGCTGCGGTTACCCAGGCTTTTTCCGCCACGATCGCACCGAGGTCTATTCCCGCACGTTCGGCCAGCTCAAAGGCGTGCGCGACCATGTTGGCCTGACGGATGGCAATGGCGAGATTTTCATCTCCTCCGGCTTCCGTCGCCAATGCCGCCAACGCATCGAGATCGGCCAGCCCCTTCTTGGAGTGCACATCGAGCATGCCCTGGGCGAGCTTGGTCATCTTGGCGACACCGCCGGCAATCGTCACCCGCTCGACGGGGTGGCTGCGCAGATATTTCAGCATGCCGCCGATGAAATCGCCCATGTCGATCAGCGCGGTTTCCGGCAGATCGTAAAGCGCCTGCCCGGCTTTTTCAGAGGTGTTGCCGGTGGCGCCCAGCACATGGGTGCAGTCGGTCGCGCGCGCCACATCGATGCCACGCCAGATGGAGTGGATCCATGCGGAGCAGGAAAAGGGAATGACGATGCCGGTGGTGCCGAGGATGGAAATGCCGCCGACGATGCCGAGCCTGCCGTTCAGGGTTTTTTCCGCCAGCTTCTCGCCATCGCGGACGGAAATCTCGACTTCGAAATCGGCACTTTCTCCGGCCACCTCGCGAATGGCGGTTTCGATCATCTTGCGCGGTACGGGATTGATGGCGGGTTCTCCCGGCGGCAGGGGCAGGCCCGGCCGGGTGATGGTGCCAACGCCCTTTCCGGCCTTGAAGGTGATACCGCTTCCCGGTTGACCCCGTCTGATGGTGCTTTCGATCAGCGCACCGTGGGTAACGTCCGGATCGTCTCCGGCATCCTTGACGACGCCGGCGCGGGCGAAGTTTTCGCCTTTTTCCTCGGTGGCGAGGGAAAATGCCGGCCTCGCGCCGCTTGGAAGTTCGACCTCGACAGGGTAAGGAAACTCGCCGGTCAGAAGGGCGGCGCAGGCCGCCTTCGTGGCGGCCGCCGCGCAGGTACCCGTGGTCCAGCCGCGGCGAAGGGTCTTTCCATCCGTATCCATATGAATTTCTATAGCCGGGACGGCTTTTTCCGTCATCGTTAAAAAGCAGTCAAGAGAATGTCGATACCGCAGATTTTGAACAGCATTGCCGCAAAAGGTCCGGTCTTCGAGGCCGGTCATGTCTGGCTCGCGGGCGCAGGGCCGGGCGATGTGCGTTATCTGACGCTGGAAGTGGCGCTCGCGCTGTCTCAGGCCGATATCATCGTGCGTGATGCGCTGGTGAGCGATGATGTCGTTGCTCTCGCTCCGCAGGCAGAGATTGTTTTTGCGGGCAAAAGGGGCGGCAAGCCGTCTGCGACACAGGATGATATTACCGCTTCGCTGATCGATTTCGCCAGCCAAGGCAAAAAGGTGCTGCGGCTGAAGGGCGGTGATCCCTTTATTTTCGGGCGTGGCGGTGAAGAGGCCGAGGCGCTTGTCCATGCCGGCGTTCCGTTTCGCATATTGCCGGGCATGACCTCGTCGTTCACCGCGCTCGCTTCAGCGCGAATTCCCGCCACCATGCGCGGGATCAGCCGCGCCGTGACACTCGCCACCGGTCACGCAGCGGGCACCGAAGAGGATCTGGACTGGCTGGCGCTGGCGAAAACGCAGGAACCCATTGTCGTTTATATGGGGCTGAAGAATATCGGCACGATTGCCGGTCTTCTGATGCAAGGCGGGCGTTCGGGAAAAACGCCGGTCGCCGTCATCATGTCGGCAACGACGGCGCAGGAGCGGATTTTCATAGGCACATTGCAAAGCATAGCTGACGATGCAATCAGGGAAAATTTCGAAGCGCCGGCTTTGATCGTCATCGGCGAGATTGTTTCGATGCGGGAGCGTCTTGGAGTTTCCGGCTCATGACGGCGCGCGCAATCATCATCGGCGCGCCGCGCTCTGGGTCCGGCAAGACCAGCGTGACCATCGGTCTGCTGCGGGCCTTTGCCCGACGCGGTATCAAGGTGCGCGGCATCAAGACGGGACCGGATTATATCGACCCCGGTTTCCATGCCTTTGCCACCGGCACATCCGGTCTTAATCTCGATAGCTGGGCCATGCGGCCGGAATTGCTGCGGCATCTGTTTTTGCAGCAGACCGAGGATGCGGAATTGGTTCTGATCGAAAGCGCCATGGGCCTGTTCGACGGTATTCCGGTGGCGGAAAATCGGACCGGTTCGGCGGCGGATCTGGCGCGGTTGTTCGGCATTCCCGTGCTGCTGGTGCTGGATGTATCCGGCCAGTCGCAGACGGCTGCCGCCATCGCCCATGGTTTTGCCCATTACGATCCTGCCGTTACCATGGCGGCAGCTGTGCTGAACCGGGCTGGCAGCGAAAGACACCGGACCTTGTGCACGGAAGCCATCGAAAAAATCGGCCTCCCCGTTGCCGGCTGCGTGTTGCGTGATCCGTCGCTTATCCTGCCGGAGCGGCATCTGGGGCTGGTGCAGGCCAGCGAACACCCGGAGATCGATGCGCATATAGAACGGCTGGCGGACGCAATGGAAAAATCCATTGACCTCGACGCATTGCTTTTACTCGCCGCGCCAGTGGATGTGTCTTCCGGCTCGACGAATGCGGCGATTGCACCGCCCGGCCAGCGCATCGCGCTGGCGGAGGATGCGGCGTTCACTTTCCTTTATCCGCACCTCAAGAAGCATTGGCAGGCGGCCGGTGCCGAGATCGTGCCGTTCTCACCGCTCGCGGATGAGGCACCTGACGGGAACTGCGATATTTGCTGGCTGCCCGGCGGGTATCCCGAGCTTTTTGCCGGAAAGCTTGCCGACGCGGCCCATTTCAAGGCTGGCATCGCCAGTTTTGCTTCGACAAAGCCCGTTCATGGCGAGTGCGGTGGTTACATGGTGCTTGGCGAGGCGCTGGAAGATGCGGATGGGGTGACCCATGCAATGACCGGGCTTCTGTCGCATGCCACCAGCTTTGCGACGCGCAAGATGAATCTCGGCTACCGGCAGGCGACGATCGCGGCAAGCGGACCGCTCGGCGCGGCGGGCGATGTTCTGCGCGGCCATGAATTTCATTATGCCCGGGTTACCGATCCCGGCCGCGATGAGCCCTTCGCCCAAATTGCTGACGGGCAAGGTCGTCCGCTCGGGCCATCGGGCGGCAGGAGAGGTTTTGTCTCGGGCACCTTTTTTCATGCCATAGCCAGAGGCGATTGATCGTTTCCGTTTTTCTCTGTGGGCCTGCGGCAAAGTGGACCAAGCTGCGAAAGTTTGTAGGCCTGTATCACGGGAAAGTGCTATAGATCGTTTTAAAGGGCATGGAAGAGCGGAGTTGTCTCCAAAGATCCATGTCCGGTGAAGCGCGGCGGGATCGAAAGCCGCTTCATATTTTCCGGCCCGAACCTTTCCCGCGCATTTTATATCGAGCGTGCCTATCGATGATGAAACCCGGATTTTTTGTCTCCGCTGCTCTCGCCGCATCCATTCTGCTGGCCCCTTTTGGCGCCGGCGTCGACGCTACGGCGGCCCACGGTGGTGAAGATTATGCGACGCTGGAAAAGCTCGGTGCAGCGCTGTTCGACGATCCCAATCTTTCGATGAACCGCACAATGGCCTGTTCCACTTGCCATATGCAGGTCGCCGGTTTTTCCGATGCGCGGGAGAGCGACAAGGTCGGGCGGGACGTATCGCTCGGCGACGATGGGATTTCGCTGGGCGACCGCAACGCGCCGACTGCAGCTTATGCCCGCTTCACGCCGCCTTTCGGCAGGAATGCGGCGGCAGAGTATGTCGGCGGGCAATTCTGGGATGGCCGGGCCTCCCTGCTCGAGGATCAGGCTGGCGGTCCGCCGCTCAATCCCCTCGAAATGGGCATGCCGGACAAGGCTTCGGTCGTCAAACGGCTCAAAGAGAACCCGGATTATGTTGCAGCCTTCGGCACGCAGTTTGGAAAGGAAGTATTCCAGAGCGATGAAACCGCCTATGCCGCGATGACCAAGGCGCTTGCGAGCTTCGAGCGTTCGGATGAATTTTCCACCTTCGATTCCAGATATGACCGCTTCCTGCGCGGCGAAGAAAAGCTGACGGATCAGGAGGAGTTGGGCCGCGTTCTGATCTCTTCGACGCAGTTCACCAATTGCAATACATGCCATGAAATCCGTGGCGCCAAGGGCCTGGAAGACGGCCTCTTCACCAACCACAAATATTTCAACATCGGTGTTCCCGCCAACACGGCTGTGAGGGCCGTGAATGGTTCCAAGCCAGGTACGGTTGATCTCGGATTGGCGCAGAATCCCGCCGTGGCTGGCGATGCCGCCCAGCGCGGCAAGTTCAAGGTGCCGACGCTGCGCAATGTCGCCGTGACCGGTCCCTACATGCACAATGGCGTATTCAGGGATTTGCGCACGGTGGTGCTGTTTTATGTGAAATACAAAAGCAAGAAGCCGAGCCGTCAGATCAATCCGGAAACGGGCAAGACGTGGGATGCGCCCGAGGTGCCCGAGAATATTGCCATGACGGAACTGACATCCGCGCCGGCGCTGGATGACAAGCGGGTGGATGCCATCGTGGCATTTCTGAAGACGCTGACCGACCGGCGTTACGAGCATCTTCTGCCAAAGGAGGACGGGCAGACGGCGGTGCCACCTGCCCAGCCCGTTTCAAGCGTTACGCCGAAAGCGCCTTGAATTCGGCGAGAACCGCGTCACCCATCTCAGACGTGCCGACCTGGCGGCAACCATCGGCCATGATGTCGGCGGTGCGGATGCCCTTGTCCAATACGTTGGCGATTGCCGCCTCGAGCTTGGTGGCTTCATCCACCATGTTGAACGAGTAGCGCAGGCACATGGCGAAGGACGCGATCATGGCGATCGGGTTGGCAATGCCCTTGCCGGCGATATCAGGGGCCGAACCGTGCACCGGCTCATACATGGCCTTGCGCTTGCCGGTCTTGGCGTCAGGTGCACCGAGCGAGGCAGACGGCAGCATGCCGAGCGAGCCTGTCAGCATGGCGGCCACGTCGGACAGCATGTCGCCGAAGAGGTTGTCGGTCACGATGACGTCGAACTGCTTGGGCTTGCGCACGAGCTGCATGCCGCCGGCATCCGCCAGCATATGTTCCAGCTGAACGTCTTTGTACTTGGCGGCATGGGTTTCGGTGACAACCTGATTCCACAACACGCCCGACTTCATCACGTTGCGCTTTTCCATCGAGCAGACGCGGTTGTCGCGGGTGCGGGCCAGTTCAAAAGCGACGCTGGCGATGCGCTCGATCTCGAAGGTGTCGTAGATCTGTGTGTCGATGCCGCGCTTCTGGCCGTTGCCGAGATCGATGATCTGCTTCGGTTCACCGAAATAAACGCCACCCGTCAGTTCACGGACAATGAGGATATCGAGACCTTCGACCAGTTCCGGCTTCAGCGAAGAAGCGGCGGCAAGTGCCGGATAGCAGATGGCCGGGCGCAGATTGGCGAAAAGTTCGAGATCCTTGCGCAGGCGCAGCAGACCGGCTTCCGGCCGATGCTCATAGGGAACGCCATCCCATTTCGGACCGCCGACGGCACCGAACAGGATCGCATCGGCGGCCAGCGCCTTTTCCATATCCGCATCGGAAATCGCCACGCCATGAGCGTCATAAGCGGAGCCGCCGACGAGGCCTTCCGAAACGGTAAAGCCTGCACCTGTCGCGCTGTTCATATAATCGATCAGCTTGCGGACTTCGGTCATGGCTTCAGGGCCGATACCATCACCGGGCAGCAGGAAAAGCGAACGGACTGTCATGAGAACCCTCCTTGGGCGGCGCGCCGGAAAACATCATGAAGGGTTTTCGATGGCGGCGAGCGCGGCGTCTAACTCGTTCCGTCCTGCACATGCCTGGTCGTATCGCAGCCGGACGGGATCGAGGGCTTCTTATCTCCGCCTCAAGGGCTTTTCAAGCAAAGCAAAAGCCGATCCGGTACGGTTTGGTACGGGATCGGCTTTTTGAAGAGCGGAAATGGGGTCAGGCCCAGGGACGGACCGAGGCGTTCGCCTTTTCAAACGTGTCGATGGCGCCGGAATGTTCCAGCGTCAGGCCGATATCGTCGAGACCGTTCAGCATGCAATGACGCTTGAATTCATCGATCTCGAAGGTAATCGTGCCGCCGTCGGGACCGCTGATTTCCTGGCGCTCCAGATCGATGGAGAGAACGGCGTTCGATCCGCGCGACGCGTCGTCCAGCAGCTTTTCGAGATTCTCGGGGCTGACGACAACAGGCAGGATGCCGTTCTTGAAACAGTTATTGTAAAAGATGTCGGCGAAGCTGGTGGAGATCACGCAGCGGATGCCGAAATCGAGCAGTGCCCATGGCGCATGTTCGCGCGACGAGCCGCAGCCGAAATTGTCACCGGCAACGAGAATCTGGGCGTTCTGGTAGGCGGGCTTGTTCAGCACGAAATCGGGATTGGGCGAACCGTCTTCGAGATAACGGGATTCGGCGAAAAGACCTTTGCCGAGACCGGTGCGCTTGATGGTCTTCAGATAATCTTTCGGAATGATCATATCGGTATCGATATTTACGACCGGCATGGGCGCGGCGACGCCCGTCAGCTTGGTGAATTTTTCCATCTGTCGCTTCCCGTGTTTCCCTTGAACAAAATCCGGCACTGACGAAAGCCTGCCGGATGTTCTCTGCGGGGAAATACTGCAAAAATCGGCGCTTTAGAAGCGCAAACCCGCGTTCTTCGGTACGCCTCGTGGGACGTTGTCGCATCCTGACCGGATTAAACGACCTCAGAGATCGATAATCGTGCCCTTGCCGTCGTTCCAGACGCGCATGTCGCGCTGGTTACGCGGCTTGACCGGAATGGGGGCCGGCTTCAGACGCGCGGAAAGCAGTCGGGCAGCGCTGAGAACCGCGAGCACGCCGATGAAAGCCACCGTAAGCGACGCGGTGAAAAGAGCGACGATCGCCAGAATTGCAATGCCAGATGCGGCGATGAAAAACGAACGTATGCCTTGCATGATCCAAACCTTTCTATCCAGACGAATGTGGGCCTTCTTCTTCCGGCTTGCAAGAGGATTCAGTGGATTGTCGGCTTGCAGATGTCACAAAAGCTTGACACAAGTGCGGCATCGTCAATTTTTCCGAAAATATTTCCGTGAGACCACGTCGTTCCTTGCTGTCAGTTCCGGCGATCAATGTCCGGGCACTCGAAAAAATCGGGACGCTCGACTGTGATGGCGTGATCCTCGATCTCGAGGATTCGGTTGCGCCCGATATGAGGGGCAAGGCGCGGGACAATCTGGAAAAGCTGTTCTCAGGTCCGTCTTTCGACGGACGGGAAACGATCATCCGCATCAATCCGCTTTCGACACCGGATGGAAAAGCGGATCTCCAGCTTGTGCTTTCCTGCCGGCCGGATGCGGTTTTATTGCCGAAGGTGGAGCAGCCTTCCGATATTCATGAGTTGGCCGATCTTCTGGCAGAAACTGATGCGCCCGAGCACCTGAAAATCTGGGCGATGATCGAAACGCCGTTCGGCGTCCTGAATGCCGCCTCGATTGCCGATGCGGCCCATACGCCGAATGCCCGGCTTGCCGCTTTCGTCATCGGGCTGAACGATCTGCGCAAGGAAACGCGGGTTCCGCGCCTTCCCGGCCGCACCTATCTCGTGCCGTGGATGATGCAGGTGGTTCTTGCGGCGCGGGCATATGGGCTTGATGTCATCGACAGTGTCTCGAATGATTTTCGCGATATCGAGGCTTTTGAAGCTGAATGCGAACAGGCGCGCGCCATGGGATTTGATGGCAAGATGCTGATCCATCCTGCCCAGATCGAACCGGCCAACCGGCATTTCGCCCCGGATGAAGCGGCGGTTGCGGAAGCCCGCGAGATCATTGCCGCTTTCGCAAAACCGGAATCTGTGGAATTGAACGTCATCAACATGAACGGTCGGATGATCGAACGGCTGCATGTGGGCCAGGCCGAAAGGCTGGTCGCCATGGCCGATATCATCGCGCAAAGAAAGGCGAAAAAAACGTGAAGGTCTATCGTTTCATAACCGGTCCGGACGACTCCAAATTCTGTCACCGGGTCACCGAAGCGCTGAACAAGGGCTGGGAACTTGCGGGTTCACCCAGCTATGCCTTCAATGCCGCAAGCGGCGTCATGCATTGCGGGCAGGCCGTGACCAAGGTGGTGGAAGGCAAGGAATACCATCCGGACATGAAGCTCGGCGAGCAATGAGCGGTGATAGCCGCCCCGATCAGCGATCGGCGGCGGCCTCGTCGGCGCTTTCCTCGATCCGCTCCATGTCGTCATCCGAGAGGCCGAAATGGTGGCCGATTTCATGGATGAGAACATGGGTGATGATATCACCAAGCGTTTCCTCATTCTCGGCCCAATAGTCGAGAATGGGACGGCGATACAGCGTGATGCGGTTCACCATCTCGCCCGTTTCCATGGTGAAACGTTCGGAGATGCCGCGCCCTTCGAAGAGACCGAGAAGGTCGAAAGGTGTTTCGAGCGCCATGTCCTCGAACACGTCATCGGTTGGAAAATCGGCGATCTCGATGATGAGATCTTTCGTCAATGCGCGAAATTCTTCCGGCAGGTGGCCATATGCCTCGATCGCAAGCGACTCGAAGGCGGAAAGTGTCGGCGCATGGCGGTCCCGCCAATCGTCGGTCTGGTCTATGCGGGCCATTTCTGCTCCTTGTTGGAAGGCCCATATAAACACTTGCGGGGCAAATTTCGAGACCCGTCTGCTTCACCCGCCGAAAAAGCATGAAATTCTTGGCGTTACAGTTACTTTTCAGGCCGTCGTCATCTTGACATAAATGGGCGTCTCGCGTAATCGGCACCCAAATTGATGGCGTAGTGCGCCTTCCGTTTATTCCGCCCCTCAAAAGGCGGCTTCACCGGCAGATATTCAAAGGGACATTTTGTCTCGACGGGTTTCTACCAAATTCCGACTGATAAAAAGACGGCCAGCTTGCTTTGGCGGGCAGAGCCGGAACGAACATGAAAGGATAAAAAATGTTCGCAGTCATCAAGACCGGCGGTAAGCAGTACCGCGTAGCGGCCGACGCCGTGCTGACCATCGAAAAGCTGGAAGCAGAGGCAGGCGCAACTGTAGAATTCACCGAAGTTCTCGTGGTCGGCGAAGGCGCTGATGCCAAGTTCGGTGCACCCTTCGTCAAGGGCGCCATCGTCAAGGCTGAAGTTGTCGAGCACAATCGCGGCAAGAAGGTTATCGCCTTCAAGAAGCGTCGTCGTCAGAACTCCAAGCGTTCGCGCGGCCATCGTCAGCATCACACTGTCGTCCGCATCACGGACATCGTTGCTGCCTGATCGGCGCGACACGGGAAACAAGGTTTAAAGGAGAACTCCAATGGCACACAAAAAAGCTGGCGGTTCCTCGCGTAACGGTCGCGATTCTGAATCCAAGCGCCTTGGCGTAAAGAAGTTCGGCGGCGAAGCCGTCATTCCAGGCAACATTATTCTGCGCCAGCGTGGCACGCAGTGGCATCCGGGCGCCAACGTCGGCATCGGCAAGGACCACACGATTTTTGCGCTGACCGCAGGTAACGTGAACTTCCGCACGAAGGCCAATGGCCGCGTATTCGTATCCGTGGCCCCGAAAGCGGAAGCCGCAGAATAAGCCGGTAAGCGTTTATATGCAGCCGGTGTCCCATCGACCCGGCTGAAATGCAAAGTTCAGTCAAGAAACAGGGGAGATGGGGCACTACCATCTCCCCTGTTTCTTTTACCCCAAGGAGGGACTGAACCATGCAAGCTGAATTGTTGAGGGTTGACCAATCACGGTCACCCGAAGAGCGGCCGAGGCCCGATCGGTCGAGGAGCGATTGCCCCGTTTTACTGTCGCAGAGGCTGGTTTTGCGCAAGCCTCACGAAGAAGACATCGACGCCCTTGCCCATCTTGCCAACAATGCCAATATCGCGACCATGGTGTCGCGTATGCCGCACCCGTACACGGCCAAAGACGCCGCGGATTTTGTGCGACGCTCCAAAGCTGGCGAGATTGGCAAGTGCGTCTATGCGATTACCCGCATGGACAATGGCGAGTTTTTAGGCTGCTGCGCGCTCGAACCCCAGGAAGATGAAAAGACGCTGGAGATCGGTTACTGGCTGGGGGAACCCTACTGGAACCGCGGCTACATGACCGAAGCGGCGCATGCGCTGATCGACATGGCCTTCCGCACGCGTGAAATCGACCAGATCGATGCCCGTTGCCGGGTCACCAACATCGCCTCGCGCCGCGTCATCCAGAAGTGCGGTTTCCAGTTCCAGGGTTCCGGCATGGTCGGTTCGCTGGCGCTCGGCGGCATGGTGCCGGTCGAATGGTACAGGCTGGACCGCAAGACCTGGGTTTCGCTGAAGAGCTGGGGGGACATGGGATGAGTGCGCTCGAACTGACCCGACGGCGAACTGCCACGACAGTGGCGCCGCCCGGCCCCTGCCCTGTCATCGAGACAAAGCGTCTGGTGCTGCGGCCGCAGCGCCTTTCCGATGCCGGCAGCATTGCGGAATCGCTTGGCGATTTCGCCGTGACCAGAATGCTGGCCCGCGTTCCCGCACCCTACCACAAGCAGGATGCGCTGGAATGGCTGGTCTTGCGTACCTCCGGTACCCTGCCCGACTGGGATTTCGCCATCACCAGTGGTGACGATACCCTGATCGGCATCGTCTCGGTGGAGTTGCGGCATGGCGAGTGGCATCTCGGCTACTGGCTGAACCGCTTCTACTGGGGCAAGGGTTACATGACCGAGGCGGTGGCCGGTGTGGTGGAACGGTTCTTCCGCCGCATGCCGGGGGTGATGCTTCATTCCGGCGTGTTTGCGGATAATCCCGCTTCGCTACGGGTGCAGGAGAAACTCGGTTTCCAGGTAACCGGTTGCCACCAGATCTACGCCACGGCGCGCGCCGCCATGGTGGCGCATATCGATACGGTGATCACGGCTGAGGATTTCATCCCGCCACATCGCTGACATTGAGGAGCATTGGGTTTTCCGAAAACCGCTATACACTTTTCGGCCCGATGCCCTAAACAAGGCCGGTTTACCCCAAACCGGCCTTGTCTCGCGCATGGGCTTCCCGCACGATAGTCTTTGACCTCGTGGAGAAGCGCTTGTATTCGAAACGACGATATTTTTGTTCGACGCAGCAGGAAGATTGTTGCGTCCGCAAACCGACAGAACGGCAGTCCGATGAAATTTCTCGATGAAGCAAAAGTCTATATCAAGTCCGGTGACGGCGGCGCGGGCGCTGTGTCCTTCCGGCGCGAAAAATTCATCGAATTCGGCGGTCCTGACGGCGGTGATGGCGGACGCGGCGGCGATGTCTGGGTCGAAGTGGTCAACGGTCTCAACACGCTTATCGACTTCCGTTTCCAGCAGCATTTCAAGGCCTCGATCGGACAGCACGGCATGGGCAAGACTCGCACCGGTGCCAAGGGTTCGGATGTGGTGCTGAAGGTACCGGTCGGCACGCAAATCTTCGAGGAAGACAATGAGACGCTGATCGTCGACCTCACCAAGGAAGGCCAGCGCTTTCGTCTCGCCGCCGGCGGCAATGGCGGTTTCGGCAATGCCTATTTCAAGTCGTCCACCAATCAGGCGCCCACCCACGCTAATCCGGGCCTTGCGGGTGAGGAAAAGACGGTTTGGCTTCGCCTGAAACTGATCGCCGATGCCGGTCTCGTTGGTCTGCCCAATGCCGGCAAATCCACCTTTCTTGCGACGGTGACCCGCGCGCGGCCGAAGATCGCCAATTATCCCTTCACCACCCTGCATCCGAACCTCGGCGTTGCGACCATTGACGGCCGTGAATTCGTGCTGGCCGATATTCCCGGCCTGATCGAAGGTGCGCATGAGGGCGTGGGCATCGGTGACCGTTTCCTCGGCCATGTGGAGCGGACCCGCGTGCTGCTGCACCTCGTTTCCGCGCAGGAAGAAAAGGTCGGCAAGGCCTACAAGACGGTTAAAGCCGAACTGGATGCCTATGGCGGCGGCTTGACCGACAAGCCGGAAATCGTGGCGCTGTCGCAGATCGACGTGCTGGATGAAAAAGAATTGAAAAAGAAGGCGAAGGAGTTGGAAAAGGCCTGCGGCCGTCCTCCGCTCCTGCTATCCGCTGCCGCGCATATCGGTATGACGGAAGCGCTGCGCGCCCTTCGCGATGTCATCGTCTCGGCGAGCAATGGCGGTGAAACCGCCCTGCCCGACCGGTCCATGCCGCATGAGGACAGCGAGGCCGAGGAAGAGGACGACCGTCTATGAGCCTGATGCGCAAGCCGCTGGCGAGCCACCACCGGATCGTCATCAAGATCGGATCGGCGCTTCTGGTGGACCGGAAGACCGGCCTCAAGAAAGACTGGCTCGACGCCATCTGCGAGGATATCGCCGCGCTCAAGAAAAACGGCGCGGATGTACAAGTCGTCTCTTCGGGCGCCATCGCGCTTGGCCGCACCGTGCTCGGCTTGCCTTCCGGTGCATTGAAGCTGGAGGAAAGCCAGGCGGCGGCGGCTGTCGGCCAGATCGCGCTGGCGCGGGCATGGTCGGAAAGCCTGTCACGGCATGAGATCGTCGCCGGCCAGATTCTGCTGACGCTCTCCGATACCGAAGAGCGCCGCCGTTATCTCAATGCGCGCGCCACCATCAACCAGCTGCTGAAGATCGGCGCTATCCCGATCATCAATGAAAATGATACCGTGGCGACCACCGAAATTCGCTATGGCGACAATGACCGTCTGGCGGCACGTGTGGCGACCATGACGGGTGCCGATCTTCTGGTGCTGCTTTCGGATATTGACGGGCTTTACACAGCTCCGCCGCATCTCGATCCCGACGCGAAATTCCTTGAGACGATCGCCGATATTACGCCCGAAATCGAGGCCATGGCAGGCGGTGCGGCATCCGAGCTTTCTCGCGGCGGCATGCGTACCAAGATCGACGCGGGCAAGATCGCGACCGCTGCCGGCTGCGGCATGATCATCGCCTCCGGCAAGACGCTTAATCCCTTGAAGGCTATTGAAAACGGCGCGCGCTCCTCATGGTTCGCCCCATCGGGAACGCCGGTGACGGCGCGCAAGACCTGGATTGCCGGGCAATTGCAGCCGGCCGGCGAAATCCATGTGGATGCAGGGGCCGAAAAGGCGCTTTATGCCGGAAAAAGCCTGCTTCCCGCAGGCGTGCGGCAGGTGAAAGGCAATTTCGGACGCGGTGATGCGATCGCCATTATCGGCGCCGAAGGCCGTGAAGTCGCTCGTGGCCTTGCGGGTTACGATGCGGAGGAAGCGCGTCTTATCATCGGTCACAAGTCGAACGAGATCGAGGCGATCCTCGGTTATGTCGGGCGGGCGGCGATGATCCATCGTGACGATCTGGTGATGACGGGCGCTGCCGTCAAAGTTAAGAATGCAAAGAAGGATGAGGTCCATGCCTGAACAGGCCGTGAAGCAGAGCCATGATATTGACGCGCTGATGTTGACCATCGGCGCTCAGGCGAAAGCTGCTTCGCGACCGTTGTCCATTGCGGGCACAGACCAGAAGAACCGCGCGCTGCTTGCCATGGCCTCCGCCATCGAAGCCTCGAAGGATGCGATCCTCGCCGCCAACCGCAAGGATCTGGCCGCTGCGGAAAGCGCCGGCCTTGCCGCTTCGTTTGTGGACAGGCTGACGCTCAACGATGCGCGCATCGCCGGCATTGCCGAAGGCATCCGCTCGGTTGCCGCGCTGCCCGATCCGGTCGGTGAAGTCATCGCCGCTTGGGATCGCCCGAATGGGCTGAAAATCGAGCGCGTGCGCACGCCGCTCGGCGTTATCGGTGTGATCTACGAAAGCCGCCCGAATGTGACGGCGGATGCCGGCGCTTTGTGCCTCAAGGCAGGCAATGCCGTGATCCTGCGCGGCGGCTCGGATTCGCAACATTCATCGCGTGCTATCCATGCCTGCCTCGTGGAAGGCCTGAAGATTGCCGGGCTCCCTGAGCATGCCATTCAACTCGTGCCGGTGACCGATCGTGCCGCCGTCGGTGCGCTTCTCAGCGGTTTGAACGGCACGGTTGACGTGATCGTGCCGCGCGGCGGCAAGAGCCTGGTGGCGCGGGTGCAGTCGGAAGCCCGCGTGCCGGTCTTCGCGCATCTCGAGGGCATCTGCCATATCTATGTCGACAAATCTGCCGATCTCGACATGGCCAAACGTATCGTCGTTAATGCCAAGATGCGCCGCACCGGCATTTGCGGGGCGGCAGAGACATTGCTCGTGGATGCCGCTGCCGTTTCCACGCATCTCACGCCGCTCGTCAAGGCCTTGATCGAAGCTGGCTGCGAAGTGCGCGGTTCGCAGGCGGTTCGCGATGTGGTGGCGGATCTGGTGCCGGCAACGGAGGAGGACTGGCGCACCGAATATCTCGATGCGATCATTTCGGTCGCCGTTGTGGATGGCATTTCCGGTGCGATCGATCATATCGGCACCTATTCGTCCAACCACACAGAGGCGGTGATTGCCGAGGACCCTGATGTGGTCGAACGGTTCTTCAACGAACTCGATTCGGCCATTCTGCTGCACAATGCCTCGACGCAGTTCGCGGATGGCGGCGAATTCGGCATGGGTGCTGAAATCGGCATCGCCACCGGCAAGATGCATGCACGCGGTCCTGTCGGCGTCGAGCAACTCACCTCGTTCAAATACCGTGTGCATGGCACCGGCCAGACACGGACGTGATATTTGCCGGCCGATAAGCGCCTCGACAGACGTTATCTCACCATGCCGCATGTGGAGCGCGGCATGGTCGTCGGGCTTTTCGGCGGCTCCTTCAATCCGCCGCATGCCGGCCATGCGCTGGTGGCGGAAATAGCGCTGCGCAGGCTGGGTCTCGATCAGCTCTGGTGGATCGTCACTCCGGGCAATCCACTGAAAAGCCGTTCGGAACTGGCGTCCCTCGAAGACCGCATCGCCGCTTGCGAAAAGCTTGTTCATGATCCCCGCATCAAGGTCACGGCCTTCGAAAAATCGCTGGGCATGAGCTATACGGCCAATACGCTTGCCAAGGTGAAGGCGAAGAATCCGCATGTTCGCTTCGTCTGGATCATGGGCGCCGACAATCTGAAGAGTTTTCACCGTTGGCAGAAATGGCGCACCATCGCTGAGACTTTCCCAATCGCGGTGATCGATCGACCGGGTTCGACTCTGTCCTACCTCTCCTCCACCATGGCGCAGGCTTTCAGCCAGGCGCGGATAGATGAGGACGATGCCGGCGTTTTGTGGAAAAAACGCGCTCCCGCCTGGGTTTTCATTCATGGGCCGCGTTCGACACTCAGCTCCACGGCACTGCGAAACGGTCGCAAATGACGCCTTCGATCACAAATGATGTATGGGCCGGGTGTCAAAGGCTCCATATCTTGAAAAGTTAATGTTTTGATGCCACCTTTATTGTGTGACGCAGAGAATCGCGTCGCGCAGTGCCTGTTTTGTCATTCTTGGAAAGGAAAACCTCTGACAACAGTACACGCCAAGGGAAGAGCGTTCGTTGCTATCCCGAAGGGTCAGGACAGTGGCGCCGATGCCGCCGGCCATGCCCTCGAAACCGTCCTCGCGAGCCTCGAGGACTCCAAGGCTGAAGATATCGTCTCTCTCAACATTGCCGGAAAATCGGCACTTGCGGACTACATGGTCGTGGTCTCCGGGCGGTCGAACAGGCATGTCTCGGCGATTTGCGAGCATCTCCTGAAAGATATGAAGGATGAAGGGTTCGGAAACGCCCGCGTTGAAGGTCTTGAGGCCGGAGACTGGGTGGTTATCGATGCCGGCGATATCATCGTTCATGTGTTCCGTCCGGAAATCCGCGCCTTCTATAACATTGAAAAAATGTGGGCGACGCCGGATATGCCGGAAGAGACGCTGCATTGATGCGGTGAGCCTTTGAGCGAGTGCATCGCTTTTGCCGAAGATCATATCTGACTTCGGAAACGGTGCCTCTGGCCGGAAATCAGACCGGCCGCATAGGAATCCGCAGGCTATGCTGTTAAGAGCGTGACCCTGTTGGGTCACGACGAATGCAGGTTTGCGATGCGGATTTCAATTTTTGCGGTGGGACGGCTGAAATCCGGCCCTGAAAAGGATCTTGCGGCCCGTTATACCGAGCGCCTGGCAAAGACCGGCCCGGCGATCGGGCTGGAGTTTTCACGGGTGATCGAGGTTGCCGAAAGCCGCGCTTCCAATGCGGAGACCCGCAAGCGCGAAGAAGCCGCGATGCTGGAAAAACATCTGGCTGATGGAGCTGCCCTCGTCCTGCTGGACGAGCGCGGAAAAGCGCTCGATAGTCCTGCCTTCGCTTCATTTTTTGGCGATCTGCGCGATAGCGGCAAGCGCGATCTCATAATTGCCATAGGCGGAGCCGACGGGCTCGACCCCACGCTCTATGACAAGGCGACGGCCGTTCTCAATCTCGGCAAGCTGACATGGCCGCATCAGATCGTTCGTATCCTGATTGCCGAACAGCTCTACCGTGCCGTCACAATCCTTTCCGGCCATCCCTATCATCGCGTTTGAACGGGCTCCGATTCGGAGAAATGTCTCAATTTTAACATGAAGCTCCGCGACACCGCTGGCAGCGGGCGGCCTTTCTCAGGCCTCTTGGAAGATCGCGGCAAAATCCCTAATATCGACGCTCCTGCTTCGGCATCAAAGAAAGTTCACATGGACAACAGGCCTCAACGAAAACGGCACGCTGCCCTTGCGGGCGCGGTTATTGCTGCTTTCGTCCTGGGGATCGGTCCGACCTATTCGCGGGACGATGCGGGTGCCGTTCCGGCCACAGGCGATGATTCCTCTCCGGATGCGCTGCAGACGCTGGAGAAGCGCCGCGACCAGAACCGGCAGGATCTGGAGGAACTGGTAGACAGCATCGGTCTTTCGGAAGACAAGACAAGGACGCTTGAGGAGAGCATCGCCTCCCTCAATCAGGACAGCGCCCGCATCCGGGAGGAGCTGATCGCATCCGCTGCCCGGCGCAAGGCGCTGGAAACCAAGATCAGCGATGGTGAGGATCGCCTCGCCAAGCTTTCGGTGCGCGAGGATGGCGTCAAGGCGTCGCTGCGGGAAAGACGCGGGGTGCTGGCGGAAGTTCTGGCGGCGTTGCAGCGCATGGGCCGAAATCCGCCCCCCGCCCTTCTCGTCTCGCCGGAGGATGCGCTTGCGTCCGTGCGAAGCGCCATTCTTCTCGGCGCCGTCGTGCCCGGCATTCGCGGTGAAACCGACAAGCTGGTCGCCGCTCTCAAAGAATTGACCGATCTGAGGCAGGCAATCGCTCGCGAAAAGGACGATCTTACGGGTATGATGACGGCAAGTCTGGAAGAGGAAAAACGCCTTGACCTGCTGATTGCCGAAAATGACCGCAAGAACACCCAGACGGCGGCGGAGCTGGAGGCGGAACGCAAGCGATCTGAAGAGCTTGCGAGCAAGGCGACGAGCCTTGAGGGGCTGGTCAGTTCGCTTGAAGGCGAGATTACCTCGGTGCGGGAGGCGATGGAAAAGGCGCGGGCGGAAGAGCAGCGTCTGGCCCGTCTTTCGGAGGCGGAACGTGAAAAGGAGCGCGCCGCGGCCGAGGCTGGAATGCCCGATAAAAACCGTATTGCGCCCGCATATCCCTTCGCGAGTTTGAAGGGAAAGCTGGAGGTGCCGGTTGCCGGCGAGGTGCTGCGGCGCTTCGGCGATGCGGACGGAACGGGCCACTTTTCCAAGGGAATTGTCGTTGCGAGCGGACCGGAAGCCATCGTGACGGCGCCTGCAGACGGCTTCGTGGTGTTTGCCGGAGATTTTCGCAGTTATGGCCGGATGATCATCCTCAATACGGGTGATGGATATCATGTGGTGATGACGGGCATGGACAATGTGAGGACGCGGCAGGGCATGTTCGTGTTCTCCGGAGAGCCCATCGCCTCCATGGGTGCAAAAAGAGTAGCGAGTGCAGCAGCATTGGCGCTGGAAACCGACAGGCCAACGCTCTACATTGAGTTCAGGAAAGACGGTGTACCGGTTGATTCCCAACCGTGGTGGACCGCAAAAAATACCGGAAGGGCGCACAATGATTCGTAAGGTTTCGCTTCTCCTTATCGGTGGGCTTATGGGCGCCACGGCGATGAGCGTGATTTATTCGGCGAGCATGCCGGCACAGGCGGCCGGGCCTTCGACCTATAAGGAACTGTCGATCTTTGGCGACGTGTTCGAGCGCGTGCGCGCACAATATGTGACGCCGCCGGATGACGAGAAGCTGGTGGAAAACGCCATCAACGGCATGCTGAGCTCGCTCGATCCGCATTCGAGCTTCATGAATGCCAAGGATGCCAATGACATGCGCACCCAGACCAAGGGTGAATTTGGCGGTCTCGGCATCGAAGTGACCATGGAGAACGAGCTCGTCAAGGTCATCACGCCGATCGACGACACGCCGGCTTCCCGCGCAGGCATTCTCGCCGGCGACTTCATTTCGGAAATCGACGGTACGCCGGTTCGTGGCCTGAAGCTGGAACAGGCGGTCGAAAAGATGCGCGGCGCGGTCAAGACGCCGATCAAGCTGACGATCATCCGTCAGGGCGCCGACAAGCCGCTCGAATTCACCGTCATGCGTGATGTCATTGCCGTGCGCGCCGTCAAGTCCCGCGTCGAAGGTGACAATGTCGGTTATCTGCGCGTCATCTCCTTTACCGAGAAGACCTATGACGATCTCGAAAAGGCGATCAAGAAGATCAAGGCGGATGTGCCGGCCGACAAGCTGAAGGGTTATGTGCTTGACCTTCGCCTCAACCCGGGCGGTCTGCTCGATCAGGCGATCAATGTCTCCGACGCCTTCCTTGAGCGTGGTGAGGTCGTTTCGACCCGTGGCCGTAACCCCGACGAGACCCGCCGCTTCAACGCGACGGCAGGCGATCTGACCGATGGCAAGCCGGTCATCGTGCTCGTCAATGGCGGTTCGGCTTCGGCTTCGGAAATCGTTGCCGGCGCCCTGCAGGATCTGCGCCGCGCGACCGTGGTCGGCACGCGCTCCTTCGGCAAGGGTTCGGTCCAGACGATCATTCCGCTGGGTGAAGCGGGCGCACTGCGCCTGACCACGGCGCTCTATTACACGCCGTCGGGTAAATCGATCCAGGGTACGGGCATCGAGCCTGACATCAAGGTGGAGCAGCCATTGCCGCCTGAGCTGCAGGGCAAGGTGACAACCGAAGGTGAATCCGGTCTTTCCGGCCACATCAAGGGCCAGAGCGAAACCGACGAAGGTTCGGGTTCCTCTGCCTATGTTCCGCCGGAAGCCAAGGACGACATCCAGCTCAACTATGCTCTGGACCTGTTGCGCGGCAGCAAGACGGATCCGTCTTTCCCGCCGAACCCGGAAAAGGCTGTGGTCAACAAGCAGTAAGATAGTGCGCCGGTCAGCCGGCGCATTCCATCTCTTGCCCAACCGTTTGGACGGATCGTTCATTGCCTTCGGACCTGCGAAAACCGCTTATGGGTCGTCAGAAAAAAAGCGCCGGTATCAACCGGCGCTTTTCCGTCATTATGGCTCTGTCGGTGCTTGCGGTTTTTTCAATCGGCGGCTTGTCCGTCTACACGGCGCTTTCGCCCGGCAATTTGCAGAAGACGGCGAGCGGGCCGGATGCACAGCCTCAGCTTGCCGAAAAAACACCTGAAATAGCACCGGCGGATGTGACGGCTCCCGGCAATGCCGCCGGTCTCCAGCCGCAAAGCGGGCGCTCGGGCGCCAATATCAATCGCGAGACGATGCCAGACGGCAATGTCGTATCGGTTTATTCTCCCCGTCCCCGCGAGGGTGACGGGCCGGTGCTGATGAGCGGCCAGACCTATGGTCAGGATCCGCGCATGGCGACGCGACCCAATGAGGAGCTGCTGGAAGAAACCGCATTCGGCGGGTTGCCGGTCATCGGTGCGGACGGCTTGCGGCCGATGGAGCAATATGCGCGGCCCTGGTCCGGCGCACGCGGTACCCGGGTGGCGATTGTGGTCGGCGGGCTGGGTCTCAGCCAGACAGGGTCGCAAAAAGCGATCCGGGAACTGCCGCCGGAGGTGACGCTCGGTTTTGCCGCCAGCGGCAACAGCCTGCAACGCTGGATGCAGGAGGCGCGCCGGCAAGGACATGAAATCCTTCTGCAGATACCGCTCGAGCCTTTCGGTTATCCGGGTACCAATCCCGGCCCGGACACCCTGCTGGCGGGTGATCCCGCCAAGGTCAACATTGACCGCCTGCATCGTTCCATGGCGAAAATAACCAATTATACCGGCATCATGAATTATCTCGGTGGGCGTTTCCTTGCCGAGCAGGCGGCGCTGGAGCCGGTAATGCGGGATATAGGCAAGCGTGGCCTGCTATTTCTGGATGATGGTTCCTCTGCGCAGTCGCTAAGCGGCGGTATCGCCAAGGCGATTTCCGCCCCACAGGGTTTCGCCGATATTCTGCTCGACGGCGAAGTCACCGAAGCTGCGATTTTACGCAAGCTGGACGAACTGGAGCGAATTGCGCGGCGTAACGGCCAGGCAATCGGCGTTGCGTCGGCTTTCGATGAAAGCGTTGCGGCGATCTCGAAGTGGTCGCGCGAGGCTGGTGGGCGCGGCATCGAGATTGTCGGTGTTTCTGCGCTTGTTTCCGGGCAGGCAGGGCAGTAAACCTTCCCTGCGGCCATTTCTGGCGCTCAGACAGTGCGGGTTTCCCATGACAATCAAAGCAGAAGATTTGCCTTACCGTCCCTGTGCGGGAATTATGGTGCTGAACGCCGAGGGCCTTGTCTGGGCCGGCCGGCGTATCAAGGAAGGCAATTCCGAATATGATGGCTCACCGCATTTGTGGCAGATGCCACAGGGCGGCATCGATGACGGCGAGCGGCCTTTGACGGCCGCCATTCGCGAACTCTACGAAGAAACGGGCATGAAAACGGTGAGCCTGCTTGCGGAGGCGAGCGACTGGATTCACTATGACCTGCCACCTGAACTGATCGGTATCGGCCTGAGGGGCAAATATCGCGGGCAGGCGCAGCGCTGGTTCGCGTTCCGCTTCGAAGGCGACGAAAGCGAGATCCAGATCGATCCGCCGCCGACCGGGCATACGGCCGAATTCGACGCCTGGGACTGGAAGCCGATGGAAAGCCTGCCGGAACTCATCGTGCCGTTCAAGCGCGCGGTATACGAACAGGTCGTGGCGGAGTTCCAGCACCTTTCCGGCAAATAAAAAAGGCGGCCTTGGCCGCCTTTTCTGTCCTGTCGCCAGTGCTTATTCCGCTTCGTTGGCGGAATCGGCGTTGAGCTGGCCGTATTTTTCCACGCCGATCTTGCCGAGCAGTTCCAGCTGGGTTTCGAGAAAGTCGATATGGCCTTCCTCGTCGATCAGCAGTTCTTCGAAAAGCTTCATGGAGACGTAGTCTCCGGCCTCATAACAGATATCACGCGATTTCTTGTAGGAGGTGCGGGCGTCATATTCGCCGGCAAGGTCGGATTCCAGGACTTCCTTCACGTTCTGGCCAATGCGCAGCGGCGCGACGGTCTGAAGGTTGGGATGACCTTCAAGGAAGATGATGCGTGCGACCAGCTTGTCGGCGTGCTGCATTTCCTCGATGGATTCAGCACGTTCCTTTTTGGCGAGCTTCGTGTAGCCCCAGTCTTCCAGCAAACGATAGTGAAGCCAGTACTGGTTTACCGCACCGAGTTCGAGAAAAAGGGCCTCGTTAAGCCGCTCGATGACTTTTTTGTCGCCTTTCAATGTCCGCTCTCCTGTTGTCTTCATGGAATTGCTTCAAGCGGGACATAAAATCAAAAACATCGGCCTCAGTCGAGTGGCGACGGGCATGATATTCTTCGGTGGTTTTGATGATCAGGTCGACAACGGTGGGGAAACAGCCGCAGCAGCGGCCGCGTTTTTCCATGGCGTGATACACTTTTGCCGGAACGATGAGCTGCCAACAGTCCTCGTCGAGGAGCTCGTTAATGACGTCCCGGATATCGTGATCGGTGATGTAATTGCAGCTGCAAACCAGCATGATGGACTGCCTGTATGACGCAACACGTTGTTTTCATTCTTAAACCAAAACAGGACAGCAAATGTCAAGAAAAACCTCTCGGCAAGGCGCTCAGGATTTTCTAGACTCATTCTAAACTATACAAAAACTATCGTATTTTCATTGGTTTAGGCTTCCTGTCTTTCCAGTGTTTCACCTTCAAGTTTTTGTGCGCAGCAAAAATATCGAAAGCGACATCACGAAAAGTTTACTGAGTTCAGGTGGCCGAGAGGACAGGGACGGGCGGCGTCAGGCGAAATATTGGCCACCATTGGCCGTCATGGTCGAGCCGGTGATGAAACCGGCCTCGTCGGAAACCAGAAACAGAACGCAGCGCGCGATTTCTTCCGGTTCACCCAATCGTCCGACGGGAATTTGCGGCACGATCCGTTCGGCGAGGACCTTCTCCGGGATCGCTCTTACCATCTCCGTGCCGATATAGCCGGGGCAGATGGCGTTGACGGTGATATTGCGGCTGGCGCCTTCCTGGGCCAGCGCCTTGGTGAAGCCGATATCGCCCGCTTTTGAGGCGGAATAATTGGCCTGCCCTGCCTGTCCCTTCTGGCCATTGATGGAGGAGATATTGACGATGCGGCCGAAACCGCGATCACGCATGCCCGGCCAGACGGGATGCGTCATGTTGAACACGCCGGTGAGGTTGGTGTCGATCACCTCGCGCCATTGCTGCGGCGACATCTTGTGGAACATCGCGTCGCGGGTGATGCCGGCATTGTTGACGAGCACCTCGACGGGACCGAAGGTCTCTTCCACTTGGGCTATGCCATTGACGCAGGCGTCATAGTCGCGCACGTCCCATTGAAAAGCCGGGATGCCGGTTTCTTTCCGGAATGCTTCCGCCCTGTCCGTCGTGAAGGCGTAATTGACGGCCACCCGGTAGCCGGCCGCCTGGAGGGCGCGGGCGATTGCGGCGCCTATGCCGCTCGTCCCGCCGGAAATCAAAGCAACCCGGCTCATATCGGCCTCCATGACCTGTGATCGAAGCGCTTGCATATGCGAGGATGCTTCTCTGTCTTGCAGAACTTGTTTGTCGTGCTCACCGGCCACAGAAATGCGGCCAATGGGAGGCCGCTTCTACCCTATTGCGCACCGAACCGGAATTGCTTTTTGGCAAGTTGCGTAGCGGTTTCTAGAGTGCTTCGATGCACATGGCGACACCCATGCCGCCGCCGATGCAGAGCGTTGCGAGACCCTTCGACACGTTGCGGCGGCGCATCTCGAAAATGAGGGTGTTGAGGACGCGCGCACCGGAGGCACCGATCGGATGGCCGATGGCAATCGCCCCGCCATTGACGTTGACGATATCAGGATCGAGGCCAAGTTCGCGCACAACCGCGCAGGACTGGGCTGCGAAGGCTTCATTGGCTTCCACAAGCCCGATATCACCGATCGACCAGCCGGCCTTGGCCAGCGCCTTGCGGGAGGCGGGAATGGGACCGGTGCCCATGATCTGCGGATCGACGCCCGCCGTCGCCCAGGAGGCGATACGGGCCAGCGGCCTGATACCGCGCTTTCCTGCTTCCTGTTCCGACATCAAAAGTGTGGCGGCGGCACCGTCATTCAGCCCGGAGGCGTTGCCGGCCGTGACTGTGCCTTCCTTGTCGAAGGCGGGGCGCAGCTTGGCCATGGTTTCCAGCGAGGCGCCAGCGCGGATATGTTCATCGGTGTCGATGACGATATCGGCCTTGCGGCCTTTTACCGTGAAGGCCACGATCTCGTCGGCGAAACGGCCGGCACTTTGCGCGGCTTCAGCCTTGTTCTGCGATGCGACGGCAAACTGGTCCTGCTCATCGCGGGAAAGCTGCCATTGGCGGGCGATGTTTTCAGCGGTGATGCCCATGTGATAGCCATAAAAGGCGTCGGTGAGGCCGTCCTTCAGCATGGTGTCGATCATCTTGAAATCGCCCATCTTCACGCCGCCACGCAAATGGGCGCAGTGGGGTGCCATGGACATGGATTCCTGGCCGCCGGCAATGACAATGTTCGCGTCGCCGGTGACGATCTGCTGCATGCCAAGGGCCACGGCGCGCAGGCCGGAGCCGCAGAGCTGATTGAGGCCGAAGGCGGTTGCTTCCTGTGGAATGCCGGCTTTCATGGCAGCCTGCCGCGCCGGGTTCTGCCCCTCACCTGCTGTCAGAACCTGACCGAGAATGACTTCATCGATTTCGCTCGCCGCCACACCGGCGCGCTCCAGCACGGCGCTGATGACGGTCGCACCGAGTTCGTGGGCTGGCGTATTGGCGAAGTGGCCATTGAAAGAGCCGACGGCTGTGCGTGCGGCGCTGGCAATCACGATTGAAGGCAGGGTCATCAGTTTTCTCCTCACTTGCGGGCGGAGACTGGCAAAGCTTTCAATACAAGTCAAATGCCGAAAGTTGCTTTAAAAGATGTTGCTAAATCACGCTGAAATCTTGCGGAAAATTGCTGCGCAAAAAACAAACTGTTGCGATGCACAAAACATTTGTCAGAGGGCTTGTTTTGCGCATACACTTTGCGCCGGGAAGAGCAAGAACACCAAAAAACAAGAAAATACCATCATCGCGAGGAGGCGGGCATGGCGAAACACGACGGCGAAACAATCATTAAAAAATACGCTAACCGGCGGCTCTACAATACCGGCACCAGCACCTATGTGACGCTCGATGATCTCGCGCAGATGGTCAAGCGCGGTGAGGACTTCAAGGTTCAGGATGCCAAGTCGTCCGAGGACATTACGCATGCCGTCCTGACGCAGATCATCGTCGAACAGGAGGCCAAAACCGGCAATACGCTGCTGCCGACGGCGTTTCTGCGGCAATTGATCTCCTATTACGGTGACCAGATGCAGATGGTCGTGCCGACATTTCTCGAACATTCGATGAAGACCTTCTCCGACCAGCAGAGCCAGATGCAGGAGCATATGGCCAAGGCTTTCGGCGATGGCTCGCTGGCCCGCAATTTTCAGGCGCCACTGCAGATGATGGAAGAGCAGATCCGCCGCAATACGGAGCTCTTCCGGCAGGCGATGCAGGGTTTCACGCCTTTCGCAATGCCGCAGGCGCCTAAGGAAACCCGCAAGCCGAATGCATCTGAAATCGATGAGCTGAAGGCGCAGTTGCGCGCATTGCAGCAAAAGCTCGACCAGCTTTGATCCTGTCGGGCCGATGCCGGGTTTTGATGAACCGCATCGGCTTCTGCTTCAGCGTGCCGATCTTTCCGGCACGCGCAGCAACAGCAGCAACCCGGATCCCAGAAACACGATGAGTGTCGCCATGCCGATATGGGCAGAGCCGCTTATAGTGGTTGCTATCGAAAAAGACAGGGTTGCCATGAAGCTGGTGGCGCGTCCGGAGAGCGCATAAATGCCGAAATAACGGCCCGCCTCCGCCACGGTGATATTGCGGGCTAGATAAGAGCGTGACGAAGCCTGAACCGGGCCGAAGGCAAGGCCGATCAGCACGCCATACAGCAGATAGGCTTTCTCCGCGCCGGTCGCGAAAATACCGCCATTATCCACCGTCGATAATTGCACCCAGCCGAACAGGGTGGAGCCTTTCTCCGTGGAGACGATGCCAAGCGTGGCGACCAGCAGAAGCACCAGACTGACGAGGATGGTGATGCGCGACCCGAGTTTCTGGTCGACGCGCCCGGCCGCAAAGCAGCCTGCGATGGCGACGACATTGAGCAGGATGCCGAAGAGGCCGATTTCCATCGTCGCCCAGCCGAACATGCCGGCTGCGAAGGCACCGCCCAGAATGAGAACGCCATTGACGCCATCCTGATAGAGCATGCGCGCAATCAGAAACCGCAACAGCATGGGGCGGTAGCGCAACTCGCGCAGGGTGATCTTCAGCTCTCCCAATCCCGAGCGGATCGCGGTTGCGAAGGGGAGGCCCTTTTCAGCATCGGGAGTGAGAAGAAACATCGGCAGAATGAAGATGAGATACCAGAGCGCTGCGAGTGGGCCGGTTATTCTGGCATCCTCGCCGGTTGCAGGATCGAGGCCGAAAAGCGGCTTGATACCGGCGATGGTCACCCCGGTCTGTGGGTTGGCGGCCAGAAGCGTCACCACGGCAATCAGCACCACCATGCCGCCGAGATAACCGAGCCCCCAGGCGAGGTTGGAAATGCGTCCGACATTTTGCGGATTGGTCAGCCGCGGCATCATGGAATCGTTGAAGACGATGGAAAATTCCGCCGCGATGGAGGCGAGGATCATGGAGACGATTGGAAGAATGAGCGGCGAACCGGGTGCGGCAAACCAGAGGAAAAAGAGACTGACGATCTTGATGACGGCAAAAAAGGCGATCCATGGCTTGCGCGCGCCGGATTGATCGGCAATCGAGCCGAGGATCGGGGAGAAGAGGGCGATGATGATCGACGACACCGTCGCCATGTTGCTCCATGTCGCCTGCGCCGAAATGGGATCATCGGTGAGGCGGGCGACGAAATAGGGCCCGAAAACGAAAGTCGTGACCACCGTGAAAAACGGCTGCGCTGCCCAGTCGAACATCACCCAGCCCCAGATGCCGCGTTTGGCAACCACTGTTTCCGCATTTGGGGAAGGGACAGTCATTCATCGTCCTATCGGAAAATCGGGAAATAAAATGCGCGATGCGGGTGCATCCGTCTTGTCTGGCGCCATCCGGGGGACCCGGATGGCGTGTTTTAAGGCTGCCGATCAGCGTGCCTGAACGATATCGCCAAGCAGCCCGGCCGCGACCGTCAGACGGGCAAGGTTGGTATCGCCGCTGTCGCTGAGTGCGCCGAGTTCGGAGACGATGCGGTTGACGCGCACGCGGTCCGCTGCATACCAGGCCTGAACCGGATCCTTTTCCCTGGCATATTCGGTCAGCGCGGAGATGACGATCCGGCGTCGCGACGAGGAGATCTGGTCCTGGCTGCGCAGGAGAGCCAGGCTCTCGTAATGATCCGCCGGGGTGATGCGCTGGCTTGCATCCAGCAGACGCGCGACGCGGAAGGTCGACGAGACGGTGGCATAGCTTTCGGCGGCGCGCGCAAGCGTGGTGCCGGCGCTTTCGGCGATGCGCATGATTTCAGGCACATAGACGAGCAGGGAAAGCGTATCGAGTTCCTCCAGAAGACCGGAAGGAACACCGTCGATTTCCGTGACGCCGAGTTCGCGGCGATACTTCGCCGCTGCCGGCGACAGCGTCTTGATCGCGGTTTTCAGGCGCTCGATTTCGGTCGCCATGTCGCCCGTTGCCGCGCCCGCGCTCCCGGTTTGCAGGTAAAGCCTGCTCGCATCCGAGAAGATGCGGGTGATCGTGGCATAAAGCCCGTTCTGGACTTCACCCCCGACCTTGCCGTCAAGCGCGTCGACTTCGCTCCACAGGCGTTTGAGACCGAAACCATCCTCGACGATCACCGCCGCCTTGACGACATCGGCCGCCAGAAGGCCGCTCGCATCGGCAAGTTTCTGCACGAAGCCCGGGCCGCCGCGATTGACGACGGCATTGGCGAGCGCGGTCGCGACGATTTCGCGATGCAGGCGATGCGACTTGATATCGTCCGCATAGTTCTTCTGCATCTTTGCCGGGAAATAATCGACCAGAAGATGCTGTAGATAAGGCTCGTCCGGAAGTGGGCTCGCCACCAATGCGTCGAACAGGGTGAGCTTGGCATAGGAGAGGAGCACGCCGATTTCCGGCCGGGTCAGCGGCTTGCCTGAGGCATATCTTTCGCTCAGTTCGGCATTGTTCGGCAGGGTTTCGACCTTGCGGTTCAGCTGTCCGGCCGTCTCCAGTGCATTCATCAGGCGGCCGAGTTCTTCGCGGTTCGAAAGGCCGAGCCGCTCCGTCAGCGAGATCGCCAGCGATTGCAGGTAGTTGTTGCGCAATACCAGCTGCGCCACTTCCGGGGTCATGGAGGCAAGAAGCTGGTTGCGTTTCGGCATCGTCAGGCGCCCGCTGTTGACGGCGGAGGCGAGCGCGATCTTGATGTTGACCTCGACGTCGGAGGAGTTCACGCCGGCCGAGTTGTCGATGGCGTCGGAGTTGCAGCGCCCGCCCGAAAGCGAGTAGGCGATGCGACCCTTCTGGGTGATGCCGAGATTGGCGCCTTCGCCGATGACCTTGGCGCGTAGCTCTGTTGCATTGACGCGGATGGGGTCATTGGCCCTGTCACCCACTTCGGCATTGGTTTCCACCGCCGCCTTGATGTAGGTGCCGATGCCGCCGAACCAGAGGAGATCGGTCGGCGCCTTCAGGATCGCGGTCATGATCTCGAAGGGCGTGGCGACTGATTTGTCGATGCCGATGGCGGCCACGGCTTCCGGCGTCAGCGTTACCGATTTTTCCGAGCGGGAAATGATCATTGCGCCGGCGGAGAGAGTCGAGCGGTCATAATCCTGCCAGCTGGAGCGCGGCAATTCGAAAAGCCGCTTGCGCTCAGTAAAGGACCTGTCGGTATCGGGGCTCGGGTCGATGAAGATGTCGCGGTGATCGAAGGCGGCAATCAGCCTGATTTTTTCCGACAGCAGCATGCCGTTGCCGAAGACATCGCCGGACATGTCGCCCACACCCGCCACCGTGAAGGGGGTCGTCTGGATGTCGGTGTCCATTTCCCGGAAATGGCGTTTCACCGTTTCCCAGGCGCCACGCGCGGTGATGCCCATCTTCTTGTGGTCGTAACCGGCCGAGCCGCCCGATGCGAAGGCATCGTCCAGCCAGAAGCCGGCCTCATGGGCAAGACCGTTCGCCGTGTCGGAGAAGGTTGCCGTTCCCTTGTCGGCGGCGACGACGAAATAGGGATCGTCACCGTCGAGCCTCAACGTATCGGCCGGCGGCACGATGGCGTCATCGACGATATTGTCGGTGATCGAAAGCAGGGTGCGGATATAGGTCTTGTAGGCCTCGCGGCCGGCATTGAAGACCTCGTCGCGGGAGCCGCCGGCGGGCAGGCTCTTCGGGAAGAAGCCCCCCTTGGCGCCCACCGGAACGATCACCGCATTCTTGACCTGCTGCGCCTTGACGAGACCGAGCACCTCCGTGCGGTAGTCCTGACCGCGATCCGACCAGCGCAGGCCACCGCGCGCGACCTTGCCGAAGCGCAGATGCACACCTTCGACCTCGGTTCCATAAACGAAGATTTCGCGGAAGGGACGCGGATCGGGCAGGCCATCCAGATGTTTGGGATCGAACTTGAAGGCAAGAATGTCACGCGGTGTGCCATCGTCGTTTTTCTGGAAGTAATTGGTGCGCAACGTCGCGTCGATGGCATTGACGTAACGTCTGAGGGTACGGTCCTCATCGAGATTGGGAACGCCGCTCAGGGCCGCTTCGATTGTTTTGTGTATTTCGGCGAGTTTCTTCAGCCGCTTCTTTTCATCGACAGACGGATCGAAGCCGGCCTTGAACAGCGCGAAAATATTCCGGGAGATGGCCGGATATTTATAGAGTGTTTCGGAAATATGCTCCTGCGAATAGACGATGCCTGTCTGGCGGAGATAACGGGCATAGGCGCGCAGCACGGAGACTTCGCGCACGGTAAGGCCGCACGCGAGGATCAGGCGGTTGAAGTTGTCATTGTCCACCTTGCCGGAGAAGGCGGCAAGGAATGCTTCTTCGAGTTTCGGTCCATAGTGCGGCAGATCGAGCGTCGTTCCCTTGGAGACGGACAGTTCCATGTCATGCAGCACGATATCGTGCTTTTCGCCGTCCGAAACGACGCCGATATCGAAGGTGCGCTCGCTGATGACGTTGAAACCGAGATTTTCGAGCAGCGGCACGCGCCGCGAAAGCGGCAGGTGACCGTCGCGGTGGAAGATTTTCAGCGACAGCGTTTCCGCCGACTGGCCTTCCTGCTGATAGAATTCGATACGGACGGGTTCGCCCTTCGCCGCACCCAGAATATCCGGCATGTCGCCGATCGCCTCTTCCGGGGTAAAGGCTTCCTGATAGGCCTGATCGACCTCCAGCACCGGCGCACCCGGTTCGGAGAGGGCGATGAAATGATCGATCCAGCGCGCCGCAATGTCGCTGACGGCGTCTTCGAGCTTATCCTGGGCGATACGCGGCGTCTTGCCTTCCGTGCGGCCGACGATGAAGTGGACGCGGGCGACGGCGCCTTCGGGGAAGGCGGGGTAATAGGCGGAAATATGTCCGTCATAGACCCTGCTCAGATAATCGCCGATCTTCTCGCGCACATAGGAATTATATTCCTCGCGCGGAACGAAGATGATGGCCGAAACGAAGCGGTCAAAACGGTCGATACGGGCAAGAACGCGCACGCGCGGCCGGTCGCTGAGTTCCATGATCTGCTCGACGAAGCGGATCAGAAGATCGGTCTCGATCTGGAAGAGATCGTCGCGCGGATAAGCTTCCAGTGTGTTCTGCAGGATGCGGCCGGAGTGACTGTTCGGATCGAAGCCGAAATGCCGTTCGACCTCCGCGACCTTGGCGCGCAGCAAGGGTATCTGCTTGACCGAGCGCGTATAGGCGGTGGCGGTGAAGAGGCCGACGATGCGCAGTTCGCCGATGACATTGCCATCCTCGTCGAAGCGCTTGATGCCGATATAATCCATATAGGCGCGGCGGTGCACGATGGATTTCACATTGGCCTTGGTGACGATGAGGAAATCCGGGCCGTCGAGGAAGGCAAGGATTTCCGGCGTCGTCGTCACGGCGTTCTTGCCGAGGCGCAGCACGCGCACATCCGGATCGCTGAGGCTGCCGAGGCCGACGCCGTCACCGCGCTCGATCTTGGCGTTCTTTCCCTTGCCGGAATAGGTGTAGTCGCGCATGCCGAGGAAGGTGAAATTGTCGTTGCGAAGCCAGCTGAGGAATTCGACGGCTTCCGCACGCTCCGTCTTGCGCCGTGACGAGCCGCGTTTGGACAATTCGTCCAGTGCCTCGTCGAGTTTCGCCAGCATGGGCCGCCAGTCGCGATAGGCAAACTGGACCTGCGTCAGCACGAAGCGCAGCCTTTCTTCCAGCGTTGCGGCGGCCTGCTGCGTGAGCGGCGCGATATGCAGCTGGATGAGGCTGATATTCTCAGCGGGATCATCCTCGGGTTCCGCAAGACGATAACCCGCCTGCGCGCTTTCGTCACGCACCAGTATCGGGTGCACGGCGAGGTAAAGGCCGCGATAGCTGCTGGTGACCTCACCCATGACGGAATCGTAGAGGAAGGGCATATTGCGGCCGATAATGGTCAGGACCGTTACCGGAATGTCCCGCGGCGAAACGCCCTCCACCTGGGAGATGCCGATGTACGGAGCGTCTCCGGCCCAGTGCGAAAGCGCCTCGAAACTGTGAGCGGCGCTCGCAGCCAGCATCTCTGCGGAATAATATTCTATATCGTCGGCGCTTGCCCTTCCATAAAGAATACCTGGATCAAGAAATTGGACATTTTCGGCAATTGCCTGCTGGCGCGCTTTTTCGATCTGTTTTTCGCGTTTTGGATTATTTCTGTAGCCCATTTGACGTGGATTCCTCCAAAAATCACACTTTAATATAAAAAAGCATCGCCAATTTGCGGATTTTGCCTTTTCAGTCGAATCGGATATTGGCGTGGAATTACGAAGAGTTTAAGAGGCTTTCGTGTTTCTTCAGTTTGGAAACGAAATTTTTTTGCTGCTTTTGCCATGAGGGCCTGTCACGAAGCATTTTGACAGTATTTCTGCGGCTAATTTTTAGGCGGTTCTTTGGCTGCCATGTGATGTTGCGGCCACGGTCGAAGCAAATTATTGATTTGCGCCTATTTTTGTGGTACACCAACGACACTGATCCACAGCGTGGCATTTGTGTGCCCAAAAACACCACGAAAGCAACACCTCTTTTGCACGCGGTTTCCGTGACATATCGAGCGTTTACGTTATCGAACCCCGCAAGACGGGAAGGTGTGTTTTTGCGTGCACGGCTGGACCAGTGCGGAGTCACCTGACGGTTCCCCCGTCTCATCAGGGCCTGACCGACCCAACCCCGGCATCCCCGGGTATGTAACAGGGAGTTTTTAGAACGAATGACGACCCAGCAGAAGAAATCTCCAGCACATCACGGTTTCAAGACCGGTGAAGCGATTGTGTATCCCGCTCATGGTGTCGGTACCATTTCTGCCATCGAGGAACAAGAAGTCGCCGGCATGAAGCTTGAGCTTTTTGTCATTGATTTCGAAAAAGACAAGATGCGTCTTAAAGTTCCCGTCGCCAAAGCCGTCAGCATCGGCATGCGCAAGCTTTCCGAAGGCGATTTTGTCGAGCGGGCGCTGAAAGTGGTGCAGGGCAAGGCGCGTGTGAAGCGGACCATGTGGTCGCGCCGCGCGCAGGAATATGATGCGAAGATCAATTCCGGCGATCTCATCGCGATTGCGGAAGTTGTGCGCGATCTCTACCGTGCGGAAAATCAGCCGGAGCAGTCCTATTCCGAGCGTCAGCTTTACGAAGCCGCTCTCGACCGCATGGCGCGCGAAATCGCCGCCGTCAACAAGATGTCCGAAACCGAGGCTGTTCGCCTGGTGGAAGTCAACCTTGCCAAGGGCCCCAAGCGCGGCAAGACCGTCGAAGAGGACGATTCTCAGGACGAAGCCGCTTAATAACCGGCTTTTCCCTCTAAAAAAACCCGCCTTGATGGCGGGTTTTTTGTTGCCCGATTGGCTGGATACCCATCACAGGATACGGATTTTCGTGCCCTTGCGCAGATGGGGCAAAATGCGCCTGATGTCGCGGGAGTGGAGGGCAACGCAGCCTGCGGTCGGCTCGTATCCCGGTCGGATCATGTGTATGAAGATCGCCGAGCCGCGGTTGCGGCTTCGTGAGGTGATGTTCCAGTCCAGCACCAGACAGACATCGTAGAGGCCGTCCTTGCGCATCATTTCTTCATGGCTTGGCGTGAAGGGTGCCTTGACCAGCCTGTTGTAATTGGAGTTGCGAGGCTCGTCGCACCACAGCATCGATTTTCGCGTCCGTTGCATGGGCAATACCGTCGCAGTAGCGGAAATGCGATCGCCGCGATAAAATCCATGCAGCAGTCGGATGACGGAAATCGGTGATTTCCCGTCTCCCTCGCGTTTGAGTGGGGTGCGGCCGTTACGTCCGATGGCGGCGGGAAAGGTGAGATGCCCGAATTGCACGATGGCCCGGCTGATTTTCAGGGGAGCCGGCCGAACCATGAGCGTCGACACGCGTTTACGTTGTTCTGGGGGGCGTTTGCTCATGTTTTTCACGAGATTTTGCTTTGCAGGTTATTTAACGTGAAGTCATAGCACTTCATCATATGATGGCAATGGGTTGACCTTTTATCGGCAAACCGCTGAATTGGCTGACGATTAAAGTAAGAAAGGCTGAGAATCCGAATGACGGCTCGCACTATCCTTCTGGTGGACGATGACGACGATCTTCGGGAGACGCTGACCGAGCAATTGTCTCCCTATGAGGAATTCTCGCTGCTCAGCGGCGCCAATGCCGCGCAGGCGATGCAGACCGCCAAGACCGCCCAGGTCGACCTTCTGATCATGGATGTCGGCCTTCCCGACATGGACGGCCGTGAAGCGGTGAAGCTGTTGCGCAAGGGCGGCTTCAAGGCACCGATCATCATGCTCACCGGGCACGACACCGATTCCGATACGATCCTCGGGCTCGAGGCGGGCGCCAACGACTATGTGACGAAGCCGTTTCGCTTCGCCGTGCTTCTGGCGCGTATCCGGGCTCAATTGCGCCAGTATGAGCAGAGCGAGGACGCGGTTTTCACCGTTGGACCCTATCAGTTCAAGCCCAGCCAGAAGCTTCTGACAACCGAAGACGGGAAGAAAATCCGGCTGACGGAAAAGGAAGCGGCGATCATTCGTTATCTCTACCGCGCCGGCAGCGCCGTGGTGACCCGCGATGTCCTGCTGGAGGAGGTCTGGGGTTACAATTCCGGGGTGACCACACACACGCTGGAAACGCATGTCTATCGCCTGCGCCAGAAGATCGAACGCGACCCCTCCAATGCCGAAATTCTGGTGACCGAGAACGGCGGCTACAAGATCGTTCCCTGACAACGGGCGCCTTTGCGCTGGTCATCATGTCAGGTTTGAAAGTTCACGCCGCGCGTCCGAAATGACGCGCGGCGTTCTAACATCTTGTATTTTGAGGGACGATATTGGAAAACCGCTATAGTGATGCAGGCGGTTTTCCGGAGTAACGATCGACATGGCCTTGACGGACGATATCATGCTGCTGGGGCAAGTGCCGTTATTCGCGGGGTTCAGCGATGACCAGCTGCGGCTTATCGCCTTCGGTGCGGAACGCCGCCGTGTCTCGGCCGGGCAGACATTGTTCCGGGAACATTCACCGGCCGAATGCGCCTTTGCGGTGACATCAGGCCATTTCGAGCTTTTCGCGGCCGGGCGGGATGGAAAGCCCGTGCTGCAGGCGACACCGGGCAAGGGTGCGTTGCTCTCTGAACTCGCGCTTTTCACGCTCTGCGAACGGAAATTCACTGCCGTCGCGGCGGAGGATTCCGAAGTCATCCGGATAACGCGCATCCTCTTCCACCGGCTGGTGGAGGAGTTTCCGGAGGTTGCCGATATCGTGTCGGCGCGTATTCGCGATAATATCGCTTCGCTGGCTGCGGGGGCAGCCCGTTTGCACAACCGCTTCGTCTGACTTCCGCGCCGAACCGGCTTCGCCTTAAAGCCCTGTTCAGAACCGGAAATGGGCAGTGACGGGAACATGGTCCGATGGACGGTTCCAGCCGCGGGCCTCGCGCAATATGTCGATTTTTTCGAGCGAGGAACCGAGATCCTGCGACGACCAGATATGGTCGAGACGGCGGCCGCGGTCTGCGGCTTCCCAGTCCTTGGCTCGGTAACTCCACCAGGTATAGATTTTTTCCGTCTCCGGCACGTTCAGGCGCATCAGATCGAGCCAGTTGCCCTTCTTCATGATGTCAAGCATGCCTTCGGTTTCGACAGGCGTGTGGCTGACGATCTTCAGAAGTTGCTTGTGCGACCAGACATCGTTCTCGAGCGGCGCGATGTTGAGATCGCCGACGAGAATGGATGAGGTGCCGGGCACGCCATCGGCGCGCAGCGCCTTCATTTCCTCGATGAAATCGAGCTTGTGGCCGAATTTCGGATTGATCGACCGATCCGGCTCGTCGCCACCGGCCGGAACGTAGAAATTATGCAGCCGCACGCGGCGCGATCCAACCTGGAAAATCGCGGATATGTGCCGCGCATCCCCGACACCGCAATAGTCCTGTCGATGGTCTTCGGCCAGTGGAATCTTCGAGGCGATGGCGACGCCATGATAGCCCTTCTGGCCATGAATGATGACGTGCTCATAACCGAGTGCCTTCAGGGGCTTCATCGGAAACTCGCCATTTGGGCATTTCGTTTCCTGCAGGCAGAGAATGTCGGGCTTGTAACGCACCAGAAACTGCTCAACGATCGGCATTCTGAGCCTGACCGAGTTAATGTTCCAGGTGGTTATCGAAAACGACATGCATGTGCTCCGCTTTTATTGCCGCGAACCGCATGGGCCGTGACAAGTTTCCGGGGCGCAGGCTTATAACATCGTGACGAAAACGGGAATGTATTTTAGCGGGAAAATGAAAAAGGCGACCATGGGTCGCCTTTCGAAGAGTTTCCTCTGGGCCTGAAGCCTCAGCCGCCTTTGCGGACTTCCTCGTAATTGATGTTGAAGACGCGTTCATCAAGGTTCACGCCGGTCTGCACATTGAAGATCATGACCGTCGTGTCCTTGTTCTGGGCGTCGGTCGTGGTCCATTGTCTCAGATCGAAGGTCTTCGGGTCGAACATCAGGGTAATGGTGGAATCGCCGAAGACGCTCCTGTCCCCGAGTACGATGGTGGTCAGATCCGATTCTTCCTTCACATCGCGGACCTTCTGGTTGCCGAGATCGATCTTGTCGGAGAGAAGCAGGCTGAGCGGCGTCTTGGACAGCGGATAGAGATCCCATGTCTTCAGCTTCATGTTGCCGATGACGACGTTCTTGCCGTCGGCGATGACGCGCATGGGTGAGGGATCTTCATAGTTGAAACGGAGTTTGCCGGGCCGTTCGATGTAGAACTTGCCGCCGGTCTGCTCACCACGCGGGCCGAACTGCACAAATTCGCCCATCATGGTTTTGACCGAGGAAAAATGATTGGCGATTTTCTGCGCAGTGGCAGTATTGCCGGCTGCCTGGGCAAATGCGTCGAGCGGCGACAGGCCGGCGATCACCGCAGCCATGGAAAATGCCGTCAGCACGCCCCGTCGCGTCACGCCGTTTTGCTTTGCGTTTGCGATGGCCGTCTCGCCGGTGGTGAGGTCGTTCATTCTGTTCTCCTTCATCGCAGCAATTGTCCGCATAAAAGGCGGCGGCTTCATGACGTTGAAAGCGTGTAATAACGCTTCTCCGCCGCGCTTGGTTGCGGACGTTATCGCTCGATGATGTCTGCTTCCGTCGGTACGAGTATTTCGCGTTTTCCGGCGTGGTTGGCGGGGCCGATGATGCCCTCCTGCTCCATGCGCTCGATCAGCGAGGCGGCGCGGTTGTAGCCGATGCCGAGGCGCCGCTGCACATAGGAGGTGGAGGCTTTACCATCGCGAAGCACGACGGCGACGGCCTGGTCGTAGGGGTCTTCGGAATCGGAAAAGTTGCCACCGCCGGCCGGGTTGCCGCCAGCGCCTTCCTCGTCATCTTCCTCGGTGATGGCTTCCAGATATTCCGGCGCGCCTTGTGTTTTCAGATAAGCGACGATCTCTTCAACTTCATTGTCGGAAACAAAGGGGCCGTGTACGCGCTGGATGCGTCCGCCGCCTGCCATATAGAGCATGTCGCCCATGCCGAGCAGCTGTTCGGCGCCCTGTTCTCCAAGGATGGTACGGCTGTCGATCTTCGACGTCACCTGGAAGGAGATGCGGGTCGGGAAGTTTGCCTTGATCGTGCCGGTGATGACGTCGACGGAGGGGCGCTGCGTCGCCATGATGACGTGGATGCCGGCGGCGCGCGCCATCTGCGCCAGACGCTGCACCGCGCCTTCGATGTCCTTGCCTGCGACCATCATCAGGTCGGCCATTTCGTCGATGATGACGACGATATAGGGCAGGGGCTTCAGGTCGAACTCTTCCGTTTCGTAGATCGCCTCGCCGGTCTGGCGGTCGAAGCCGGTCTGTACGGTTCGGGTGAGGATTTCGCCCTTGTCGAGCGCCTGCTGCACGCGGCTGTTGAAGCCGTCGATGTTGCGCACGCCGATCTTCGACATCTTCTTGTAGCGCTCTTCCATCTCGCGCACCGTCCATTTCAGGGCCACGACGGCCTTTTTCGGATCGGTGACGACGGGAGAGAGCAGATGCGGAATGCCGTCATAGATCGACAGTTCCAGCATTTTCGGGTCGATCATGATCAGGCGGCATTGTTCCGGCGACATGCGGTAAAGCAGCGACAGGATCATGGTGTTGATGGCGACCGACTTGCCCGAACCGGTGGTGCCGGCGACCAGCAGATGCGGCATCTTGGCGAGATCGGCGATGACGGGTTCGCCGCCGATGGTCTTGCCGAGCGCCATGGCGAGCTTGGCCTTGCTGTTTTCGAAATCGCGGCTGCCGATCAGCTCCCGCAGGAACACGGTTTCGCGCGTCTGGTTCGGCAGTTCGATGCCGATGGCGTTGCGGCCGGGAACGACGGCGACACGGGCGGCAATTGCGCTCATGGAGCGGGCGATGTCATCCGCAAGACCGATGACACGCGAGGATTTGATGCCGGGTGCCGGTTCCAGTTCGTAAAGTGTCACCACCGGGCCGGGGCGCACGTGGATGATCTCACCCTTGACGCCGAAATCTTCGAGAACACCTTCCAGAAGGCGGGCGTTCTGTTCCAGCACTTCCTCGCTCAGCATATTGTCGCGCACGACATTCTTCGGTTCCGCCAGAAGGTGGACGGTGGGGAGCTGGAAACCGTCTGCGGCGATGAAAGAGGCCTGCGCCTCCCTTGCCACGCGCTCGCTCGGCTTCGGGCGTGCCGAAGGGGCGGTTATTCTGGGCTGCCCGCGTCCAGGCGCCTGTCTGGCGGTGAATTTCTGGTCGGACTCGTCGTCGGAGAGAATGCCGTTCGGCAGCCGCTGTCCATCCGCGTCGAAGGGTGGTTCGTCATCCATGTCCTCGTCGTGATCGAGCGCAATGGAGGGAGGCGACATCTGGCGACGCGATGCGGCGCGTTCTTCGAAAGACGGCTCTGCGCGCTGGTCGAGGCGATTGATTGCGGTCTTGAGGCGCGAGGGCTCGTTCAGCGTGCCGAATTCATATTCGTTGAAGTCGTAAGGATGTTCGAATTCGTCGTGCAGGGATTTCGACTTCAGGCCGAACAGGCGGCGGAAACGCGCCTGGGTGATGTACCAGTAATGCGTCAGCGCGCCGAAGGCGAGCATATTGGCGAAGAAACCCTCGCCGTCGTCTTCATCATCCTCTTCTGCCTCACGGGTTGCGCGGGCCTTGCTGGTGGCGACGGGAGCGGCTTCTTCGCGTTCTAACTCGTCATCCAGACCGCCCACAATACCGGCGGCAAACAGCATCAGCCAAGCGGCGGGCGCCGCAAATATGACACCCAGTACCGTGGCGATGGTGCCGGTGGGGTAAGCGCCGATGAAAAGGGCGGGAAAGCGCAGGATCATGTCACCGATGACGCCGCCGATGCCGTTCGGTAGCGGCCAGGTGACGGGGGCCGGAAAACAGCCGAGCGAGGCAGCGCAGACGATGGCGCCCGCAACCCATGCGACGAGGCGGGCAGGTATGCGGTGGAGTTTGCGACCCGCGATCAGCGCGATCGCCCAGGCGATGACGGGCAGAAGCGAGATGATTGCGGAAAGCCCGAGGAACTGCATCACGATATCGGCAAAGATTGCGCCGCTGTAACCCAGAAGATTGGTGGGCTGGTTTCCCGTGGCATAGGAGAGGCTCGGATCCGCCACATTCCATGTGGCAAGCGCGGCGATGCCGAGCGCAATCGTGGCTAAAAGAGCAAAACCGGCGAGAGCCATGATCTGACGCACGAAAAACGCCGTCAACACGAAGCGCGTGTGACGACCATCGAATGTCGGAGAATGCATTCTGCCCATGTCCCTGAACCCGTTGTTTTGTGGTTTCGGCAAGATCCGGCAGGGTGACCTGATCCCGGATTGACAGGGAAAACTAACCGCTCGCTGGTTAATGTCGTGTTAACCATGCGGTCTTTTGATGCGCTTCGGATTTTCAGCAAAGAAAAAGGCCCGCCGGAGCGGGCCTTCTTTTGGGAGAGGGGATGGAGAACCCCTTGTCCGCGATATCAGGAGTGGTAGGCGGCTTCGCCGTGGGTTGCGAGGTCGAGACCTTCGCGTTCGGCTTCGACCGGAACCCGAAGACCAACGATGACGTCGACGATCTTGTAGAGGATTGCCGAGACGATGGCGCACCAGACGATGGTGATGGCGACGGCAACGAACTGGGTCCAGAGCTGCGAGGCGATGGAGAAGTCTTCCTTGCCCGTGCCGCCAAGCAGCGGCGAGGTGAAGATGCCGGTGCCGAGAGCGCCGATGATGCCGCCAATACCGTGGACGCCGAAGACGTCGGCGGTGTCGTCATAACCGAACTTGTTCTTCACCACGGAGACGAAGAAGTAGCAGATCGGCGAAACGATGAGGCCGAGAACGATGGCGCCCATCGGACCGACGGAGCCGGCGGCAGGCGTGACGGCGACGAGGCCGGCGATCATGCCCGAAGCGGCGCCCAGCATGGAGGCCTTGCCGCGGGTGAAGCTTTCAACCAGCGACCAGGAAACGATGGCTGCTGCGGTTGCGAGGAAGGTGTTCATGGTGGCGAGAACCGCACCACCCGATGCCTCAAGGTTGGAGCCGGCGTTGAAGCCGAACCAGCCGAACCACAGCATGGCGGCACCGACGAGCGTCAGCGTCATGGAGTGAGGAGCCATCATGTCCTTGCCGAAGCCGGTGCGCTTGCCGACCATGATCGCGCCGATCAGACCTGCAATACCGGCATTGATGTGAACGACGGTGCCGCCGGCGAAGTCGAGCGCGCCCATGCCGAAGATCAGGCCGTTCGCATCCCAGACCATGTGTGCGACCGGGAAATAAACGAAGGTGGCCCAGAGAATGGTGAAGAGGATGACGGCGGAGAACTTCACGCGTTCCGCAAAAGCACCGATGATCAGAGCCGGTGTGATGGCCGCAAAGGTCATCTGGAAGGCGATGAAGGTGTATTCGTAGATCACGACGCCTTCAGAGAAGGTGGCGGAGGTGCTGTCAAGCGAAACGCCCGACAGGAACAGCTTGCCGAAGCCGCCGAAATAGGGGCCGGTGCCGCCGCCGAAGGCGAAGGAGTAACCGTAGATGACCCAGACGAGCATCATGACCGCGCCGACGACCGTGCACTGCATGAGAACGGAGAGCATGTTCTTGGTGCGGACGAGGCCGCCGTAAAACAGGGCCAGACCCGGAATGATCATGAAAAGCACGAGGATCGTCGCGACATACATGAATGCGGTGTCGGCTTTTTCCGGAACGGGCGCTGCGGCTGCTGCCGGCGCGGCATCCTGGGCAAAGGCGATGGCCGGCGCCATCAGGGCCGCCGCTGCGGCGCCCAGCTTGCCGAGCGTTGAAAACTTGTTGAGTTGCATGGTTGGAAAACTCCCCTGTCAGCCGTGCTTCAAAGCGCTTCTGTGTTGGTTTCGCCGGTACGGATGCGCACGGCCTGTTCGATAGAGTAGACGAAGATCTTGCCGTCACCGATCTGCCCGGTCTTTGCCGCAGACGCGATCGCCTCGACAGCCTTGTCGATGACGTCGGATGGAACTGCGATCTCGATCTTCAGCTTGGGAAGGAAGCTCACCGCATATTCCGTGCCGCGATAAATCTCGGTATGCCCCTTCTGGCGTCCGTAACCCTTTACCTCGGTCACGGTCAGGCCCTGGATGCCGACGCCGGTGAGCGCTTCGCGCACTTCATCCAGCTTGAACGGCTTGATAATGGCCATCACAATTTTCATCTGGTTTCCCATCCTTTGTTTTGTCCTCGGCACGGAGCCGACTCTCCTGCCGCTGGCAGATCAGTAACAGCGACTGAGGACATACATTCAAAGGACGTGCCAGTTTTGAGTGTGTCTCTAACGTATTGAAATATAAAACTTATATGAACGGCGTCTGAAAAAGGGGCATTTGTCGCCAAAATTTGCGTCTATTAAATGTGCGATTTTCGGAAAAAGCACATTATTTAATCATTTGCCCTTTTGCGGATCAAACCCTCCTGCGCCACGGAGGCGACCAGTTCACCCTGTCTGGTGAAAATATTGCCACGGGTCAGACCGCGTGCGCCGGACGCGCTGGGGCTATCCTGGGTGTAGAGCAGCCAGTCGTCCAGCCGGCAGGGGCGGTGGAACCACATGGCGTGATCGAGGCTCGCCACCTGAATGGACGGATCGAAGATCGTCGTGCCGTGGGCATAAAGCGACGTGTCGAGCAGGGTCATGTCGGAGAGATAGGCGAGGATGGCCGATTGCAGGCGCGGATCAGCAGGCACGTCGCCAACGGCGCGGACCCAGATATCCTGCTGCGGCTCCAGCTTTTCCTTAGAGATATAATGGGTCAGCGAAACCGGCCTGATCTCGATCGGCCGCTTGTTGCTCCAGTATTTGCGGATGGAAGCGGGCGCCTTGGCAAGGAAGGCCGCCTGCATCTGTTCCTCGCTCATCAGCTTCTCGGGCGGTGTCACATCCGGCATCTTGATCTGATGGTCGAAACCATCCTCGAAAATCTGAAACGAGGCCGACATGGAAAAAATGGCTTTTCCATGCTGGATGGCGACCACGCGGCGGGTGCAGAAGCTTGCGCCGTCACGGATGCGCTCCACCTGATAGACGATGGGCACCAGCGGATCGCCGGGGCGCATGAAATAGGCATGCAGCGAATGCACGAAACGGTCGTCATCCACGGTCCTTTGCGCGGCGATCAGGGCCTGCGCGATGACCTGGCCGCCAAAAACCCGCTGCCAGCCGATCTGCGGGCTTTCGCCCCGGAAGAGGTTCTCTTCCAGCTTCTCGAGATCGAGCGTGGCGATGAGATTGGCCATCGGGTCTGACGTTTGCGAGGGATGCGACATTTTTTCGGCCTGCTCCGGCTGTAGGAAGACGTCACATGGTCTATAGTGCGCCGATGATGCGTGCACAAGATTTGAGGAGAAGCGTGATGCTGGACGTGGTAGTTGCAGGCGGCGGATATGTCGGTCTTTCCGCTGCTGTCGCAATCAAGCAGGCGGCCCCGCACCTTGATGTGCAGGTGGTCGAGGCCGCTCCCGAGGACGTCTGGAAGAAGGATATGCGCGCCTCCGCCATCATTGCCGCGGCCACGCGCATGCTCGATGTCTTCGGCATATGGAACGAGATCGAGCCCGAGGCTCAGCCGATCCACAAGATGATCGTTACCGATTCGAAGACCGCCGATCCGGTCCGCCCTGTGTTTTTGACCTTCGATGGCGCGGTGGAAGCGGGCAGGCCTTTTGCCCACATGGTTCCGAACGTCGCTCTGGTGGGTGCCTTGCGAGGCCTGTGCGAGCGCCTCGGTGTCGAAATGCGCCATGGTCTCAGCGTTTCAGGCTTTACCGCAGGGCCGCAATCGACGGCCATAAACCTTTCCGACGGATCGTCGCTCGAAACCCGGTTGCTGATTGCCTGTGACGGGGTTCGCTCGGCGCTGAGGGACATGGCCGGTATCAAAACCGTGCGCTGGGATTACGACCAGTCCGGCATCGTCACCACGGTCGAACATGAGCGGCCGCATGAGGGCTGTGCTGAAGAACATTTCCTGCCTTCCGGCCCTTTCGCCATTTTGCCGCTCAAGGGGAACCGTTCCTCGCTCGTCTGGACCGAACGCAAGGCCGACGCCGACAGGCTGGTCGCTTCCGACGATCTGGTGTTCGAGGAAGAGCTGGAGCGCCGCTTCGGCCACAAGCTCGGTCCCGTCCGTCCCGTTGGTCCCCGCCGTGCTTTTCCGCTCGGTCTGACTTTGGCGCGCTCCTTCGTTGCGCCACGGTTTGCGCTTGCGGGCGATGCGGCGCACGGCATCCACCCGATTTCCGGACAGGGCCTCAATCTCGGTTTCAAGGATGTGGCGGCGCTTGCCGAAACCGTGGTCGAGGCGGACCGTCTCGGCCTCGATATCGGCTCCCTCAACGTTCTGGAGCGGTATCAATCCTGGCGTCGTTTCGACACGCTGCGCATGGGCGTGACGACGGATGTGCTGAACCGGCTTTTCTCCAACGATGTCGGCCCCATCCGCATCATGCGCGATTTCGGTCTGGGCGTGGTGGATCGTTTGCCGGGTCTCAAATCCTATTTCATCGGCCAGGCCGCCGGCACGACGGATGCGAATGCGCCGCGTCTGCTTGCCGGCGAGGCGCTCTGATCCGATCCTTCGTGGATGTTTTGGATAAGCTTTTCCGGGATTGCCGCTTGACAGCCGATTCCGGTATTTTCTGCCCGGCGGCTTTACCGTAAAGCCGAATCCGGCCAAGGACTTATCCGGATTCATAATCTGGTATGGGCCGCATCCTCACCACCCAGATATTGCGGAGAACAAAAGCTGAATCCTGTGGAGTCAGCGATTCGTATTCGATTCGTTCGCAGACTGTTCCGCAGCCGAATCTATTCCATTTTTGCCGGATTCTTTTTGGACCTTCAAGTCACTGAATCTGTACAGAAAAATCATTGGCGGATTCCTCCTTGGCTACTTTACGGATGAGGCCTATTGCCTTTGTCAGCGGGCGTTGCCATGTGTGGTGCGTGCGGCCCGCATTGGTGATGCCGGGCGGCACGACAAGCAGATGAAGTCGATTCGCGGATACTACGTTGAATTTTCGCCCCATGATCCTGAGCGGCCGCGGTGTCACGGCCGTTCTCGGCCCCACCAATACCGGCAAGACCCATTACGCGATCGAGCGGATGGTCGCGCATGGCAGCGGTGTCATCGGCCTGCCGCTGCGTCTTCTGGCGCGGGAGGTCTATACCCGTCTGGTCGAGAAGGTGGGTGCGCCGAATGTGGCGCTGATAACAGGCGAAGAAAAGATCGCGCCTCCCAAAGCCAAATATTCCGTCTGCACGGTGGAAGCCATGCCGCGCGAGACGACCGCCGCTTTCGTTGCCATCGACGAGGTGCAGCTGGCCGGCGATCTCGAGCGAGGGCACATTTTCACCGACCGGGTGCTGCATCTGCGCGGACGGGAAGAGACGCTGCTTCTGGGTGCCGGCACGATGCGCCCGATCCTCGAAAAGCTGCTGCCGGGAATAACCGTGGTGGAGCGGCCGCGCCTGTCGCAGCTTTTTTATGCCGGTCAGAAGAAGATCACCCGTCTGCCGCAGCGCACGGCAATCGTCGCCTTTTCCGCCGATGAGGTTTATGCCATCGCCGAGCTTGTACGCCGCCAGCGCGGTGGCGCGGCCGTGGTGCTGGGCGCGCTTTCGCCGCGCACGCGCAATGCGCAGGTGGGCCTCTACCAGTCGGGTGATGTGGAATATCTTGTCGCGACTGATGCCATCGGCATGGGTCTCAACCTCGATGTCGATCACGTCGCCTTCGCGCAGGACCGCAAATTCGACGGTTACCAGTTCCGCAATCTCAATCCGGGTGAAATCGGCCAGATCGCCGGCCGCGCCGGCCGTCATCTTCGCGATGGTACATTCGGTGTCACGGGGCGTGTCGATCCGTTCGACGACGAGCTGGTGGAGCGGATCGAAACCCATCAGTTCGATGCGGTGAAGGTGCTGCAATGGCGGACGAAAAACTTCGATTTTTCATCCATTGCCAATCTGCGCACGAGCCTTGATGCCGCGCCGACGATCCAGGGGCTTTCGAGGGCTCTGCCAGCCATCGACCAGCAGGCGCTTGAATATCTGTCGCGCTACCCCGAGATCATCGATGTGACGACGACGGATGCGCGGGTGGAAAAACTCTGGGAGGCCTGCGCGCTGCCCGATTATCGCCGCATCGCCCCCGCACAGCACGCCGATCTGATTTCCACGCTCTATTTCGATCTCGTCAAACGTGGCGCGGTGAACGAGGATTTCATGGCCGAGCAGGTGCGCCGCGCCGACCGTACGGATGGAGAGATCGATACCTTGTCTGCGAGGATTGCGCAGATCAGAACATGGACTTATGTATCGAACCGCCCAGGATGGCTTGCCGATCCGACACACTGGCAAGAAAAGACGCGGGAAATCGAGGATCGATTGTCCGATGCGCTACATGAAAGGTTGACGAAACGCTTTGTTGATCGCAGGACATCTGTGCTCATGAGGCGCCTGAGAGAGAATGCGATGCTTGAAGCTGAAATCAGTGTAAATGGTGATGTCTTCGTAGAAGGTCATCACGTCGGCCAGTTGGCCGGGTTCCGGTTCACACCGGTGCCGGGAATGGAAGGGCCGGATCAGAAGGCCGTGCAGGCTGCGGCGCAGAAGGCGCTTGCGCTCGAATACGAGGCGCGTGCCGCGCGTCTGCACGCCAGTGGAAATGGCGATCTCGCTTTGAGCTCCGATGGTCTGGTTCGCTGGTTGGGCGAGCCGGTGGCTCGCCTTTCGGCCGGCGACAACATCATGAAGCCGCGGGTGATCCTGCTCGCCGATGAGCAGCTGAGCGGCAATGCCCGCGATCATGCGCTGGCGCGCGTCGAGCGTTTCGTCAATCACCAGATTGCGACCGTGCTGAAGCCGCTGGACGATATTTCCCGCGCCGAGGACCTTCAGGGTCTGGCGAAGGGCCTGGCGTTCCAGCTCGTCGAAAATCTTGGTGTCCTGTTCCGCCGCGACGTTGCCGAAGACGTGAAGTCGCTCGATCAGGATGCGCGTGCCTCCATGCGCCGTTATGGCGTGCGTTTCGGCGCCTATCATGTTTTCCTGCCTGCGCTTCTCAAGCCCGCCCCGGCGGAGCTTGTCACGCTGCTCTGGGCCTTGAAGAATGACGGCCTCGGCAAGCCGGGTTATGGCGATCTCATCCCGGTGCTGGCCGCCGGCCGTACGTCGGTCGTCACCGATGCCAGCTTCGAGCGCATGTTCTACAAGCTCGCCGGTTTCCGCTTCCTTGGGAAGCGTGCCGTGCGTATCGATATTCTGGAGCGTCTGGCCGATCTCATCCGCCCGCTGCTGCAGTGGAAACCCGGCCAGCAGCCGCGCCCGGAAGGTGCTTATGATGGTCGCCGTTTCACGACCACGACCGCCATGCTTTCCATTCTCGGCGCGACGCTTGACGACATGGAAGAAATTCTGAAGGGTCTTGGTTATCGCGCCGATCAGGTGACGGCGGAAGAGGCGCAGGCCTTCCTCGCCAGCCATGCCGGTGCCTCTGCTCCGGCTGCCGCAGAAGCGGCGACGGCTGAAGAGGAAAACATCGAGACCGAGGAGCACGAGCCGGTTTCCGAAGAGCAGGTGTCCGAAACGGCGGCTGTTGCGGAAGGCGAAGCTGTCGAGGCACCCGTTGCCGAAGCTGCCAGCGAAGAGGCTATCGTTGCCGAGGCTGCGCCGGAAAGCGCGGAGGCCGCCGAGCCCAAGCCCGTTCTTCTGTGGCGTCCGGGTGGTCGCAACGAAAATCAGCGTGGCGAAAACCGTCGTCCCGGCAATCGCGGCCAGGGCCGCGGTGAAGGCGCGCGCGAACAGGGCGAGCGTCGTGGTGAAGGTCGTCGCGACAATCGTGACGGTGCAAACCGCGAAGCTGCCAATCGCAGTGGCGACGGCGAGCGCAAGCGCGATGGCGGCCGTCCCGACCGTGGCAACAACCGCAACAATGATCGTCATGATCGCGGGGAGCGCAAGGACCGGCCGGAACGCAATGACCGTGGCGGAAAGCCGCAGGGTCAGCAGCGCTTCGAAGCCAAGCCGCCACGCAAGGAAAAGCCGCTCGATCCGGATTCACCCTTCGCAAAGCTCGCTGCTCTCAAGGAGCAGCTGAAGAAGTAAGCCTATGGGAAGCAGCGAACAGCCACTGGAAAGCACGCGTCAGCGTCTGGACAAGTGGCTGTTCTTTGCCCGTATGGCCAAATCCCGTTCGCTTGCCCAAAGCTACATTCAGTCGGGCCACGTCAAGGTCAACGGCATTGCCATTCGCCAGTCCAGCCATGTGGTAAAGGCGGGCGACAGGCTGGAGATCGGCTTCGAGCGGATGGACAAGGTGCTTGTTGTCAAGTCAGGGGGAACACGGCGTGGACCCTATGAGGAAGCCAGACTTCTCTATGACGATGAGACACCGCCACGGGAACCTTCCGACAGGCTGACGCCTCTCGAGCAGGCGTTGCGCGAGCCGGGCAGCGGGCGACCGACGAAAAAGGAGCGCAGGGCGCTCGACAGGTTTCTGTCTGATAGTGACGGAAGCAAAGATTAGAATAAACCTCCAGGTCGCACCCGTTTTTCAGAATTGTTTATCCTTGCTATCTGCAGGCAAAGGCATTACGTCACTTGCGAAATTGCCCTGTCTGAATTCCGGGCGACGGCTTGTGTTCCGAAGCCCACAGACCCGGCCTGCATATTCTGGAGTTCATCATGACATATGTCGTGACCGACAATTGCATCCGCTGCAAATATACCGATTGCGTTGAGGTCTGCCCCGTCGACTGCTTTTACGAGGGTGAAAATTTCCTCGCGATCAATCCCGATGAATGCATCGATTGCGGTGTGTGCGAACCGGAATGTCCCGCCGAAGCCATCAAGCCCGATACGGAGCCGGGTCTCGACAAATGGCTGAAGCTTAATGCCGAATATGCGGCAATCTGGCCGAATATCACGATCAAGCGCGACCCGATGCCGGAAGCCAAGGAAATGGACGGCGTCGAAGGCAAGCTTGAGCTCTATTTCTCTGCCGAGCCCGGACAGGGCGACTGATTTTTAAAGTCTGATGGCGAAACCGTGATTAAAAAGCCCTCGCAGCAGCAGCGCGAGGGCTTTTTGTTGGCCTCATCCGCCACGGCCGGATTGCAGCGTGGTGGACAGCAATGTCAGAAGGGCCACGCTTTCCTCCAGGCTTTGCCGCTGACGGCTTTGCAGGATGGCGGCCTGCAGACGGTTCATCTCGCGGGCGATCGCCGCTGGCTGCCATGTTCGCAGCGCTCTTTCGATGATGGGTTTTCGGCGGAAATGGATGTGGCGTCCAAGTGTCTGCATGACCTGACCGGCCTGCAGCTTTTTCTCATCCATTTCGGCCCGCATCTGGTCGAGCAGCTGGAATTGCTTGAGGCATCCCTGGAGCACAAGGAAGATCGGGGTCTTCGAAGAAACGATCTTCTGCGTCGCATGGAAAAAGGCGTTTCTGTCGCCTTTCAGAATGGCATCAACGGCGTCGTCCGCGGAAACCGTGCTGGCATCGCCGATGATCGCCACTACGTCGTCTTCCTCGATCACCTCGGCCCCGCGGCAATAGAGCGCCAGCTTGCGGATTTCGTTGCGCGAGGCGATACGGTCGCCGCCGAGAGATTCAATCAGTCTCTGCCGCGCGGCCGGTGCAATGCGCAGATTATCGGCGGAGAGCTCCTGATCGATCAATGCGTTCAAGGAGCGCGCATCGTCGGCATAACAGGGAATTGCGGCGATGGAGCGTGCCGGTTCTGCGATCTTGCGTAGTCCCGTACCCTTCTTGATGTCGCCCGCTTCGATGATGAGAAAGCTCGCCTCTGGCGGTGTCTCGGCAAGAATCTGGAGCGCATCCACCAGCGCCTTTTCCGCGGCGGCACCTTTGACCCAGACGAGTTTTTCGCCACCGAAGAGGCCGATGGCGTTCACCTCGTCAAGCAGACGGCCCGGATCGCCCTGCAGATCGGATGCGGTCAGTTTCAGCGATGCGAAAGCGTCATCGGGATCGATGCCGGTCTTTTTGGCGATGACGCCTGCGCGTTCCGACACGAGGCCTCGATCGGGGCCGTAAAGTACGAAAACGCGAAAGCGCTCCGCCGGATTTTCGGCGAAGCGCTCAAATTCATGGGACTTTATCTCCGTCACGGCCGCCGCTCTCAGCGGCCGAGGGTGGCGGCGATATCGGTGCGGATGATTTCAGCCAGTTCCCGGGCCGCACGGTTCTCGGCGTCGCGGGTTGCCCTGATCTTGGCGAATTCCTGCTGCGGCAGGTCCACCTGCGCCGTCACGCTGCGGCGTGCGGAGCGCAGGATTTGACCGTCGGAAACGCGTGTCAGCACATATTGACCGCTCATCACGACACGACCGGGGTAAGGGCCATCGTAATTGTTGTTGGCGCGGGTCGTCAGGTCGTAATTCTGCACTTCCGTTGACGTGGCGCTCGAGCTTACGGAAACCTTGACGTTATATTGCGCCGTGGCCGGTTCGCCAGCGCCGCCGGACATCAGGAAGATCAGCTGATTGCGGACTTCCTGCCCGACTCTGCCGCCGCTCTCGGAGACGCTGACGGCTGCCAGCCTCTCCTTGGTTCCGGAAGCCTCGCCGTAAAGCGGGCGCACCTGGCAGCCTGCCAGAAGACCAGCCATCGTCACGACGGAAATCGCTGCCGCGATGCGGCTCCATCTTGAAAAAACGTCAGACAACAATGTTCACAATCCTCTGCGGAACCACGATGACTTTCTTGGGCTCGCCACCGGCAAGAATCGATTTGACGGCATCAAGCGCAAGGGCGGCCGTGCGGACCGCATCTTGATCCGCATCGCGCGCGATTGTCAATTCACCGCGCTTCTTGCCATTGACCTGCACGGGCATGACCACATCGTTTTCCTCGACCAGCGAAGCCACGAAGGTCGGCCATGGCGTCTGGGCGACGAGTCCTTCATTGCCCAATGCCGACCAGCATTCTTCCGCCAGATGCGGCGTCATGGGGGCGATGATGCGGATGAGAATTTCAACGGCGTCGCGGGCGGCCGCTTTCACGTCGTTCGCCTTGCCGCCGGCGGCAACATCGGCGAGCGGTGCAGCGAGCGCGTTGACCAGTTCGTAGATGCGGGCGATGGCTTTGTTGAAGGCGAGCTTGTCCAGATCTTCCTGAACGGCCTTCAGCGTCTTATGGGCCGCCTTGGAGGCTGCCAGACCTTCGCCTTCGGTTGCCGGCTTCGGCTGGACCGCTCTCAGCTCTTCCGCCGCTTCGCCGATGATGCGCCAGACGCGCTGGACGAACCGGTTTGCGCCTTCCACCCCGGCTTCAGACCAGATGACGTCGCGATCGGGCGGAGAATCCGACAGGACGAAGAAGCGTGCGGTATCGGCCCCATAGGATGCGATGATATCATCCGGGTCGACTACGTTCTTCTTCGACTTCGACATCTTCTCGATCGAGCCGATTTTCACCTCTGCGCCCGATGACAGCAGGAATGCCTTGCGTGCGCCTTCCGTTTCCTCGATGCGCAGGTCGGCGGGCGAAATCCATTCGCGGCTCATGCCCTCGCCATGGCTATAGGTCTCGTGCACGACCATGCCCTGCGTGAACAGGCCCTTGAAGGGTTCCTTGACGCCGACATGGCCGGTCTCGCGCATGGCGCGGGTGAAGAAGCGCGAATAGAGCAGGTGCAGGATCGCGTGCTCGATACCGCCGATATATTGGTCGACCGGCAGCCAGTGGTTGGCGACCTTCGGGTCGGTCGGCTGGTCTTCCCACGGCGCGGTGAAGCGTGTGTAATACCAGCTGGAATCGACGAAGGTATCCATCGTGTCGGTTTCGCGGCGCGCATCATGGCCGCATTGCGGGCAGGAGACATGACGCCAGGTCGGGTGCCGGTCCAGCGGGTTGCCCGGCACGTCAAAAGTCACATCGTCGGGCAGCTTGACCGGGAGGTCCTTTTTCGGAACCGGCACCACGCCGCAGACTTCGCAATGGATGACCGGGATCGGGCAGCCCCAGTAACGCTGGCGGGAAATACCCCAGTCGCGCAGGCGGAAATTGACCTTGCGTTCAGCCTGCGGCGTGTTGCCGAGCGTCTGCGCAGAAAGCTTTTGCGCCATCGCCTCAAAGGCGTCCGCCGTCTTCATGCCGTTCAGGAAGCCGGAATTGATCATCACGCCGTCATCGGTGAAGGCGGTATCGTCGATGGTGAAGTTTGCGGCATCGGGGCCTTCAGGGGCGACGACGGCCACGACCGGCAGGCCGTATTTGCGGGCGAAATCCAAGTCGCGCTGATCGCCGGAGGGGCAGCCGAAGATCGCGCCGGTGCCGTAATCCATCAGCACGAAGTTGGCGACGTAGACCGGCAGTTCCCAGCTGGAATCCAGCGGATGCAGGACCTTGACGCCGGTATCAATGCCCTTCTTTTCCGCGGTTTCCAGCGCTGCCAGCGAGGTGCCATGGCGGCGGCATTCATCGCAGAACTCGGCAATATCAGGGTTTTTCGCCGACAGTTCCTTTGCCAGCGGGTGGTCGGCGGCGATTGCCAGGAAGGAGGCGCCGAACAGGGTGTCCGGGCGCGTTGTATAGACGGTGATGTCGAAGAAACCTTCCGGCGCCGTCTCAGCAACCGTCTGCCAGCGCAGTGACAGGCCTTCTGAGCGGCCGATCCAGTTCTTCTGCATCAGGCGCACTTTTTCCGGCCATTGATCCAGTTCGTCCAGTTCGTCCAGCAGGTCCTGGCTGAAATCGGTGATGCGGAAGAACCATTGCGTCAGTTCACGCTGCTCGACCAGCGCGCCGGAGCGCCAGCCGCGGCCGTCGATCACCTGCTCATTGGCCAGAACCGTGTGGTCGACCGGATCCCAATTGACCTTGGACTGCTTGCGGTAAACCAGGCCCTTTTCCATGAAATCGACAAACAGCGCCTGCTGGCGATGGTAATATTCGACGTCGCAGGTGGCGAATTCGCGGGTCCAGTCCAGTGACAGGCCCATGGATTTCAGCTGGCCGCGCATGGTGGCGATGTTCTGGTAGGTCCAGTCCTTGGGATGGACCTTGTTCTGCATGGCGGCGTTTTCCGCAGGCATGCCGAAGGCGTCCCAGCCCATCGGGTGCAGGACGTTGAAGCCGCGGGCGCGCTTGTAGCGCGCGACGACGTCGCCCATGGCGTAGTTGCGGACATGGCCCATATGGATGCGTCCCGAGGGATAGGGAAACATCTCCAGAACGTAATATTTCTCACGCGGATCGCTGTTGTCGGTGACGAAAACCTTGTCTTCGTTCCATTTCTGCTGCCAGCGCGGCTCGGCGTCGCGAGGATTGTAACGTTCGATGGCCATTGTGTAGAATTCCGGGTATCGAGGGGAAAAATTTGCGCTGACCTTCACCATGAAACGACCGGGGCGTCAAGTTTGGCGGGGCATTCGGGCGTTCAATCTTGGCCAGCGTGCCTCAAATGGTGCTAAACCTGCTTGGCATCAAGGCAATCGGCGTCTAGTTAGCGTTGCGAATGGTTCAAATGAAGGTCTTGTGATGGAAATCGAAGCACGTCTTGAGGATGTCAGGCAGCGCATTGCGGATGTTGCGGAAAAATCCGGTCGCAAGTCGACGGATATCGCCCTCGTCGCCGTCTCGAAGACTTTCGACGCGGAGGCGATCCAGCCCGTGATCGATGCCGGCCAGCGCCTGTTCGGCGAAAATCGCGTACAGGAAGCGCAGGGCAAGTGGCCGGAGCTGAAAGAGAAGACGCCCGATATCGAGCTGCATCTGATCGGTCCGCTGCAGTCCAACAAGACGGCGGATGCCGTGGCGCTGTTCGATGTGGTGCAGAGTGTCGACCGGGAGAAGATCGCCCGCACGCTTGCCGAAGAATGCGTCAGGCAGGGCCGCAGCCTGCGGTTTTACGTGCAGGTGAATACCGGGCTGGAGCCGCAGAAAGCGGGCATCGACCCGCGTGAAACTGTCGCTTTCGTGATTTTTTGCCGGGACGAGCTGAAATTGCAGGTCGAAGGACTGATGTGCATTCCGCCGGCGGAGGAAAATCCCGGTCCGCATTTTGCCCTTCTGGCCAAGCTCGCCAAGGAATGCGGCCTTGAGAAGCTCTCCATGGGCATGTCTGGCGATTTCGAAACGGCCGTCGAATTCGGTGCGACCAGCGTGCGCGTCGGTTCGGCGATTTTTGGCGCACGATAAGCCATCCAACAAAAAACCCGGCGCAATGGCCGGGTTTGATGGTTCGAGCGGCTACGATCAATATTGATCGTCTTCGTCTTCATCCTTCTGGGTGGACTTCAGCGACGAAAGCTTCTTGAAGACCGCATCGGCGTCGATCTGGTCGTCTTCCTCACGCTGGAAGTTGTAGTCCAGGCCTTCCGTCGCGGTTGCCGGCTGCAGCGTGTTGTCGAGTTCTTCGGCAGTCGGCAGCGGACGGCCGCGCGAGGCGCGTTCGACTTCGAGGTCGAGGTCGATCTGGCTGCAGAGGCCGAGCGTTACGGGGTCCATCGGCGTCAGGTTGGCCGAGTTCCAGTGGGTGCGGTCGCGAATCTGTTCGATCGTCGATTTCGTGGTGCCGACGAGGCGCGAGATCTGCGCATCCTTCAGTTCCGGATGGTTGCGAACAAGCCAGAGAATGGCGTTCGGACGATCCTGACGCTTGGAAACCGGGGTATAGCGCGGGCCACGGCGCTTGGATTCCGGCACGCGCACCTTCGGCTCGGAGAGCTTCAGCTTGTAGTTCGGATTGCCTTCGGCGCGGGCGATCTCGTCGCGGGAAAGCTGTCCGGTGGCGATCGGGTCGAGGCCCTTGATGCCCTGCGCGGCTTCACCATCGGCAATCGCCTTGACTTCGAGCGGATGCAGTTTGCAGAACGTGGCGATCTGATCGAACGACAGCGCGGTGTTGTCAACCAGCCATACAGCCGTAGCCTTTGGCATGAGCAATTGTTGAGCCATAGATACAGTCCTTCTGTCCGTCCGCGCCGGTGTCGCGGGCGTGGTATCAACCACTGATTTCCGGGATATTGGCGCTCTATAACCGGATTGCATCATAATTGCAATTCTTTGCGAAACAAATGACCTTTGTCTAATTGCCGTGCGGATTTGAACTGCTATGAATTCACCACATGCCTGAGGTGGGAGTCTCGGGCCACGTCAAAAGCCATATCGGTTCCAGGAGGAGTTCATGTCTGCCAAAATCTACCCGGTGCTCAAATCGGCGAAGGCCCGCACGCTCATCGACAATGAGCGTTACCAGAAATGGTATCAGGAGAGCGTCGAGGATCCGGAAAAGTTCTGGGACAAGCACGGCCGGCGGATCGACTGGTTCAAGCCCTATACCAAGGTCAAGAACACGTCCTTCAAGGGCAGGGTGCCGATCAAGTGGTTCGAAGACGGCCTGACCAACGTCTCCTATAACTGTATCGACCGGCATCTGAAGACGCATGGCGAGCGGACGGCGATCATCTGGGAGGGTGACAATCCCTATATCGACAAGAAGATCACCTATAACCAGCTCTATGAGTATGTCTGCCGTCTGGCGAATGTGCTGAAAAAGCACGGCGTCAAGAAGGGCGACCGTGTCACGATCTATATGCCGATGATACCGGAGGCGGCTTATGCCATGCTCGCCTGCGCCCGAATCGGCGCCATCCATTCGGTGGTCTTCGGCGGCTTCTCGCCGGAAGCCCTGGCTGGCCGCATCGTTGACTGCCAGTCCACCTTCGTCATTACCTGCGACGAGGGCGTGCGCGGCGGCAAGCCGATCCCGCTCAAGGAAAATACCGACAAGGCGATCGATATCGCCGCCAAGCAATATGTCATCGTCAACAAGGTTCTCGTCGTACGCCGCACCGGCGGCAAGACCGGCTGGGCGCCCGGTCGCGACGTCTGGTACCATCAGGAAATCGCCACGGTGAAGCCGGATTGCCCGCCGGTGAAGATGCGTGCGGAAGACCCGCTGTTCATCCTCTATACGTCGGGCTCCACCGGCAAGCCGAAGGGCGTGTTGCACACGACGGGCGGCTACCTCGTCTATACGTCGATGACGCATGAATATGTCTTCGATTACAAGGATGGCGAGGTCTTCTGGTGTACGGCCGATGTCGGCTGGGTCACCGGCCATTCCTACATCGTTTATGGGCCGCTGGCGAACTGCGCGACGACGCTGATGTTCGAAGGCGTTCCCAATTTCCCGGATCAGGGGCGTTTCTGGGAAGTCATCGACAAGCACAAGGTCAATATTTTTTACACTGCACCGACGGCGCTCAGATCGCTGATGGGTGCGGGCGACCAGTTCGTCCAGCGCTCCTCGCGCGAAAGCCTGCGGCTTCTCGGCACGGTTGGCGAACCGATCAATCCGGAAGCCTGGGAGTGGTATTATCATGTGGTTGGCGAGGACAGGAGCCCGATCGTCGACACCTGGTGGCAGACGGAAACCGGCGGTATTCTCATCTCGCCGCTGCCCGGCGCGACCGATCTTAAGCCGGGTTCGGCAACGAGGCCGTTCTTCGGCGTGCAGCCGCAGCTTGTCGATGCGGAGGGCAATGTTTTGGAAGGCCCCGCGGACGGCAATCTCTGCATCATCGACAGCTGGCCGGGCCAGTCGCGCTCCGTCTACGGCGATCATCAGCGCTTCGTCGATACATATTTCTCCACCTACAAGGGCAAGTACTTCACCGGCGACGGTTGCCGGCGTGATGAGGACGGTTATTACTGGATCACCGGCCGCGTCGATGACGTGCTGAACGTTTCCGGTCATCGCCTCGGCACGGCTGAAGTGGAATCGGCGCTGGTGTCGCATCATCTCGTTTCGGAAGCGGCCGTGGTCGGTTATCCGCACGCCATCAAGGGGCAGGGCATCTATTGTTATGTCACGCTGATGGCGGGCCAGAACGGCGACTATGCGCTGCGTGAGGAGCTGGTAAAGCACGTGCGTAATGAGATCGGGCCGGTTGCGACGCCGGACAAGATCCAGTTCGCGCCGGGCCTGCCAAAGACCCGTTCAGGCAAGATCATGCGACGTATCCTGCGCAAGATCGCCGAGGATGATTTTGGTGCGCTGGGGGACACATCGACGCTCGCCGATCCGGCCGTCGTCGAAGATCTCATCGCCAACCGGCAGAATCGCATGGCATCCTGATTTCCGGAAAAGGCTGCTTTGGCAGCCTTTTTTCGATCTTGAGTTTTCTGCAAACAAAAACACCCGGAGGCGGAAACCTCCGGGTGTTTTTTATTTCAACCAGATGGGCTTACTGGCCGCGGATCTTCTTCAGGTCCGCCAGAACGGCGTCAACGACATCAGCGCCGATTTCAGCCTTGTGCTTTTCGTAAACGACCATCGACTTTTCGCGGATACGGGTCTGCTCTTCAGGAGACAGGCTGTTCACTTCGAGGCCGGCGGCCTTGATCTTCTCCAGCGACTTCTGGTTCAGTTCGCGGATGACCTTGCGCTCTTCATCACGGCCGACAACTGCGCATTCACGCAGCGCTGCCTGCTCTTCGGGCGTGTAGCTGTCGAAGATCGGCTTGGAGAAGAGGAAGAGGAACGGCGTATAGGCGTGGTTCGTCTCGGTGATGTACTTCTGCACCTCGTAGAACTTTGAGGTGTCGATCGTCACATAGGGGTTTTCCTGAGCGTCGATCGCGTTGGTTTCCAGCGCCGAGAAGACTTCACCGAAAGCCATCGGCGTTGCATTGGCGCCGAGGTTCTGGAAGGTGTCGAGGAAGATGTTGTTCTGCATCACGCGGACCTTGAGGCCCGAGAAATCTTCCCACTTGTTCACGGCGTGCTTGGAGTTGGACAGGTTGCGGAAGCCGTTTTCCCAATAAGCAAGGTTTACCAAGCCCTGTTCTTCCAGCTTCTTGTTCATCATGTCGCCGAAAGCGCCGTCCATGACCGCGTCAGCTTCCTTGTCGTTCGCAAAGAGGAACGGCAGGTCGAAGACGCCGAGCGACGGGATGAGGCCGACGAGCGGCGAAGAGGACGTCACGACGGCTTCCTGAACGCCGGAGCGCAGGGCCTGGGTCGCCTGAAGGTCGCCGCCGAGCGCGCCGCCCCAGAATGCCGTCAGCTTCAGCTTGCCGCCCGACTTGTCGTCAAGGCAGGCCTGCATGGCCTTGATGCCGTTGCCGACCGGGTGGTCCTGGTTGATGCCGTTCGAAACGCGGATATTGCGGCTGTTGAATTCGGCCATTGCCGGCGCTGCGGCGCCAACGGCGAATGCGATTGCCGTGGTGGTCAGAAGAAGCTTTCTCATAATATCCTCCCTTGGATTGTGTTCGAGAAATTAACGAAGGTACTGCAACGGAACCATGACGATGTCGGGGAAAATCACCAGCAGCGCCAGGACGATGGTTTCGGCAACGAGGAACGGCCAAACGCCGATCGTGACCTTGCCGAGCGGGATGCGGCCGACGCCGCTGACGACGTTGAGAACCACGCCGACCGGAGGGGTAATCAGGCCGATGGCGTTGTTGATGATGAAGAGAACGCCGAAATAGACCGGGTCGATGCCCGCCTGCTTGATGATGGGCATCAGAACAGGCGTGAGGATCAGGATGGTCGGCGTCAGGTCGAGCGCGGTGCCGACGATGAAGACCAGCACCATGATGACGACCATCAGCAGCATCGGACGATCGATCAGCGGCTCGATATAGCTTGCGACTTCGTTCGGAATGTTCGCTGCCGTGATGAGCCATGCGGAGACGAGTGCCGCGCAGACGAGGAACATGATGATCGAGGTGCTCTTGGCGGCGCGCAGAAGCACATGGAAGAGATCCGCCGGCTTCAGTTCGCGGTAAATCACCATGCCGACGAAAAGCGCGTAAGCGGCGGCCACGACGGCGGCTTCCGTCGGCGTCATGATGCCGGCCTTGATTCCGCCCAGAATGATGACGGGCATGCCCAACGCCCAGCCGGCACGCGCGGTGGCGATGAGACGTTCCTTGGCGGTGGTTTTCGGCAGCGGCTTGATGTTGTCCTTGCGCACCACGATCAGCCAGGCAACGATCAGCGAAATGCCCATCAGAATGCCGGGAACGATACCTGCGAGGAACAGCTGGGTGATCGAGACGTTGGCGGCGACACCGAAAACGATGAAGGCCATGGATGGCGGAATGACAGGGGCGATGATGCCGCCTGCGGCGATGAGGCCGCCGGAGCGCGGAATGTTGTAACCGGCCTTGGCCATCATCGGGATGAGGATGGCAGCGAGGGCCGCAGTATCGGCAGCCGCTGAACCGGAGATGCTGGCCATGATGATGGCTGCGACGATGGCCACAATGCCGAGGCCGCCCCTGATATGGCCGACGCAGGCAATGGCGAAATCGATGATGCGGCGGGAAAGACCGCCCGAATTCATCAATTCACCGGCCAGAATGAAGAAGGGGATGGCGAGCAGCGTGAAGGTGTCTGCGCCCGAGATCATGTTCTGGGCGATGATCGCGGTGTTGAACATGCCCATGTACCACATGAGCACGACGCCGCAGAACATCAGCGAGAAAGCGACGGGAACGCCAATCGCCATGGCTCCCAAGAGAGAGCCGATAAAAACGAGAAGTGTCATGGTATCAGCGCTCCGAAAGCTGTTCGATCGTCAGGTTCTCGCCCGCAAACTGGGCGATTTCGTCTTCGGTCACGCGGCCGGTCAATTGCCGGTAGAGGCGCTCCAGTGCGATGACGAACATCAGGCCGCCGGTGAACATGCCGACGCCATAGACCCAGATCATCGAAAGCTTGGTGACGGGCGCATGCATGCTGGCATTGATGCCGGACTGCTTCCAGGTTCCCCAGAAGAAGATGGCGGAACAGGCCAGGATGATCATGTTCGACACGATCATGCAGACGATGCGGGCACGGCGGGAGAGGAACATCACGAGCGTTTCGATGCCCATGTGACTGTTCTCACGAAATGTCAGCACGGCGCCGATGAAGGTCAGCCATACGAAGAAATAACGCGACAGTTCTTCCGAGACGTTGATGCCGGAATTCATCGTATAACGCATGACGACGTTGACGAAGACCATGATCGACATGCCGGCGAGCAGCAGGACGAGAATGATTTCGAGAATCCGGTAAAAGAGATTGATGGTCTTTTGCATTTTCCCCTCCCGAAGAAATATCTAGAGCAGCCCTCGTTTCGCCAGGTTGCGCATCAGGGCCGCGGTGCCGAATGTCCATTCCGGGCATTCGTCGGTCGTGGTGACCCAGTTGATCAGCTTACCGAGCTTGGGCGTGGAGATTTCGACACGGTCACCCTTTGAATGGGTAAAACCGAGACCTGGACCATGGCGGTCCTTCACCGGCGCGAACATCGTGCCAAGGAAAAAGACCGCGCCGTCAGGATATTGATGGTTACGATTCAAAAGCTGCGAAGCGAGGTTTTCCGGCGTGCGGCTGATCGCCTCCATGGGGCTGACGCCCGTCATGGTGAAACCGTCTTCGCCCTCGACCAGAAGCGAGATCTGCGATTTCTTCACATCTTCAATGGTGAAGTTGCCGTCGAACAGGCGGATGAAGGGACCGATCGCACAGGATGCGTTATTGTCCTTCGCCTTGCTGAGCAGAAGGGCGGAACGGCCTTCGAAATCGCGCAGGTTGACGTCGTTGCCGAGCGTTGCGCCGACAATGCGGCCATCGGAGGCGATGGCCAGCACCACTTCCGGCTCCGGGTTGTTCCACTGCGATTTCGGGTGAACGCCGATCAAGGCGCCGCAGCCGACCGAGGCCATGGCCTGCGCCTTGGAGAATATCTCCGCATCCGGGCCGATGCCCACTTCCAGATATTGCGACCAGAGACCCATTTCCTGGAGCAGTTTCTTGACTTCGGCGGCTTTTTCGGAGCCGGCCTCAAGTCCCTTGAGGTTGTCACCGAGAACCGGGGCCAGCCGCCCGCGAATTTCCTGCGCGCGAAGCGGATCGCCCTTGGCCTGTTCTTCGATCACGCGCTCCAGCATGCTGTCGGCGAAGGTGACACCGGCGGCCTTCACGGCCTGGATGTCGTTGGGGGCAAGAAGTTCGCCGGCGGAACCGTCCAGAAACGCTTCCAGCGTGCCGAGTGCGACGAATGTGCCGGTATCGGCAAGCCGCTCCACCAGATCCGTCTTTTCCAGAAGTTCGGACATGGTTGGGGAAAGCGAAGTGAGGTCATAGAGCACACCGCCCTTCAGCAGGACAGGGCAGGGACCGCCTTCGCTTTTCGACCAGACGCGTCCGACGAGCAGCGCGTTTTCGAAATCTTCAGGCAAAATTGCGGTAGCGTCGATGGACCTTGTCCCGGTCATGTAGTCCTCCCCTTCAGCACCCGACAGGCCGCCTCCTGCGGTCTTATTGTCTGGATGTCTGACAACCTAATCCCGTTCTTCTTAGTATGACTTTTGCTACGAGTCTAGCGGCTTCGCCGACAAAATTATCGTGTTTCGCGTCTCAATTCCCGGAAAGCCGTGAACCTGTCCTATAGCTTTACCGGCGTACTCATTTGCCGCTCAGAAGATATCCAGTTCGAGATTGACCCGGCTTGCGGCGCCGATCAGGTGCTTGCGCATGGCGTTCTTGGCGGCACTGGCATCGGCCTTCTCGACAGCCTCGTAGATTGCCACATGTTCGGCGATCGTCACCTCGAGAATTTCACCAAAAACCGCACGCGAAAAAGCAATATTGATGGCGGAGCTGATGCGTTCAGCGATGAAGCCGAGGAACATCAGAAAATATTCGTTCTGCGTCGCTTCTGCCAGAATGCGGTGGAAGTCGAGATCGGCCGCAACGCCTTCCGTCGACCAGTCGTCGGCGGTTTTCATCTTTTCCAAAGCTGCCGCCAGCCGCGTCAGCTGCTGCGGGCTGCGATGCAGCGCGGCGAGACCCGCCGCCTCTATTTCCAGCGGCATGCGCAGCTGGAAAAGGTCGCGGAAATTTTCCGGGTCGTTCAGCCGGGACCGCTCGATGCGAATGGACAGTCTTTGCCGGGGATCGGTGACGAATGCGCCGACGCCTTGCCGGGTTTCGACAAAGCCTTCGTTGCGCAATTGCGCGATCGCTTCGCGGATGACCGAGCGGCTAACGCCGAAGGTTTTTGCCAGAACATGTTCGGTCGGAAGCCTGTCGCCCGGTCCGAGCTTCGAATCATTGATTTCGCGCGCAATCTCCGCGGCGATACGGCCCGGCAGATGGTCGTTGCGATGTATCTGATTGAACTCCAGCGTCATGATTGCTCCCGTTCCACAGAAACGATTGGTTCGTTTTCCCGCGACAGGCGACTTCCTCCTTCGCCGTCAGCAGGGCTTTCAAAGGCGGCGTTTTCAGCCGCCTTTGCCGTTCCTCGATTAGCTATCCGGTTGCAGGCTTATCTGGCAACCGGGATTCATCCGCAAATCAGGATCGAAGGCGTTTTTCAGACCCGTGATCATCCGGCGCTGCACATCAGATAGCCGGCTTTCGAAATCGGAGCGCTTCAGGCGGCCGATGCCGTGCTCGGCGCTGATGCTGCCGACATAGCGGTCGAGGACCTCGTTGACGAATGTCTTGGACTTATAGATGAAGGCTTCGCGCTCCTGCGGTGTCGAACCGTTTGGCGGCAGCACGTTGAGGTGGACGTTGCCGTCTCCGACATGGCCGTAGGAAACCGCGAGGCACTCCGGCAGTTTTTCCGCCAGTTCCGCCTCGGCTTCGGCCACGAAGGCCGCGAGTTTCGACAAAGGTACGGAAATATCGGTACGCATATGCGCACCGCGCAGTGCCTGGCCTTCATTCATACCTTCACGGAACAGCCACAGCGATTGCGCCTGCGCGCGCGAGGAAGCGATGACGCCGTCCAGCACCAGCCCGTCTTCCATCACGCCCTCGAGGAAGCGTCCCATCAGGTCAGCCGTGTCCACCAGGCCGGAGCCTGAGATTTCCATCAGCACATAGGCCGGATAATCGCCGGCAATCGGCATCTTCAGATCGGGAATAGCCTCGATCGCCAGCGTGAAGGCGATCGGCGGCATGAATTCGAAGGCGGACATGAGATCGCAGCATTCGCGGCGGGCGCGGCGGTAAAGCTTGATGGCGTCATCGAGCGAATTGAGGCCAAGCAGGGCCGTCTCGACATGTTCGGGGTTAGGGTAAAGCTTGACGGCAACGGCGGTGATGATGCCGAGCGTTCCTTCCGCGCCGATGAAGAGCTGCTTCAGATCGATGCCGCGATTGTCCTTGCGCAGCGTCGACAGCCCGTTCCAGATGGTGCCATCCGGCAGCACCACTTCGAGACCCAGCACCAGTTCGCGGGTCATGCCATAACGCAGGACGTTGATGCCGCCGGCATTGGTGGAGACGTTGCCGCCGATGCGGCAGCTGCCCTGCGCGCCGAGCGACAGCGGGAAGAACATGCCCTTGTCCTCAACCGCATCCTTGAATTCCGAGAGAATGCAGCCGGCTTCCACGACGGCGGAAAAATCGTCGCCATCTATGGTGCGGATGGCATTCATGCGCTCGAGGCTTAATACGACCTGGTGCTTGGGCGCATCCGGAATGCCACCAAGCACCAGACCGGTATTGCCGCCCTGGGGGATGATGGCGAGGCCGAGTTCGGCGCAGGCCCGGACGGCGTCGGACACTTCCTTGGTCGAGCGGGGACGGATGACGGCCACGGCAGAACTGGTGACGTCGCCATGCCAGTCACGGCAATAACGCAGCATGTCTTCCTGCGAAATCAGCAGCAAAGCCTCGCCCAGCTTGTTCTTCAGCGAGAACCGCAATTCCTCGATATCGTGTTCGCTCACGATCGTCATTTCACCCTCTCCGTCCAATCCGCCCTAAAGTGCCCGCGCAAGGGTTCATCGCCCTTGCTTTTGCCGATTTGTGAAAAAATACTATTTTCAACTCGATCATATAAGGTTATCAGACAACCTTACAAGCTAATTTATCGGTCGGTTGGCCGATGACGTTTTTTCGGTCTCGGGAGAATGACCGGGACAAAGAGGAGGAAGACATGCATATCGCAATCATCGGCGCCGCAGGCATGGTTGGCCGCAAGCTGACGCAGCGTCTCGTCAAGGATGGATCGCTCGGCGGCAAGCCGGTCGAGAAATTCACGCTTATCGACGTGTTCCAGCCTGAAGCGCCTGCCGGTTTTTCCGGCGCTGTCGATGCGCGCGCGGCCGATCTCTCCGCGCTGGGCGAGGCTGAAAAGCTGGTCGAAGCCCGTCCGGATGTCATCTTCCACCTTGCCGCCATCGTTTCCGGCGAAGCCGAACTCGATTTCGACAAAGGTTACCGCATCAATCTCGATGGCACGCGTTATCTCTTCGACGCCATCCGCATTGCCAACGGCAAGGACGGTTACAAGCCGCGCGTGGTCTTCACCTCGTCGATCGCCGTCTTCGGTGCGCCGCTCCCCTATCCGATCCCGGACGAGTTCCACACCACGCCGCTGACCAGCTATGGCACTCAGAAGGCGATCTGCGAATTGCTGCTATCCGATTACAGCCGTCGCGGTTTCTTTGACGGCATCGGCATTCGCCTGCCCACCATCTGCATTCGTCCCGGCAAGCCGAATGCGGCCGCCTCCGGCTTCTTCTCCAATATTCTGCGCGAGCCGCTGGTTGGCCAGGAAGCGGTTCTGCCGGTGCCGGAAAGCATTCGCCACTGGCATGCCTCGCCGCGTTCCGCCGTCGGCTTCCTCATCCATGGCGCGACGATCGATGTCGAAAAGGTCGGCCCGCGCCGCAACCTGTCTATGCCGGGCCTCAGCGCCACCGTCGGAGAGCAGATCGAGGCGCTGCGCAAGGTCGCTGGTGAAAAGGCCGTTGCCCTCATCCGCCGCGAGCCGAACGAGATGATCATGCGCATGTGCGAAGGCTGGGCACCCGGTTTCGAAGCCAGGCGCGCCCGCGAACTGGGTTTTACGGCTGAAAGCTCGTTTGAAGACATCATTCAGGTTCATATCGAGGACGAACTGGGAGGTTCACTGAAATGAGCATCAGTGGGGAGGAGAAGAAGCGGTCTGTCGCCTTTATCGGCACGGGCCTGATGGGTGGGCCGATGGCCCGGCGCCTGCTGGGTGCCGGCTTTTCGGTCACGGTCTGGAACCGCAGCGCCGACAAGGCCGAAGCGCTTGTCGCCGATGGCGCGGTTGTCGCGGCATCGCCGGCGGAGGCCGCCAAGGGTGCCGATATCGTCATCACCATGCTGAGCGACGGCAAGGCCGTGGGCGAGGTGCTGTTCGAGGCCGGCGTGGCCGAAGTGCTGGCAAAGGGTGCGGTCGTCATCGACAGCAGCTCGATTGCGCCGCCGATTGCGCGTGAACATTCTTCGCGGCTTCAGGCGCTCGGCATTCATCACGTCGATGCGCCGGTTTCCGGCGGTGTGCCCGGCGCGACGGCCGGTACGCTCGCCATCATGGCCGGTGGTGACGAGGCGCTGATCTCGGGTCTTGCGGATGTCTTTGCGCCGATGGGCCGCCTCACCTATGTCGGCCCTTCGGGTGCGGGTCAGCTCTGCAAGCTCGCCAACCAGCAGATCGTCGCCATTACGATCGGCGCGGTTGCCGAGGCGATGATGCTGGTGGAAGCGGGCGGTGCGTCCCGTGAAGGTTTCCGCAACGCCATCCGTGGCGGTTTTGCCGAAAGCCGGATTCTGGAACTGCATGGCGAACGCATGGTGAAACGCAATTTTGCGCCGGGCGGCCCATCCAAGTTCCAGCTCAAGGATCTGAACGGCGTGCTGGCAATGGCGAAAGATATGGCTCTGACACTACCGCTGACCCAGCAGGTGACGCGGGAATTCGACGACTTCGTCGGTGACGGCGGTGCCGATATCGACCATAGCGGCATCCTGCTTTACCTCGAAAAACTCAACAACCGGGAACAGGGCTGAGACGGGCTCATGAGCGACGAGAAGACACCCATGCGCCGCCTGCGGTCGCAGGACTGGTTCGACAATCCTGATCATCTCGACATGACGGCGCTCTATCTGGAGCGCTTCATGAATTACGGCGTCACGCCGGAAGAACTGCGTTCCGGCAAACCGGTCATCGGCATCGCCCAGAGCGGCAGCGACCTGACGCCCTGCAACCGCGTCCATGTGGAACTGGTCAAGCGGGTGCGCGACGGTATTCGTGATGCGGGTGGCATTCCCATCGAGTTCCCGACCCATCCGATGTTCGAAAACTGCAAGCGCCCGACGGCGGCGCTCGACCGTAATCTTGCCTATCTCAGCCTCGTGGAAGTGCTTTACGGTTATCCGCTCGACGGTGTCGTTCTGACCACCGGCTGCGACAAGACCACGCCTTCGGCACTGATGGCTGCAAGCACGGTCGATATTCCGGCCATTGTCCTTTCCGGCGGACCGATGCTCGACGGTTATCATGACGGCGATCTGGTCGGCTCCGGCACGGTGATCTGGCGGATGCGCCGCAAATACGGCGCCGGCGAAATCACCCGCGAGGAGTTTTTGCAGGCGGCGCTCGAATCCGCTCCTTCCGTCGGGCATTGCAACACCATGGGTACGGCTTCGACCATGAACGCCATGGCGGAGGCGCTCGGCATGTCGCTGACAGGTTGTGGTGCGATACCGGCCGCTTACCGTGAACGCGGCCAGATGGCCTATCGTACCGGTCGCCGCGCCGTCGAACTGGTTGTCGAGAACATCAAGCCTTCCGACATCATGACGCGCGCGGCGTTCCTGAACGCAATTCGCGTCAATTCTGCAATCGGCGGTTCGACCAACGCCCAACCGCATCTGGCCGCGATGGCCAAACATGCGGGCGTTGAACTTCGCGAGGAGGACTGGCAGGTCCACGGTTACGACATTCCGCTGCTGGCCAACGTTCAGCCGGCCGGCAAATGGCTGGGGGAGAAATATCACCGCGCTGGCGGCACGCCCGCCATCATGTGGGAGCTTCTGCAGGCCGGCAAGCTCGATGGAAACTGTCCGACCGTAACCGGCAAGACCATGGCGGAAAATCTGGAAGGTCGGGAATCGACCGACCGCGACGTGATCCTGCCCTATGACAAGCCGCTCAAGGAACGCGCCGGTTTCCTCGTTCTCAAGGGCAATCTGTTCGATTTCGCCATCATGAAGACGAGTGTGATCTCGGCGGAATTCCGCCAGCGTTATCTGAGCGAGCCGGGTCGCGAGGGCATTTTCGAGGGCAAATGCGTGGTGTTCGATGGTTCGGAAGACTATCACGCCCGCATCAACGATCCGTCCCTCGATATCGATGAGCGCACCATTCTCGTCATTCGCGGTGCGGGGCCGCGCGGCTGGCCGGGATCGGCTGAGGTCGTCAACATGCAGCCGCCGGATGCGCTGTTGAAAAAAGGCATCACCAGCCTGCCGACGATCGGCGACGGCCGGCAATCGGGAACGGCGGACAGCCCGTCTATCCTCAACGCCTCGCCGGAAAGCGCCGCAGGCGGCGGACTGGCATGGCTTCGCACGGGTGATGTGATCCGCATCGATTTCAATAGGGGTGAATGCAATGCGCTGGTGCCGGATGAGCAGCTTGCCGCCCGCAAGGCGGACGGCATTCCCGCCGTTCCCGCCGATGCGACGCCATGGCAGCGCATCTATCGCCAATCCGTGACCCAGCTTTCCGACGGCGCGGTTCTCGAAGGGGCCGCAGATTTCCGCCGGATCGCCGAGAAGATGCCCCGGCACAATCATTGATCACAGGTGACAAAAATCCCCGGCCGCGTCCGGGGATTTTTATTTTCCGGACGGTTTCGCAATTGATTGCGACCTCCTAATGTACCCGCGAATCCGCGTTACATCCGCATTATCGAGGGCAGGGCATGACAGATATTTCGATGATAGAGGCCGCGCGTAAGCGCATCGGCAACCATGCGGTGCGGACACCCTTGCTGTCGTCACCTTTTTTGGACGACATTGCCGGGCGAAGGCTGTTCGTAAAGGCCGAGTGCCTGCAAAGAACGGGTTCCTTCAAGTTTCGCGGCGGCTGGTCGGCCGTCTCCGGCTTGCCGGCGGAGGTGCGCGCCAAGGGCGTAATCGCGTTTTCCTCCGGCAACCATGCCCAGGGCGTGGCGCTCGCCGCCCGCCTGCACGGCGTTCCCGCCGTCATCATCATGCCGTCCGATGCGCCGAAAATTAAAATCGACAATACCCGGTCCTACGGGGCGGAGGTGGTGCTTTATAACCGGGCGAACGAAGATCGCGATGCCATCGGAGATCGCATTTCGCGCGAGCGGGGGCTGACGCTGATCAGGCCCTACGACGAACCGCTGGTCATTGCCGGGCAGGGGACGGTGGGGTTGGAGATTGCAGAACAGGGCGCGGCACTGGGTATCGATGCAGCCGAGGTTCTTGTGCCCTGTGGTGGCGGTGGCCTCACATCCGGCATCTCCCTTGCGCTTGCAGCGAAAGCGACGAACTATAAGGTCAGGACTTCAGAACCGGAACGGTTCGACGATGTGGCTCGCTCCCTTGCCTCGGGTAAGATCGAGCGTAACGCCACCACCTCGGGTTCGATCTGCGATGCGATCGTCACGCCACAGCCCGGCAACATCACCTTTCCGATCATGGCTGGGCTTTGCGGGAAAGGTGTTGCCGTGACCGAGGAGGAGGCGCTGCGGGCGATGGTTCTCGCCTTCAACCGGCTTAAGATCGTCGTTGAACCCGGTGGCGCGGTGGCTCTGGCGGCCGCCCTCTTCCACTGTGCTGAACTGGAGAGTGAAACGGTGATTGCTGTCGCCTCCGGCGGCAATGTCGATCCGGAGATCATGGCGGGCGCGCTGTCCCGTTTCGGCTGAGTGAGGTTGAGATCAGGCCTCGAGCCGTGCTGTGACCTCGTTGGCGATCGCCAGCGAGGCTGTCAGGCCGGGGCTTTCTATACCGAAGAGATTAACGAGGCCTGCGACGCGGTGCGTTTCCGGCCCGTCGATGCGGAAATCCATGGCCGGTTCGTCGGGACCGGAAATCTTCGGCCGGATGCCGGAATAGGCCGGGATCAGCGCGTCATCGGGAAGGCCCGGCCAATAGCGCCGTATCGCATCACCAAAACCCTCCATGCGGCGCGGATCGACGGCGTAGTCGATGGTGTCCACCCACTCCACATCCGGCCCGAAACGGGCCTGGCCGGCAAGATCGAGCGTGAGATGCACGCCGAGGCCATGGGTGTGCGGCGCCGGGTAGATCAGTCGTGAAAAGGGCGACCTGCCGGCGAGCGAAAAATAGCTGCCCTTGGCGAAACGCGCCTGCGGGATCCCATCCTCCGGCAATCCTTCGATCTTTCCTGCCAGCATCGGTGCAACAAGCCCGGCGCAGTTGACGAGCAGCCGGCATGTCAGGCTGGTAGGCTCGGCCCCGCCGACATGAACCAGAAAACCATCGCCCGTTGCCTCTGCCTTTTCGAAGGGTGCGTTCAGGGCAAGGGCTGCGCCATGATCCTGTGCGTCTCCAAGCAGCGCCAGCATATAAGCGTGGCTGTCGATAATACCGGTCGAGGGCGATATCAGGGCTGCGACGCAGGTGAGCGCGGGTTCGAGCAGGAGCGCCTGTCGTTCATCGATCAGTTCAAGGTCGTTACAGCCGTTTGCTTTGCCTTTTTTGCGCAGCGTGGCGAGCATGGCCGTCTCTTCATCGCTCGTGGCGACGATGAGTTTGCCGCAGCGACGATGTAAAACGCTGTGACTTTGGCAGAAAGCATAGAGCCGCTCCTTGCCCTCCACGCAAAGTCGGGCCTTGAGGCTTCCCAGAGGATAATAGAGCCCGGCATGGATGACCTCGCTGTTGCGGGAGGAGGTGGCCGAGCCGAATTCCTTTTCGCTTTCGAGGATGATGACGGATAGGCCACGCATCGCCAGTTCGCGCGCTGTTGCCAGCCCGATCACCCCGGCTCCGATGATGATGGCGTCGATATCCGTCATGGTCTTTTCCGTGCCTGCCATTGCTTTTGAACGGAAATGCCCGCCGCCGCGTTGATACCGAGCCATGGGTAGATTGATGCTTGCCGACGGGCAAGTCGCAATCCGTATTTTTCCCGATGCGCCGATCTTATGGAATTTTATCTCTACTGAAGCAGTGGGGAATAAAGCTATTCTACAAGTGAAATAAGCAATGCCCGTTTTGAAGGGCCGAGCAGGAAGGGAGTGTACAATGTCTTATTCCAAGGCAGGAAAAGTAAAAGACTTTGTCTCGCAGCCCCAGTCGCCGCGTAACTGGAAAGATTCGGTTCATGCGGCTCTTGTCGGCGTCTGCGTGGCTTTTGTCGCTGCCGTCATATTCGGTCTCGTTCCCTGATCCTCCCGACTTTTCTCATCAGGTAATTTGAGAACAAAAGGCCGGTCGCTCCTCCGACCGGCCTTTTTCATGCCCATTCACACCTTCAGGTAATCTTCTGCCAGATCGACCCAGAAAGCGGTTCCGATCGGCAGGATATCGTCGTTGAAATCGAATTTCGGATGGTGCAGCGGCGGGTCGTTTTCGGTGCGCGCGGTGCCGAGGAAGAAATAACAGCCGGGCCGTTTCTCCAGCATATAGGCGAAGTCTTCCGCACCCATCGACGGGCGCTGCATCTCGGCCACGTTTTCGGGTCCGGCAAAACGGCGGGCGAGATCGGCGACATAATCCGCTTCCGTCTTGTGGTTGACGGTTGCGTTATAACCGCGCTCGTAATCGATGGTGACGCTCATGTCGTAGCTGGCGGCCTGGCCTTCGGCTATCGCCCTGATGCGCCTTTCCAGTTCGTCGCGCACGCCCGGATCGAAGGAGCGGATGGTCAGCAGCATTTCCGCCGTCTCGGGAATGACGTTGCTGGCAGCGCCGGCATGGAACGCGCCAACGGTGACGACCGCCGACAATTGCGGATGGATGTTACGGGAAACAACCGTCTGCAGCGCCATGATGATGCTTGCGCCGGCAACGATGGGATCGGCTGCGTCCTGCGGTTCGGCGCCGTGACCGCCATAACCGTTGACGGTGATCTTGCATTCGTCGACAGCGGCAAGGATCGGTCCGTCGCGCAGCACGAATTGCCCGAAGGGCAGGCCGGGATCGTTATGCAGGGCAAAGACCGCATCGCAGGGGAAGCGCTCGAACAGCCCATCCTCGATCATGATGCGGGCGCCGCCGAAATTTTCCTCCGCAGGTTGGAAGATCAGATGCAGGGTTCCGTCGAAATTCTTGCGCTCGGCAATTATCTTCGCTGCGCCGAGCAGCATGGCGGTGTGGCCGTCATGGCCGCAGGCATGCATCACACCCTGATTGGCGCTCGCATAATCCGCACCGGTTTCTTCATGGATCGGCAGGGCGTCTATGTCGGCGCGGATGCCGAGCGTGCGGGTGCTGTCACCATTGCTGAGCGTGGCGACGATACCGGTTCCGGCTAGCCCCCGCGTGACTTCATAACCCATTGCTACCAACTGTTCGGCAATAAAATCCGAGGTCTTGAACTCCGAAAGGCCGATTTCGGGATTGCGGTGCAAGTGGCGACGAATGGCCACCACATCAGGCATATGGTTGGCAAAGGATGCGAGATTTGCGGTCTGTCTGGTCATTTTCAAAGTCCCGGTTTCGGCCGTTTTTTCCGGCGCCTTTTGCAAATGACATAGCAGCATATACAGCCATGCGTAAGGGGCGTAGCCTGCCCCGAAATGCCCCGAAATTCAGCGCTTGCATCGTGCCGCGACAGGTGGCATGGAACTATTGACGTCCTGGGGCATTAGCTTCTTTCGGATGTAGCGCGGGCCCTCTCGGTTCGTGTTGCCTTTCAGGTTGTCAACGGGGGATTATCGGACGTTGCGCGAACAATTTTCGCCGTCGGGGAGGGTGCGAAATCCGGTCGGAACGGCATTGCCGGGCCGCAGGACGCCATTTTCTGCCCCTTATCGAAAATACTCTGTCCATACCGATCCCGAGCGTCGCACATATCCTGGAATCATTACGCCGCAGGATGCCGTTCCTGCAGATATCCTGCGCTTGACGATCCGTTCCGCCCAGCGCGTCCGGTTCACCGAAGGTTCAGGATAAGTCATAAATATAGCGTGGCCTGATTTTCGTGTGTGTTCCCGCCATGGACGAAATGCCGGTCAAGTCGAACAAGTCTCCATAAAGTTCAGAATACGAGCCCGATGTCATTTCATATCACCCCGACCGCCGCCGCCCGTGATTCCGAGACGAAGCAGATCGATCACAACGATTCGATCCGTGCGTCCTATATGACGATCGAGGAACTGCATGATGCCGGTGCCGCGCTTTCCCGCGATGGTGCCGACAGCCTGCCCGGCTTCATGGAATTCGATTTCTTCGAGCGTCACCGCGAGAATGAGAAGGAAATCCTCAGGGTTTACCGCACCACGGCCGTCGATGCGGAAAACGGTGCAACGATTACGCCGGCGGCGGAATGGCTGCTCGACAATCATTACGTCATCGAAGAGGCGATCCAGGAAGTGCGGCGCGATTTTCCGCGCAAATTCTATCGCCAGCTGCCGACGATGATGGTGGGCGGGGTAACGATTCCGCGGGTCATGGCACTCGGCTGGCTTTATGTCGCCCATACCCACAGCACGGTTTCGCGCGAGAACATGACGGCGCTGGTGGACGGCTACCAGACCTCGAAGACGCTGCAGATCGGCGAATTGTGGGCGCTGCCGTCGATCATCCGTTTTGTCCTCATCGAAAATCTGCGCCGCATCTCGATCCGCGTCGAGCGCTCGCGCCGCATGCGCCAGAAGGCGAATGAGGTGGTGGATGAGATCATTCGTCTGAACGACGCCGAAGCATCGGCCGCACTTCTCAAGCAGGTCGATTCGCTGGTCGACGATCCGACCTTTGCGACGCAATTCCTTTATCGTCTCCGCAATGGCTCGCAGACATCGGGTTTTGCCGTTGCCTGGCTCGAAGAGCGTCTGCATGCCGCCGGCACCGACGCCGAAAACGTCATGATGTCGGAACATAATCGTCTGGCCTCCGGCAATGTGACGATGGGCAACATCGTCAAGAGCCTGCGTGAAATCGACGACACCGAATGGTCGGTATGGTTCGAGGAAGTCAGCCATATCGACAAGGTTCTGCGCGAGGAGACCGATTACGAGATTCTCGATTTCGGTTCGCGCAACACCTATCGCAACACCATCGAGCTTCTGGCGCGCCGCTCACCCAAGACCGAAGTGGAGGTGGCGCGTGCCGCCGTCGAAATGGCACGGTCCGATCTGCCTGCGGGCGCTGACGAAAACCATCGTGTCAATGTGGGCTCGGTACTCGTCGGTCAACGCCGCTTCGAGCTTGAAAAGGCGCTGGGGTATCGACCGCTCGCGTCGCAGCACATCGTCCGCTCGATGCGCAAGTTCAACTGGCTCGCCATCGCCGCGCCGGTGCTTCTCATCACGGCGGTCGCGATGCTTGCGGTTGGCTGGTTCCTGGCAAAGGCGGGCATGCCCTGGTATGTCGTCACCGCCTTCCTGTTGATGTTCGCATTGCCGGCCTCGGAAGGGGCGACCGGTCTTTTCAACACCCTTGTCACCTTCTTCGTGAAGCCTTTCCGGCTGGTCGGATACGAGTTCAAGAACGGTATTCCTGAGGATGCCCGCACGCTTGTTGCCGTGCCCTGCATGCTGACCAGCCGCGACAGCGTCGATGAGATGATGCGCAATATCGAGGTGCATTATCTCGCCAATCCACATGGCGAGATCTATTTCTCGCTGGTGAGCGACTGGCGCGATGCGCAATATGAGCAGTCCGATGACGACATCGAGATTCTCGACTATGCCAAGCGCGAGCTTGCGGCGCTGAACAGCCGTTATGCCTTTGATGGCAAGACACGTTTCTACCTGCTGCATCGCCGCCGCATCTATAATTCGGCCGAAGGCTGCTGGATGGGCTGGGAACGCAAGCGCGGCAAGCTGCATGAGCTGAACATGCTGCTGCGCGGCGACAAGGACACGACCTTCCTCGGCGGTGCGAATATCGTGCCGGCCGATGTCAAATATGTCATGACGCTCGATGCCGATACGCGCCTGATGCGCGACGCGGTCACCAAGCTCGTCGGCAAGATGCACCACCCGATCAACCGTCCCAAGATCGATCCGGAATCCGGTCGTGTCGTGGAAGGTTACGGCCTGTTGCAGCCGCGCGTTACGCCTTCGCTGACGACGGGCAAGGACGCCTCCGTGTTCCAGCGCGTCTTCTCGATCAATCGCGGCATCGATCCTTATGTCTTTACTGTTTCCGACGTCTATCAGGACCTGACCTCCGAAGGCACCTTCACCGGCAAGGGTCTTTATGACGTGGATGCCTTCGAAGCGGCGCTGAAGGGCCGGATCGAAGAGAATTCCATCCTCAGCCACGATCTGCTCGAAGGCTCCTTCGCACGCTGCGCGTTGGTGACCGATGTGGAACTGGTCGAGGATTTCCCGACCCGCTACGAGGTTGAAGTCTCGCGCCAGCACCGCTGGGCGCGTGGCGACTGGCAGCTGCTTCCCTTCATCCTTGACCGTGCCCGTGGCGTCACCGCCATCGGCCGCTGGAAGATGGTCGATAATCTGCGTCGCTCGCTGACACCGATCGCCTGGTTCTTCGCTTCGATCCTCGGCTGGTATTTCATGGATCCGCTGGGTGCTCTGATCTGGCAGATCCTGCTGATCTTCTCGCTGTTTGTCGCCCCCACGCTCTCGTTGCTCTCCGGCCTCGTGCCGCGCTCCACCGACATAGTGCCGCAGGCGCATTTCCATACCATCTGGTCGGAAATCCGCGCCACCAATGCGCAGGTTGCGCTGCGTATCGTCTTCATTGCCGATGCCGCCTGCATGATGACGGACGCGATTGTCCGTTCGCTTTACCGTCTGCTCGTCAGCCACAAGCTGATGCTGGAATGGCGCACCGCCGCCAGCATGCAGTCCAGCGCGCAGGGCAGCATCGTCGATTATTATCGCCAGATGTGGCATGCGCCCGTCGTGGCGATGCTCGGCCTGCTGTTTGCGGCGCTGCCGGGCGACAATGCCTTCCTGATCGGTATTCCCTTCACGCTGCTCTGGGTTCTGTCTCCGGCCGTCGCCTGGTATGTCAGCCAGTCGGCTGAAACCGAAGACCGGCTGTTCGTTTCCGAACACGTCTCCTTCGAACTGCGCAAGATCGCCCGCCGCACCTGGCGTTATTATGAGGCCTTTGTGACGCCGCAGGAAAACCACCTGCCGCCGGACAATTTCCAGGAAACGCCGGAGCCGATCGTTGCTTCGCGCACCTCGCCCACCAATATCGGCGTCTATCTGCTCTCCGTCATTTCGGCGCGCCAGTTCGGCTGGATCAGCTTTGCCGATACGCTGGAGCGGATCGAGAACACGATCCAGACCGTCGAGAAGATGGAGAAGCATCGCGGCCATCTCTACAACTGGTATCACACCGACACCCTGCAGACGCTTGGACCGCGTTATGTTTCGGCCGTGGACAGCGGCAATCTCGCCGGTCACCTGATTGCGGTTTCGTCCGCGTGCCGTGACTGGGCGGAAGCACCGTCGGCCCATCTTCAGGGCAATCTGGATGGTATCGGCGATGTCGCCGGTATTCTGCGCGAAACGCTGAAGGCGCTGCCCGACAACCGCAAGAACCTGCGTCCGCTGCATCGCCGTCTTGAAGAGCGCATCATCGGCTTCTCCAATGCGCTCGCCTCCGTCAAGCGCGAGCATGAATTCGCCTCGATCCGCGTCATCAATCTTGCTGTTCTGGCACGCGATATCCAGAAGCTTGCAACCAATGTCGATCACGAGGTGAAGTCCACGCAGAGCGCGGAAGTGACCCGCTGGGCGCAATTGCTGGTGGAATCCTGCGAGGCGCATATTTCCGACAGCGCCATCGACCTCACCAATATGGAGCCGCTGCGCCAGCGTCTCGCATCACTGCGCGACCGCAGCCGTAACCTCGCCTTCTCGATGGATTTCACCTTCCTTTACCGCAAGGATCGTCGTCTTCTGTCGATTGGCTACCGTGTTGAAAGCAAGGAGCTGGACGAGGCTTGCTATGACCTTCTCGCCTCCGAATGCCGCCTGACCAGCCTCTTTGCCATCGCCAAGGGCGATCTGCCGACCGAGCACTGGTACCGTCTCGGCCGCCAGGTTGTGCCGATCGGTGCGCAGGGCGCGCTGGTGTCGTGGTCGGGCTCGATGTTCGAATATCTGATGCCGCCGCTGGTCATGCAGGAGCGTCAGGGTGGCATCCTCAACCAGACCAACAATCTGATCGTCAAGGAACAGATGAATCATGGTCGTCGTCTCGGCACGCCGTGGGGCATTTCCGAAGCGGCGTTCAACGCCCGCGACCACAACATGAATTACCAGTACACCAATTTCGGTGTGCCGACGCTTGGCCTCAAGCGTGGCCTCGGCCAGAATGCGGTGATTGCGCCTTATGCGTCGATCCTCGCCAGCCAGTACGATCCTGATGGTGCGCTTGAGAACCTCGACAAGCTGCGCAAGCTTGGTGCGCTCGGCCAGTATGGTTTCCACGATGCGGTGGATTTCACGCCGACACGCGTGCCTGACGGCAAGGTCTGCGCGGTGGTCTATAACTATTATGCCCACCACCACGGCATGTCGATTGCGGCTGTCGCCAACGTCGCTTTTGATGGCGTGCTGCGCGAACTCTTCCATTCCGATCCGGTGATCGAGGCGGCCGAACTGCTGCTGCAGGAAAAGGCCCCGCGCGAAGTTCCGGTCATGAGCGCCAAATACGAGCCCGAAACCCCCGGCAAGGAACAGGCCGACCTGTTGCGTGCGGAAGTGCGTTCCATCGCCGATCCGGCGGTACGCGACCGCGAAGTGGTATTCCTCTCGAACGGCCATTATTCGACGATGCTCACCTCGACGGGTGCGGGTTATTCGAAGTGGAACGGACAGGCGATTTCCCGCTGGAAGGCGGATCCGACCGACGACCGGTGGGGCACCTTCATCTTCCTGCGCGACACCACCAATGGACAATGGTGGAGTGCGACGGCCGAGCCGCGTGTCATCGAAGGCGAAAAGACCAAGACGATCTTCACCGATGACAAGGCCGAGTTCCACAAGACAACAGGCGATCTGCAGAGCGTGGTCGAGTGCATCGTTGCCACCGAGCACGATGCCGAAGGTCGCCGCATCACCCTGCTGAACGTCGGTTCCGAGGATCGCTACATTGAAGTGACCTCCTATATGGAGCCGGTCATCGCGTCTGAGGATGATGACAACGCCCATCCGCTGTTCTCGCGCATGTTCGTGCAGACGGAAATCGGTCGCCGCGGTGACGTCATCCGCGCCTGGCGCAACCGTCGCAGCCCGAACGAGCCGGGCACCGTTATCGCGCATCTGGCCGCCGACAATGCCGGCCCGTCGCGCCCGACGGAATTTGAGACGGATCGCGCCAAGTTCATCGGCTGCGGCCGGTCGCTGCGCGAAGCGGCGGCATTCGATGCCGGTGCGACGCTTTCCAGCACCGATGGTTTCACGCTGGATCCGATCCTGTCCCTACGGCGCACCGTGCGCGTGCCGGCGGGCAAGAAGGTGAGCGTGATCTTCTGGACGATTGCCGCCCCGAGCCGCGAGGAAGTCGACAAGGCGATCGACCGTTATCGTCATCCCGACGCTTTCGCCCATGAACTCGTGCATGCCTGGACGCGCACGCAGGTGCAGATGCGCCATGTGGGCGTTACCTCGCAGCAGGCGGCCGCCTTCCAGCATCTCGGCCGCTATCTGACCTATCCCGACATGCATCTGCGCGCGGATTCGGAAACGCTGAAAACGGGCCTCGCTTCGCAGCGCGCTCTGTGGCCGCTTGCCATTTCGGGCGATTTCCCGATCTTCAGCCTGCGCATCAATGACGATATGGACATGGATATTGCCCGCGAGGCGCTAAGCGCCCACGAATATCTGCGTTCGCGCGGCGTGATCTTCGATCTCGTCATCGTCAACGAACGGGCTGCGTCCTACGCACAGGACATGCAGCATGCGCTCGATCATATTTCCGAGACGCAACGCCGCATCAATCCCGCCGATGGCGGTCGCCCGCACGTCTTCTCCGTGCGCCGCGACCTGATGGATGAAGAGACCTGGAGCGCGCTTCTCGCCGCTTCCCGCGTCGTATTGCATGTGCGCAACGGCAAGATCGTCGACCAGATCAACCGCGCTGTCTCGCTGTTTGCGGCCAATCGCGGTCCTGACGGCACCTCTGATGCTGCGCAGGCCCGCCTGCCCGTGCCGGCCTTCCCGGTTGCGGAGCCGGTCGAGGATGCGGGCGATCTCGATTTCTGGAACGGTTTCGGCGGCTTCGCCAGGAACGGCCAGGAATATGTTGTGCGCCTGAATGGTGGGCAATCCACGCCGCATCCATGGATCAACGTTATCTCGAACGAGAATTTCGGCTTCCATATTTCGGCCGAAGGTGCCGGTTTCAGCTGGAGCCGCAATTCGCGCGACTACCAGCTGACACCCTGGACCAATGACCCTGTCATCAACCGGCCGGGTGAGGCCTTCTATGTCGCCGATGTGGAAACAGGAAAGCTCTATACGCCCTGTGCCGCGCTGTCGCGTGATCCCGAAGCCATGTTCGAAACCCGCCATGGTCTTGGTTATTCCATCCTGACCGGCGTGGCGGATACGCTCGAAGTCGAGCTGACGCAGACCGTTGACCGAGAAAAGCCGGTCAAGTTCTCGCAGGTCATCGTGCGCAACAAGGGTTCGAAAAGCCGCCGTCTGAAGGTCTATGCCTATGTGGAGTGGGTGCTCGGCAATAACGGCCAGAAATCCGCGCCGTTCATCCTGAGCAGGCATGATGCGGGCAGCAACGCGATCTTCGCGTCGAACCCCTACAGCATCGACTATAGCGCCCGCACTTCGTTCCTGACACTCGACAGCGAGGCAAGCGGCTTCACCACCAGCCGCCGGGAATTCATCGGCCGCTTCGGTTCGGCACAGGCCCCGCAGGGCATCGTGTCCGGTGCGGCGCTCAGCGGCAGCACCGAGGTCGATGGCGATCCCTGCGCGGCACTGATGCAGGAAATCCACCTGAAGCCCGGCGAAGAACGGCACATGACCTTCATTCTCGGCGATGCCGACAATGCGGAAGAGGCCGAAGCCCTGGTGAAGGATGTTCGCCAGGCGGACTTCCTGTCGGTGCTGGAAGAAAGCAAGGCGTTCTGGACGGGCTTTACCGGCCAGCTGCAGGTCTCCACGCCCGATGCCGGCTTCAACCACATGGTCAATAACTGGCTGCCCTATCAGGCGCTGGCGTGCCGCATTCTGGCGCGCACGGCCTTTTACCAGTCGAGCGGCGCCTTCGGCTTCCGCGACCAGTTGCAGGATACGCTGGCCTTCCTGCTCTACCAGCCGGATCTCGCCCGCAAGCAGATCCTGCGCGCGGCAGGCCGCCAGTTCCCGGAAGGCGATGTGCAGCACTGGTGGTTGCCGCTGACGGGGGCCGGTGTTCGCACCACCATCTCGGACGATGTTGTCTGGCTTGCTTATGCGATCAACCAATATGTCTCGGCCACGGGCGATGCCGCCATCCTCGATGAAAGCATCCCCTTCCTCAAGGGCGCAGCATTGATGCCCGGACAGCATGACGCATTCTTCCAGCCGGAGACCAGCGACAGATCGGCCACGCTTTACGAACATGCCGCGCTGGCGCTCGATCTTGCCATTCATCGCACCGGCGAAAACGGCCTGCCGCTGATCCTCGGTGGTGACTGGAACGATGGCATGAACCGTGTCGGCGTCGGCGGCAAGGGTACCAGCGTCTGGCTCGGCTGGTTCCTTTCCGGAGCGTTGCGCGATTTCATCGAGATTGCGGAAAAGCGCGGCGATACCGACCGCGTCGGCAAATGGGCATCGCACCGGGAAAAGCTGCGCAATGCGCTGGAAACAGCGGGTTGGGATGGCAGCTATTACCGCCGTGGTTATTTCGATGACGGCACGCCGCTGGGTTCCGCCGAAAGCGAGGAATGCCGGATCGATTCGCTCGGCCAGAGCTGGAGTGTTCTTTCCGGTGAAGGCGAAGAGGCTCGGTCGCGGCAGGCAATGGATGCGGTCATGGAGCATCTGGTTGATGAGCAGACCGGCATTATCAGGCTCTTCACGCCGCCCTTCTCGCGTGCGCCGCATGATCCGGGCTACATCAAGGGATACCCGCCGGGTGTTCGCGAAAATGGCGGACAATATACCCATGCCGCGACCTGGGTGGTTCTTGCGCTTGCCAAGCAAGGCCGCGCGCAGGAGGCGTGGAACTGCTTCAAGCTGCTTAACCCGGTCAACCACGCTCTGGATGCGGCATCATCGGAAACCTATCGGGTCGAACCCTATGTGGTGACCGCCGATGTTTATGGTGAAGGCGCCTATGCGGGTCGTGGCGGGTGGAGCTGGTACACCGGTTCCGCCGGCTGGCTCTACCGCGCAGCGGTCGAGGGTATTCTCGGCATCACTCGCACTGACGGAAAGCTGCATATTTCGCCGTCGCTGCCGGAAGACTGGAGCGGTTTCTCGGTGAAGATCATGCTCGACGGGAAAGCAAGGGACATCGTCGTCAGCCGCAAGGCCGACACGGCGGAGGCCTCCATATCCGTTGATGGCAAGGTGCTGTCGGCCGATGATCGGGTGATCCCCTTCGACTGAGACGGCCACATCTCCTTTTACTTTTAAACTCAGGCTCTTGTGGTGACGCAGGGGCCTGAATTTTTATGGGGCTGGCTTTGCTTCCGCTTCAGCATGTCGGCCGGATCATCGTGTGGATGTCCGGTCTCTTTCACATTCAAAGGCTGAAAACCGACGACATCGAAAATGAGGTCATCTACGAAAGCCTTGATGACGCGGGCCGGGTTGTCCGGTAGAGCGTTTCCGGTAAAAGTTCGAAGTGGTTTTACGTCCGGAAAATGCGGGAAAACGAAGCGCTAGAGCAGGCCGAACGATTCCGTTTAAGCAGGACGTACGATACCGTCAGCCTTTTCAGGCAGAAGCAGCAGTTGCGAGTGATCCATTTCTGACGATGGGCAACGGCATTTTGTCATCTATGGTCGATTTAGGGAATCGCTCCCAGGGCTCTGGCGTGATCTCTGCGCGTCTCGCGATATTTTTCCAGTAGATCGAAAAGGGAGTTCCCTTGCAATTCAGCGCATCTTTCACAGAATCGGCACTGTTGGTGGTGCTCACCGTTCTTTCCCTGGCGTTGTCCTGTTGGTTGGCGCGCTACCCCCGGAAAACGAGCGTTGGAATCACGCTTGGCGTGGTTCTCGGAGTTTTCTTGATCAACCTCACAGCAGGTCTTGTTGCCTTTCTGGAAATGCCTTCCCATTCGGGCAGATTGATTTTTGGCTGGCAGGTTCTTTGACCAAAATTCTCCGATAGCGATCCATGGTTTGGCGCGATCGTCGGGAAGCGGACAAAGAAAAAGGGCGGACAACATGCTGTCCGCCCTTGTCTCTATTCCGGTTGCCCAAGCCTCAGGAGGCAATGGCCTTTGGCCGGGGCTGCTGGCCTTCGTCTTCGGTCAGCAGGCCGCTGGTGCGCAGCAGCGAGGTGAAGCGTCCACCGCGCTGGCTCAACTCATCGAAAGTGCCCTTCTCGATGACCCGGCCCTGATCGAGGAACAGGACCAGATCCGCATCGCGGACAGTCGACAGGCGGTGAGCGATGATGAAGGTCGTGCGGTTCTTTCTCAGTGCATCCACGGCCGCCTTCACGCGGGCTTCGGTTTCCACGTCCAGCGCGCTGGTCGCTTCGTCGAGAACCAGAATGGGGGCGTTCTTCAGGATAGCGCGGGCAATGGCGATACGCTGACGCTCGCCGCCGGACAGGCGGTTGCCGCGCTCGCCCACCTGGGTCAGGTAGCCGTTGATGCGGCTGTCGATGAAATCCGTTGCCGCGGCCGCAGCTGCTGCCTCCACCACTTCCGCATCGGTGGCCGATTCACGGCCGAGGCGGATGTTTTCGCGGATGGAGCGGTTCAGCAGGCCGGCATCTTGGAACACCGTCGCGATGGAATTGCGAAGCGAGTTTTTCGTGACCGTCGAAATATCGGTTCCATCGATCAGGATTTGGCCGGAATCGGGATCGTAAACACGTTGCAACAGGTTGATGAGCGTGGTTTTGCCGGCACCCGTCGGTCCGACGATCGCAACGGTCTCGCCGGCCTTCGCCGTGAACGAAACGTCGTGAACGCCCTGCTTGGTGTTGGCGAAACCGAAATTGATGTTGCGGAATTCCACGGTACCGGAGACATTCGACAATTCGCGGGCGTCGCCCGGCTCTTCCCGCTCCTTGACGGAATCTTCCAGCACGAAGAAATCCTCAAGCTTGGCGCGGGCTTCGAAAATCTGCGTCACAAATTGCCGCATCTGGTCCAGACGGCCGATCAGGAGATTGGCGAAACCGATGAAGGCGATGACGTCACCCACGCGCAATTCGCCGTTCTTGACGAGCACGGTGCCGATGACGAGGATGATCATCATCGAAACGGTGGAGGCCGTGCGGTTCAGGGCACTGGCGAAGGCCCACCAGTCGAGCACCGGATATTGGGCGCTCAGCAGCTTTTCGGTGAAGGATTTCAGCGCCTTGGTTTCAGCTTCGATACGGTTGTAGCTGTGCAGCACCGACACGTTGCTGATGGAATCGCTGACATGGGCAAAAACGCTGTGATAGTGCTCTTCAACCGAAGCCTGGCCGTCCTTGGTGCGGCCCATCACCCACTTGCCGATGAACCAGTAGACGATGCCGAGGCCGATCAGAACGAAGCTCAGGCGCAGGTCCATGGACATGGCGGTCGGGACGAGCAGCACCAGCGCGACGAAGGTGGCGAGATGCGTGCGCATGAATTCCAGCCAGAGGCCGAACAGCGTTTCGCTGGCGCGCAGCAGCGTGTGCAGGGCGTTGGATGTGCCGCGCTGATGGTGCCAGGAGAGCGGCATCGAGATGATGCGCCCGAAGGCTTCCGTCAGCAGCGAGGCGCGCCGGCCATGGGCCAGACGATCGGCCTCACGGGCGACGGCCACATAAGCCACGGTGTTGAAGACACCGAAGCCCGCCCAGAGAATGAGAATAGGCGTGACATTGGTGCCGGAAGAGATGGCGTCGATGATCCGGCCGAACAGCACCGGTTCGGCGATGGTGATCGCTGCAAGAATGACGTTGGCGATGACGACCACCGTCACCCGCCATTTATGTACGGTCAGATAGCGCAGAGCGCGTGTGTAAACCTGAAACAAGGTCAAATTTTCAATCCAGTCCGAGCGTCTTTTCAAGCGGTTTATCGTTCGGCCTCAACGCTATGCTACTTTAGCAAGGTTGCATGAGACGGCGAATTTTGTGTAATTATCGCTCTTTCTGTCTGAATGGCGGCTTAACAGATTGACCGCGCGTGCGAACCGAAAAAACCGAACCTGATGTTTCCCGGGATCTGCCGTCACAAGATTTCGCATCTTCGTTTCAGGGATTGCTAACGACGATATGTTCAATCTCAACCGACCGGCGCCCGAGTAACATGACGTCATCGCGGGACCATGTCCTTCGTGTCATTCCCTTCAAGCCAAGCCCGGACCCCCTGTCTTTATGCATGATATTCTTCACTTCATCTCTGCGTGTTACCAGGCGGGAAGCGCCGACCGCGTTCGCTCCGAATTTGCAACGCTTATTCGCGAATACGGTTTCGAATATTTTCTCGTCAGCAGGCGGATGACCGGGGAGCTCGCCTCCACCGGCCAGATTCTCGCACAGCATCTGCCCGAAGGCTGGCTGGAGGTCTACAGGGCCAAAAAATACAATCTCGTCGATCCCGTCCGCAAGGTGATCGGCATGGTGCACAAGCCGTTTCAGTGGAAGGAAGCGCTGGAGGGCCTGCCGCGTGCGATGCATCGCAAAAGGGCGAGCGTCTTTTTCCACGATGCCGGCCGATACGGTCTGCAGGGTGGTTACGCCTTTCCCGTGCACGGCCGTGCGGGCTTTATCGGTGCGGTCTTCATCGGCGGCCAGGACCGGCAATTGCCCTCCTTGCAGGTGGAGCTGCTCGATGCGGCGACGCGCGCCGTGTTCTGGCGCCTGCTCGATCTTTCCGGGCAGGCCCATGGCTTCAGCAACACCCCTGAAGTTTCCGCTCTCGAGCTCACGAGGCGCGAAATGGAGGTGTTGACGCTGATGGCGGACGGCATGACTTCCACCGAAATTGGACGTCAACTATCGATCTCCAACCACACGGTCGACTGGTATATCAACGGAATCCAGCGCCGTTTCAGCGCCAAGAACCGGCAGCATACCGTCGCACTTGCTTTTCGTCATGGTTTGCTGAGCTAGCGCAAACAGGACAGTTCTCGCCGGAATTGCCCTTTCCAAGACCGGGTTTTGCTGCTTAATTCCGCAGTGCAGCAGAAATTTTGTTTTGGCGTGTGGGGAGACCGTCTTGAAGATATCGAAAATACTTGTTGCCAACCGATCCGAAATAGCGATCCGCGTTTTCCGGGCAGCGAACGAGCTTGGGATAAAAACCGTTGCGATTTGGGCGGAAGAGGACAAGCTGTCTTTGCACCGCTTCAAGGCGGACGAGTCCTATCAGGTGGGCAGGGGTCCGCATCTTGCCAAGGATATGGGGCCGATCGAGAGTTATCTTTCGATCGAGGAGGTTATCCGCGTGGCGAAGCTCTCCGGGGCGGATGCGATCCATCCCGGTTACGGTCTTCTGTCCGAAAGCCCCGAATTCGTCGAGGCCTGCAACAAGGCCGGCATCACCTTCATCGGACCGACGGCCGATACGATGCGCCAGCTCGGCAACAAGGTGGCTGCCCGTAATCTGGCGATTTCGGTCGATGTCCCCGTTGTTCCCGCCACCGATCCGCTGCCGGACGATATTGCGGAAGTGGAGCGCATGGCCGAGGAAATCGGCTATCCCGTCATGCTGAAGGCCTCCTGGGGCGGCGGCGGCCGCGGCATGCGCGCCATCCGCAAAAAGGAAGACCTCGCCCGTGAGGTGACGGAAGCCAAGCGCGAGGCGAAGGCCGCTTTCGGCAAGGACGAAGTCTATCTCGAAAAGCTCGTAGAGCGCGCCCGCCACGTCGAGAGCCAGGTGCTCGGCGATACGCATGGCAATGTCGTGCATCTGTTCGAGCGCGATTGTTCGATCCAGCGGCGTAACCAGAAGGTGGTCGAGCGTGCGCCTGCACCGTATCTGTCGGAAGCGCAGCGCCAGGAACTGGCCGCCTATTCCCTGAAGATTGCCGCCGCGACCAATTATATCGGCGCCGGCACGGTCGAATATCTGATGGATGCCGATACCGGCAAATTCTACTTCATCGAGGTCAATCCGCGCATCCAGGTGGAACACACCGTCACCGAAGTCGTGACCGGTATCGATATCGTCAAGGCGCAGATCCATATTCTCGAAGGGGCTGCGATCGGCACGGCGGAATCCGGCGTTCCGAAACAGGAAGATATCCGCCTCAATGGCCATGCACTGCAGTGCCGCATCACCACGGAAGACCCGGAACACAACTTCATTCCGGATTATGGCCGCATCACCGCCTATCGTTCGGCTTCCGGCTTCGGTATCCGTCTGGATGGCGGCACCTCCTATACCGGCGCGGTCATCACCCGTTATTACGATCCGCTGCTCGTCAAGGTCACGGCCTGGGCACCGCAGCCGGATGAGGCGATCAACCGCATGGATCGCGCGCTGCGCGAATTCCGTATCCGCGGCGTTGCGACCAACCTCACCTTCCTCGAAGCCATCATCGGTCACGACAGTTTCCGCAACAACACCTATACGACCCGCTTCATCGATTCGACGCCGGAACTGTTCGCGCAGGTCAAGCGTCAGGACCGCGCCACCAAGCTTCTGACCTATCTGGCCGATGTGACCGTCAACGGCCATCCCGAAACCAAGGGTCGTGCGAAGCCCTCCGAAAAGGCGGCAAAGCCCATCGTGCCCTATATCGATGCGCCGACGCCTGACGGTACCAGGCAATTGCTGGACAAGCTCGGCCCCAAGGGCTTTGCGGACTGGATGCGCAACGAAAAACGCGTTCTGGTCACCGACACGACCATGCGCGACGGGCACCAGTCGCTTCTGGCCACCCGCGTCCGCACCCATGATATCGCCCGCGTCGCCAGCGTTTATTCCAAGGCGCTGCCACAGCTTCTGTCGCTGGAATGCTGGGGCGGTGCGACCTTTGACGTTTCCATGCGCTTCCTGACCGAAGATCCGTGGGAGCGTCTTGCGCTCATCCGCGAAGGCGCGCCGAACCTGCTTTTGCAGATGCTTCTGCGCGGCGCCAACGGTGTCGGGTACAAGAACTATCCTGATAATGTCGTGAAGTACTTCGTTCGTCAGGCCGCAAGGGGTGGTGTCGATCTTTTCCGCGTCTTCGACTGCCTGAACTGGGTGGAGAATATGCGTGTCTCGATGGATGCGATTGCCGAGGAGAACAAGCTCTGCGAAGCGACCATTTGCTACACCGGTGACATCCTTAATTCGGCGCGTCCGAAATACGATCTCAAATATTATACCGGCCTTGCCGCCGAGCTTGAAAAGGCCGGTGCGCATATCATCGCCGTCAAGGATATGGCGGGCCTGCTGAAACCGGCTGCCGCCAAGGTTCTGTTCAAGGCGCTGCGCGAGGCGACCGGTCTGCCGATCCACTTCCACACCCATGATACGTCCGGCATTTCCGCCGCGACCGTTCTTGCGGCTGTGGATGCGGGTGTCGATGCCGTCGATGCCGCAATGGATGCCTTCTCCGGCAATACCTCGCAGCCATGCCTTGGCTCGATCGTCGAGGCGCTGGCGGGGTCGGAACGCGATACGGGTCTCGATACCGGATGGATCCGCCGCATTTCCTTCTATTGGGAGGCTGTGCGCAACCAGTATGCGGCGTTCGAGAGCGATCTCAAGGGACCGGCTTCGGAAGTCTATCTGCATGAAATGCCGGGCGGCCAGTTCACCAACCTCAAGGAGCAGGCCCGTTCGCTGGGTCTCGAGAGCCGCTGGCACGAGGTGGCGCAGGCCTATGCCGATGCCAACCGCATGTTTGGCGATATCGTCAAGGTGACGCCATCCTCCAAGGTCGTCGGTGATATGGCGCTGATGATGGTCAGCCAGGATCTGACGGTGGCCGACGTTGAAAATCCTGACCGCGAAGTGTCTTTCCCGGACTCGGTGGTGTCGATGCTGAAGGGCGATCTCGGACAGTCGCCGGGCGGCTGGCCCGCAGCCCTGCAGAAAAAGGCGCTGAAGGGTGAAGCACCCTATACGGTGCGTCCGGGCTCACTGCTGGCGGATGCCGATCTCGATGCCGAACGGAAGGTGATCGAGACCAAGCTGGAGCGCAAGGTCGATGACTTCGAGTTCGCGTCCTATCTGATGTATCCGAAGGTGTTCACCGACTTCGCGCTCACCGCCGAGACCTATGGCCCGGTTTCCGTGCTGCCCACCCATGCCTATTTCTATGGCATGGAGGATGGCGAGGAACTGTTTGCCGATATCGAACGCGGCAAGACGCTGGTCATCGTCAATCAGGCCTCGTCCGGCACGGACGATAAGGGCATGGTGACGGTGTTCTTCGAGATCAACGGTCAGCCGCGCCGTATCAAGGTACCGGATCGCGCCCATGGCGCTTCCGGCTCCGCCGTGCGCCGCAAGGCAGAACCGGGCAACGCCGTTCATATCGGCGCGCCGATGCCGGGCGTGATCAGCCGGGTCTTCGTCAATCAGGGCCAGGAGATCAAGGCCGGCGACGTGCTGCTTTCCATCGAGGCCATGAAGATGGAAACCGCGCTGCATGCCGAACGCGATGGCAAGATCGCGGAAGTTCTCGTAAAGCCCGGCGACCAGATCGATGCCAAGGATCTGTTGATCGCTTACGCCGAATAAACGCATATCGAAACACCGATTGCAGTATCAGACGCCCGCCTTTCGGCGGGCGTTTTTTATTGCGCTTCGCCAGAAATTCGAATATGCATGTTCGTGCACGTTTATTCCTGTTTATGCATGAGTTTCGATGAGTGATCATTTCGTCAGTGAGCGGCAGGCGCTCATCCTTGCGCAACTACGACAAAGCGGCCGGGTGCTGGCGCAGGATCTTGCGCAGAACTTCGGCGTTTCCGAAGATACGGTGCGCCGCGACCTGCGCGAGATGGCGGCGCGTGGGGAATGCCTGCGCGTTTATGGCGGCGCGCTGCTTTCCGACAGCAAGACGGTGCCGCTGAAGACACGCATTGGCGAGGATGCGGATCGCAAGGCCCTGCTGGCGCGCGCCGTTGTTCCGCTTCTCGAGCCGGGCATGGTCGTCTTCATTGATGCCGGTTCCACCAATCTTGCCATCGCACGCGCGATCCCCGCAGAACTCAATCTGACGGTGGTGACGAACACGCCCGCCATTGCGGCTGAACTGACGGGGCGGGCCGATATCGATCTGGTGCTGATCGGCGGTAAGGTCGATCCGGCCGTTGGCGCTGCGATCGACGCCATGGCGCTTCGGCAACTTGAACTGATGCGGCCTGATCTCTGCATTCTCGGTGTCTGCGGTGTCGCGGACGAGACGGGTCTGTCGGCTGATGTTTTCGAAGATGCGGTGTTCAAGCGGCTCGCCTGCAGCGCCAGCCACCGGATTGTCGCCGCAATTACCACGGAAAAGCTCGGCCATAGGGCAGCTTTCCATGTACATGATTTTTCCCCGCCTCTTTCCCTCGTGCTGGAACAGGATGCCGACCATGCATTCGTCGAGGCGCTGTCGGCAAAAGGCGTGCAGGTTCATTGCGGCGAAGATGACGTCGCTCCGTTTTCTCATGGTCAAGTCTGAAGGATATTGCTGATGAATGGCCCCACGACATTTTCGCCGACGGCCGGGCGCTCGTCCTATCTGACACGGCATAGGCTCGGCGTTTCCCTGCTGTTCTTGATGAACGGCTTCATGATGGGGTCATGGGCGCCCAAGATTCCGGAATTTGCGGCGCGCCTGTCCCTCAGTGAAAGCGCGCTCGGCCTCATCATTCTGGTCTTCGGTATCGGCTCACTGGTTTTCATGCCCATTGCCGGTTCCCAGATCGCCCGTTTCGGCTCGCGTACGGTCAGCCTTGTCACTGCCGCGATCTTTTTGCCGACACTGCTTTTCATTTCCTGGGCGGGCACCGTTTGGGCAGGGGTGATCGCGGTATTTCTGTTCGGCGGACTGACGGGGGCGATGGATGTCGCCATGAACGCCAATGCGGTAGCGGTCGAGCGTGATATGCGCCGGGCGATCATGTCATCCTGCCACGCCTTCTGGAGCTTGGGCGGCCTGATCGGGGCGGGTCTCGGCGGTTACCTCATCACCGCCATTGGCGTGCAGGGGCACGCCATTGCGCTGACGGTCATCGCGCTGGTGCTGCTGGTCATTGCATGGCCGCGGGTTCTCGCGGATCGTCCGCATCCGGAAGAGGAGCGCCCGAAAGGCGGCCTGCCGCTTACGCCGCTGCCGTGGATCATCGGCCTGATGGCGCTGTTCTCGATGATTCCCGAGGGTGCTATCCTCGATTGGGGCGCGCTTTATCTGCGCAATGAACTCGGCGCTTCGGTGTCCCAGTCGGGCTTCGCCTTCGCGGCCTTTTCCATGACCATGGCGGCCATGCGTTTTGCCGGCGACCTGGTGCGCGACCGCTTTGGAGCCGTGACGACCCTGCGCTTCTGCTCGGCCATGTCGATTATCGGTCTTCTCATTGCCGGTGTTGCGGGAAATTCCACTATCGCCATCATCGGCTTCGCGATTGCCGGCATCGGCATTTCCAATATGGTGCCGATTGCCTTTTCGGCCGCTGGCAACATGCCGGGTCTCGCGCCCGGGATCGGCCTTTCGGTAGTCACGACCATGGGTTACTCCGGCATTCTGGTAGCACCGTCGGCGATTGGTTTCATCGCGGAACATACCGGCCTTGCCAGCGTCTTCCTGTTCCTGCCGCTGCTGCATGTGGTGGTTCTGCTACTTTCGCGGCTCGCCCGTCATGCGGATGGTGCGGGCAAGGAATAGGCGTATCGAATTTTGCCATGATTGCGGTAAAGTAGAAGCTCTCATGCGTTGGGTGTTGACAAGCAGGCCCCCTTGTTTCACCTCAATTGCCAGACCTTGCCGCAAGCTCCAGAGATCGCCATGACGTCACACGCCGATTACGACCCGAAGCCCCGCCGCGCATCCGTCGCCGTCGACGTGGGCGGCGTCATCGTCGGTGGCGGCGCGCCCGTCGTTGTTCAGTCGATGACCAACACCGATACGGCTGACATTGACGCTACCGTGCAGCAGGTGGCGGCACTGTTTCGGGCCGGTTCGGAAATCGTGCGTATCACGGTCGACCGCGACGAGAGTGCAGCCGCCGTGCCGAAAATCCGTGAGCGGTTGCTGCGTCTTGGGCTTGATGTGCCGCTGGTCGGCGATTTCCATTATATCGGCCACAAGCTTCTCGCCGATCATCCGGCCTGCGCCGAGGCGCTGGCGAAATACCGTATCAATCCGGGCAATGTCGGTTTCAAGGACAAGAAGGACAAGCAGTTCGGCGAAATCGTCGAAATGGCGATTCGTTACGACAAGCCCGTGCGCATTGGCGTCAACTGGGGGTCGCTCGATCAGGAACTGCTGACGACGCTGATGGACAGGAACAAGGAAGAGGGTTTTCCGCTCTCCGCTCGTCAGGTGACGCGTGAGGCCATCGTGCAATCGGCACTGATTTCCGCCGAACTCGCCGAAGAAATCGGCCTGCCGCGCAATCGCATCATCCTGTCCGCCAAGGTCAGCCAGGTGCAGGATCTGATTGCGGTTTATTCGATGCTGTCGGAACGCTCCGACCACGCCCTGCATCTCGGTCTCACCGAAGCGGGCATGGGTTCGAAGGGCATCGTCGCTTCGTCCGCCGCCATGGGTTACGTGCTGCAGCATGGCATCGGCGATACGATCCGTGTCTCGCTGACGCCCGAGCCGAATGGCGACCGCACCCGTGAGGTGCAGGTGGCGCAGGAATTGCTGCAGGTCATGGGTTTCCGGCAATTCATTCCGGTCGTTGCGGCATGTCCCGGCTGCGGACGCACCACGTCCACCGTCTTTCAGGAACTGGCCCAGAACATCCAGAACGATATTCGCAAGAACATGCCGATCTGGCGTGAGAAATATCCGGGTGTCGAGGCGCTCAATGTCGCCGTCATGGGCTGCATCGTCAACGGCCCCGGTGAAAGCAAACATGCCGATATCGGCATTTCCCTGCCCGGAACCGGCGAAAGCCCGGCTGCACCGGTCTTCATCGATGGCGAAAAGGCGCTGACCCTGCGTGGTCCCAATATCGCCGCCGATTTTGAAGCGCTTGTGATCGATTACATCGAAAAGCGTTTTGGCCAGAAAGATGCGGCGGAGTAAAAACGACCGTGAAAAGGCCGGAATTCCACTGTCATACCTCCTGAACCTCTCGGAGCATCAAAACACATGATCAAAAAAATCGCGATCGTCGCCCTTTGCGGCACCTATCTTTCCGCCTGCACCACCACCGATCCCTATACGGGCGAGCAGAAGATGTCGAACACGGCCGGCGGCGCCGGAATCGGCGCTGTCGTTGGCGCTCTGGGTGGTCTGGCTGTTGGCGGTTCGCCGACCGGTCGTCGTAACGCCGCGCTTATCGGCGCGGGCATTGGCGCGCTCGCCGGCGGTGCCATCGGCAATTACATGGATGGTCAGGAAGCCGAGCTTCGCGCTCAGCTCCAGGGTACGGGCGTTTCGGTTACCCGCCGTGGCGACAGCATCGTTCTCAACATGCCGTCCAACATCACCTTTGCAACGGATCAGGACCAGGTCATTCCGCCGTTCTACCAGACGCTCGATTCCGTCGCCATCGTACTGAACAAGTTCAACCGCACGCTGATCGACATCAACGGCCATACGGATTCCACCGGCAGCCTGCAGCATAACCAGGCGCTCTCCGAGCGTCGTGCAGCCTCTGTTGCCAATTATCTCGGTGCGCGTGGCGTCGACCAGCGCCGTATTTCGACGCTCGGTTACGGCCCGTCTCAGCCGATCGCCTCGAATGCCTCGTCGGATGGCCGTGCCCAGAACCGCCGCGTCGAAGTGCTGATTTCGCCGCTCAAGGGCTGATTGGATGATGAAAAGCTGAGGGTTATCCGCTCAGCTTTTCCGTTCGGCGATGAATCTTGCGGCCGCGATGAGAATCGCGGCCTTTTCGCCATAAGGGGCCAAGAGTTCGCTGGCTTCGGCCACCTGTTCCTGCAGCTTGCGGCGTGCCCAGTCTTCGCCGCGCAACGCCACCAGCGTGCCCTTGCCGCGTGCGGCATCCTTGCCGGTTGCCTTGCCCATGGTAGCGGCATCGGCGGTCAGATCCAGAAGATCGTCGGCAAGCTGGAAGGCGAGGCCGATCTTTTCGCCGAAGAGGCGTAGCCTTCGCCTCTCGGAAACATCGCTGCCGGTAATGATCGCGCCGGCCTCGCATGCGAAACGCAGCAAAGCGCCGGTTTTCATAGCCTGCAATGTAATAATGCCGTCCTCATCAGGCGCTTTCTTTTCAGCGGCCAGATCGAGCGCCTGACCGCCGGCCATGCCGCCAATGCCTGCCGCGCGGGCAAGCGAGAGTACGAGCGCGGCCTTGCGCCCGGCTGCGAGCGGACTTTCATCCGAGGCGATGATATCGAAGGCGAGTGTCAGCAGGCTGTCACCGGCAAGGATGGCAGTTGCTTCATCGAATTTGCGATGAACGGTCGGCTGGCCGCGGCGCAGGTCGTCATCATCCATGGCCGGCAGATCGTCATGAACAAGCGAATAACAATGCAGGCATTCCAGTGCGGCACCGACATAGAGAGCGGCTTCGGCATCTCCGCCCAGAAGGGTGGCACTTTCGATGACGAGGAAGGGCCGCAGGCGTTTGCCGCCGTTCAGCACACCATGGCGCATGGCGTCGAGCAGGTTTTGCGGGCGGGTGATTTCGTCCGCGCGCGCTTCGCCGGAAAGCAGGCGGCCAAGCAGCGCTTCGGTTTTTGCCGCGTTTTCGCGCAGCCGCGTTTCGAAATTCGTCATCTGAGCGTCCATGCGCGCTCTTTGGCATGCCGCGCGAATGCAGGCAAACCTTTTCGTGATTCCAGAGGCGCAACTATTCGACCGGACTCGCCTTGAAGGCGGCAATGGACTATGAAAGGCTTCAATTGGTGCGGGGCTTTGACGAATATTGAGCAGTACGCCTGAAAGCGACGCAGATTACGCCGTACTGGCGGAAGACCGGAGCAGTCCGAAGGTGGATTTTCGCACGTTGGCAAAGCGCATCATCATGACCTTGCCGGCTTTGCTGATCCTGCCCTATCTGCTGATTCCGGTCTATGCGCTGCCGTTTATCCGGCCTGTTTCGACGCTGATGTTGGCCGATCTGGTAACCCTGCAGGGTTATGACAGACGCTGGGTGCCGCTTGAGGATATTTCGCCACGCCTTGTGCAATCCGTGATGATGTCCGAGGACGGGCAATTCTGTTTTCATGGCGGCGTGGACTGGAACCAGATGCAATCCGTGGTCAGCGATGCGCTTGAGGGGGCTTCCACCCGCGGCGCCAGCACCATTCCAATGCAGACGGCCAAGAACCTGTTTTTATGGAATGGGCGCTCTTTTCTGCGCAAGGGGCTGGAATTGCCACTGGCAGTCGCTGCTGATTTCGTCTGGTCGAAAAAACGGATGATGGAGATTTATCTCAACGTTGCCGAATGGGGACCGGGCATTTACGGCATCGAAGCTGCCGCCCAGCACCATTTCAAAGTGCCGGCCGCGAAGCTCAGTTCCCGCCAGGCGGCGCTGCTGGCTGTTTCATTGCCCAATCCCATCGACCGCGTCGCCAGCAAGCCCGGACGCGGGTTGCAACGGCTTGCCGGCCTTATCGAACGGCGCGCCCGCGCCTCCGGGGGTTATGTCGGCTGCGTGCTGGATTGACCCCAGCGCGCAGCTTCAGCCTTTCTTGAAAATATAGTCGGTTTCCTGACGCAGGGTTTCACCCGGCCGCAGGATGGCGTGCGGGAAATCTGCGTGGTTGACGGCGTCTGGCCATATCTGCGTTTCCAGACAAAACCCGGCAAAGGGTCCGTAATGACGGCCATCGAGGCCAGGAACCGGGACATCCAGTTTAAAGGCCGAATAAAACTGCACACCGGGTTCGGTGGTGTGAACCTCAAGGGCGATATCGGAGGCAGGCGAATAGGCGCGGGCGACCTTGCGTTTTGCGCGGCGTTCGGGCGACAGGCAGAAATTATGGTCGTAGAGAACCTGCTCACCATTTTCCTTGCGCCGCATCGGTGTCGGCTGGCGCAGGTCGAAGACGGTGCCTTCGACGGAGCGGATTTCGCCCGTCGGTATCTGCTTCTCGTTGGTGGGCAGGTAAAAATCAGCCGCGATGCTGATCTCATGCCCAAGTGCGGTATCTGCCCCATCGAGATTGAAATAGGAATGCTGGCAGACATTGGCGATGGTCGGCTTGTCGGTCACCGTTTCATAGACCACCGAAAGCACACCGCCGTCGAGAATCGTATAAGTGGCGGTGACGGTGCAATTGCCGGGATAACCGGCGCGGCCATCGGGATCGATGATCTGCAGCACCGCATGGCTTTCGCCATGTTCCATCAGCATCCAGTTGCGCTTGCCCATGCCGTCGCTGCCGCCATGTAGATGGGTCACGCCCTTTTCGTTCAGCTCCAGCTGGTAGTCGTGCCCGTCGATCGAGAACCGGCCGTCACCGATGCGGTTGGCGTTGCGGCCGGGGGTGGCGCCGAAATAGGAGGAATATTTGTAATCCTCAAACTTGTCGAAGCCGAGCACGAGCGGCGGCTGGTGGCCTTCAAGGCGCAGATCCTGAATGACGGCACCCCAGGTGATGACCTTGGCCGTCAGCCCGCCTTTTGAGATGGTGACCCGTTCGACCTTTTCGCCGGTTGCCGTGAAACCGAAATTCTCCCGCGCCGCCGCGTCGCCCATCTCGTCATTCTCCCTGGTATCGTGAATTGCCGGGCGGACGTTGCGTCATTTTCCGGCAATTCGCAATCCCGCATTCAAAGCATGTCTCCCAAAAGTGAGCCGCGGTTTTGGGACAAAGACATGCTTAGAACAAAAACGAAAGCGCGTCGCATGCGTTCGATAAAACGCGACGCGCTTTACGCGGCGAGTTGCCCGATGGCTTCGAGATCATAGGGCGTCGTCTGGTATATTTCGTTGATCCAGTTTCCGAAAAACAGATGGGCATGGCTGCGCCAGCGGTTGAGCGGGGCAAGTTCCGGGTCGTTGTGCGGAAAATAATCATGCGGCAACTTGATCGGCACGCCGGCATTCGCGTCACGGAAATATTCGTCCGAAAGCGATGTCGAATCATATTCGACATGGTTGAACATATAGAGCCGGTTGCCCTCTTTCTCATGCACCAGACAAACGCCCATTTCCTCCGACTCCATCAGGATTTCGAGTTTCGGGTGCTTTTCGATATCGGCGCGGCGTACCTCGGTCCAGCGCGAGACCGGAACCTGGAAATCATCCGAAAAGCCGTTCAGATAGATCGATGAGGGGCAGAGATTGCGGTGACGATAGACCCCGAAAGCCTTTTCCTTCAGCTCGTGCTTCGGAACGCCATGGAAATGATAGATGGCGGCCATCGCGCCCCAGCAGACATTGAGTGTCGAATGGACGTTTGTCCGCGTCCATTCGAAAATCTTCTGCATTTCGTTCCAGTAGGTCACGTCTTCGTAGGCCAGCGTCTCCACGGGGGCACCGGTGATGATGAAACCGTCAAACTTGCGGTGGCGCACTTCTTCCCACGTCTCGTAGAAAGACAGAAGATGCTCTTCCGGCGTATTCTTGGCGCGATGGCCGCCGATCCGCACCAGCGACAGCTCCACCTGCAGCGGCGAGGCGCCGACGAGGCGCGCCATCTGGATTTCCGTCTTGATCTTGTTCGGCATGAGGTTGAGGAGCCCGATCTGGAGCGGGCGGATATCCTGCCGGATGGCCGCCGTTTCGGTCATGACCCGCACGCCCTCATGAACGAGGGTCTCAAAAGCGGGAAGCGTATCGGGAATCTTGATCGGCATGTCGAACTCTCTTTTCCGGATCACGTAAAGAACGTTGCGAAAACAAAAAAACCGGCAGCGGAAATCGCGACCGGTCCCAGGAAATTGCCCTTTTCCTCGACCCTTTAGCGACTTCTTTAAAGTGGCTGCAAGCCGGTCGGCAAATCACCACTGAGGCGTTTCATAATCCCGAAGCCGGCGAAAATCAATATAGGCTGATTTCATCGGGTTTCGGCTTTCCATTTTTGGCCGAGGTGCGATAAGGCAGGGCATGGATAAAGAGCGCTTCACCATTCTGCTTGGCGGCGATGTCACGGTGACCGATCGTCTGAAAGAGGCGGTCGCGGACAGCCGTGTGATTGCTGCCGACGGCGGCATGCGCCACGCCGGACCGCTTGGCCTTGCGCCGGAGCTGTGGGTCGGGGATTTCGATTCCGCCAGCAAGGAGCTGCTCAATGCCTGGCCCCATGTGGCGCGGCAGCCATATCCGGCTGCGAAGGCGGTAACCGATGGCGAGATCGCGGTATCGGAAGCTCTCTCCCGTGGCGCGCATTCGCTGGTGCTCGTCGGTGCGCTTGGGGGTGCGAGAAGCGACCATGCGCTTCAGCACCTTCTTTACGCGGTGGCGCTTGCCGAACGGGGTATCGACGTTACGCTGACATCGGGTGAAGAAGAGGCCCGGCCGTTGCTTGCCGGTTCGCTCGATATCGATCTGCCGCCCGCTTCGCTGTTTTCCGTTGCCGGACTAACCGCCCTTGCGGGGCTCGATATCGGCAATGTGCGTTATCCGCTGACGGATTTCGCGCTTGCTTTCGGTTCGTCCCGCACTATTTCCAATGTCGCGAATGGCGGCCCCGTGCATTTCTCGCTGAAAAGCGGAAAAGCCATCGTGCTCGCCCGCCCCTATGATCTGACCGGAGCCTGACGCCTTGGCACCCCCAATTTTGAAACTCGATGACATCAAGCTGACCTTCGGCGTGACCCCGCTGCTCGATGGCGCCAATCTCCAGGTGGAACCGGGCGACCGCATCTGCCTCGTCGGGCGCAACGGTTCGGGCAAGTCGACGCTGATGAAGATCGCTGCGGGTCTCGTCGAGGCGCAGTCGGGCGAGGTTTTCCGGCATCCGGCCGCCACCATCCGTTATCTGGAGCAGGCGCCGGATTTTGCCGGTTACGACACCGTTCAGGCCTATGCCGAAGCGGGGCTCGGACCCGGTGACGATCCCTATCGCGTCACCTATCTTCTCGAGCATCTTGGCCTCACCGGGCAGGAGCACCCTGCAAGCCTTTCCGGCGGTGAGGCGCGACGTGCGGCCCTTGCCCGCGTGATGGCGCCGGAACCCGATATCCTGATGCTGGACGAACCGACCAACCATCTCGATCTGCCGACCATCGAATGGCTTGAAAGCGAGTTGCAGCAGACGCGCAGTGCCCTGGTGTTGATCTCGCATGACCGCCGTTTTCTGGAGAAGGTTTCGACTTCGACCGTCTGGCTCGACCGTGGCCAGTCCCGTCGTCTCAATCGCGGTTTCGCCCATTTCGAGGAATGGCGCGACAAGGTGCTGGAAGAGGAAGAGCTGGAGCAGCACAAGCTCGGCAAGGCCATCGAGCGCGAAGAACACTGGATGCGCTACGGCGTGACCGCAAGGCGCAAGCGCAATATGCGTCGCGTCGGCGAGCTTCAGGCGATGCGTGCCGAATATCGCGGCCACAAGGGACCGCAGGGCACGGTGCAGGCGACCGTCACCGAAGGGCGCGAATCCGGCAAGCTGGTCATCGAGGCCGAGGCCATCACCAAGGCTTACGGCGAGCGGGTGATCGTCGCGCCGTTTTCGCTGCGCGTCCATCGCGGCGATTGCATCGGTTTCGTCGGTCCGAACGGCGCCGGTAAAACGACGCTTCTGAAGATGCTCACCGGTCAATTGGAGCCCGATAGCGGCACGGTGAAGCTCGGCACCAATCTGGAGATCGCGACGCTCGACCAGAAGCGCGAAGATCTCAATCCCAACGATACGCTGGCGCATTATCTGACTGATGGCCGGGGTGAAAACCTGCTGGTCAATGGCGAACTGAAGCATGTTACCGGCTATATGAAGGATTTCCTGTTCCAGCCGGAACAGGCCCGCACGCCGATCCGCAACCTTTCCGGCGGCGAGCGCGCGCGTCTCATTCTGGCGCGCATTCTGGCGCGGCCGACCAATCTTCTGATCCTTGACGAGCCGACCAACGATCTCGATATCGAAACGCTCGATCTTTTGCAGGAAATCGTCGCGGGCTTTTCCGGCACCGTCATTCTCGTCAGCCACGACCGCGATTTTCTCGACCGCACCGTCACTTCCACCATCGCGCCCGTCAATCCGGACGAGCCGGATGGTCGATGGATTGAATATGCCGGTGGTTATTCGGACATGATGGCGCAGCGCAAGGGTGCTGCGGAAGAAAAACGCAAGGCGGAAAAACAGGAAAAGGCGAAGGCCGCACCTTCGGCCTCCCCATCGCAGGATCCTTCAAAGGCCAAGGGCAAGCTTTCCTTCAAGCAGAAATTCGCGCTCGAAAATCTGCCTAAGGAGATGGAAAAGGCGCAAAGCGAAATCGCAAAACGCGAGCAGCGCATGGCCGACCCTGAGCTTTTCACCAAGGACCCGAATGCCTTCAACACGCTGGCGCAGGAAATGTCGAAGCTGCGCGACAAGCTGGAGGCCATGGAAGAAGAATGGCTGGAACTGGAGATGTTGCGCGAGGAACTGGAGGGCTGAAGGCAATCGGGCTCTCGTTTGACCGGTCCTGCTTCGGCCTTTGACAGAAAAGCGGAATTGCCGTTCTATGCCGGCGTTCGTTTGGAGGAGTTGTGAAAATGCGCATGATTTTCGTCAATCTGCCGGTCAAGAATATCGAGACATCAAGGAACTTCTTCACGGCTCTCGGTTTCAGCTTCAACCCGGAATATTCGGATGACCGCACGCTCTGCATGATCGTTGAGGAAAACATCTTCGTGATGCTTCTCCAGGAGGGGCGGTTCCGTGATTTCATCAACGGCGATATTGCCGACGCGACGCGCACCACCGAAGTTCTGACCTGTCTTTCTGCGGGAAGCCGCGAGGAAATCGACCGGATGATCGCCACCGCGCTTGCCTCCGGCGGTAGCGGCTGGAAGCCCGTTCAGGACCATGGTTTCATGTATGCCGGCAGCTTTCAGGATCCCGATGGGCATGTCTGGGAACTGGTGCATATGACGGAGCAGGGCTGACCTCGGCCATCTTGCCAATCAGGGACGGCGGGACTACACCATCATCTTGATCTAACGGGGTGTCTTTTGTGCTTGGACGCAAAAGGCTGAGAGGCTTGCCAACCCGAAGAACCTGATCCGGTTCATACCGGCGGAGGGATTAGACGGCTTTAACGCAGGCGGCTATTTCCCTATCGATTTTTGAGGAGATACCCGTGCGCCGTCGTCTTTTCCTGAATTCCCTCGTTGCCGCTTCGCTGTTTCTGCCCGGTCTTGCCGTCGCACAGGACAGGCAGGAACTGACCGTCTACACCTATGAAAGCTTCGTTTCCGAATGGGGTCCCGGTCCCAAGGTGAAGGAGGCCTTCGAGAAGGTTTGTAATTGCACGGTCAATTTCGTCGGCGTGGCCGATGGTGTGGCGCTACTCAATCGCCTGAAGCTTGAAGGGGCGGGGTCCAAGGCGGATGTCGTCGTCGGTCTCGACACCAATCTTGTCGCGGAAGCAAAACAGACCGGTCTATTCGATGCCAGCGGCATCGATGCATCGGCGGCCAAGGTGCCGGGCGGATACAAGGACGATGTTTTCGTTCCCTATGATTACGGTCATTTCGCCGTCATCTACGACACGCAGACGGTGAAGAATCCGCCGACGAGCCTTAAGGACCTCGTTGAAGGCGACGCCGCGCAGAAGATCGCCATTCAGGACCCGCGCACCTCCACGCCGGGTCTGGGCCTGCTGCTGTGGGTGAAATCGGTTTATGGCGACAAGGCGCCGGAAGCCTGGGAAAAGCTCAGGAAGCGTATTCTCACCGTTACGCCGGGCTGGTCGGAATCCTATGGCCTTTTCACCAAGGGGGAGGTGCCGATGGTGCTCTCCTACACCACCTCGCCCGCCTATCACATGGTCGCGGAAAAGACGGATCGTTATCAGGCCGCCGCCTTTTCCGAAGGGCATTACATCCAGATCGAGGTTTCCGGTCTCCTTAAAAATGCACCGCATAAGGAACTGGCAAAGCAATTCCTCGCTTTCACGCTGACATCGGGTTTTCAGGATGCCATTCCGGAAAACAACTGGATGATGCCGGTTGCGGCAACCTCGAAGCCCTTGCCGGAGGCGTTTTCCAAACTCGTCGTGCCGCAGAAGACTTTCCTGATGGATCCGGAAGAGGTGGCGAAGAACCGCAAGGCATGGATCGATGAATGGCTTGCCGCCATGAGCATGAATTGAGGAAGAGGCACACCCGCGCATGATGCTGCGTCGTGATTACCGGCGGTCGATCATTTTCGGAACGGCGGCTTTTGCCGCCGTTTTCCTGTTCATGGCGCTCGCCGTTGCAGCTCTCCTGTCCTTTGATGCCGGTGCGTCCGCGGCCGGTATAATGGATGCCTATACGCTGCGCATCCTGCGCTTCACGCTTTATCAGGCAACGCTTTCCACTGTTCTTTCTATTGTCCTCGGCCTGCCAGTGGCGCTGGCGCTTGGCCGGCGACGCGTATTTCCGGGAAGGATCTGGATCATCAGGCTGATGGCGGTGCCGATGGGTCTGCCTGTCATCGTCGGCGCCTTCGGCATCATCACCATCTGGGGCAGGCAGGGTGTTTTGAATACGGCCCTGGTTTTTGCCGGGGCGAATGAGCCTTTCAGCATTTATGGCCTTTCCGGCATCCTCATCGCCCATGTGTTTTTCAATCTGCCGCTTTCGGTCCGGTTGATGCTCGCCGGGCTGGAGCGTATTCCGGGTGAATATTGGCGCATGGCGGCGAGCCTCGGCATGGGGCCGGTTTCGATTTTCCGTTTTATCGAATGGCCGGCAGTCGCGCGTCTCGTTCCCGGCATTGCCGGGCTTGTTTTCATGCTGTGCGCTACCAGCTTCACGCTCGTTCTTTTGTTGGGTGGCGGGCCGGCGGCCACGACGCTGGAGGTCGCGATCTATCAGGCGCTGCGGTTCGATTTCGATCCGCAGCGGGCGATTGCGCTTTCGGTTCTGCAGATTGCCCTCACCGCAATCCTGCTCGGACTTCTCGCTTTTTTACCGTCGCCCGAAGCGGAAATTCCGTCGCTCGGTCGTTCCCATCACCGTTTTGATGGCAAGGGCATTGGCGCCCGCCTCTGGGATGGCGCGGCAATCGTTTTCGTAATTCTGCTGATCGGCCTGCCGCTTGTCGCCATAGCCGTCTCGGGCTTGAGGGCCGATCTGCCGCGTCTTTTGTCCGCGCCGATTTTCCTGCGCGCGGCGGCGACCAGTCTTGCAATCGCCCTTCTCTCCGCAGCCCTTGTCGTGCTCTGCTGCATGGCGATCATCGGCGCACGGCAGGAGATAGGCTCCAGACGGCAGGCGGGGAAACCACTGCGCTTCCTCTCCGCTCTGCTTGGGGCAGGGTCTTCGCTGGTGCTTTTGGTGCCGCCTGTGGTGTTGGGAAGCGGGTGGTTCCTTCTATTGCGGGTCTTCGGCGATGTCAGCTTCTATGCGCCCGTCCTCGTGGCGCTTATCAATATGCTGATGGCTTTGCCGCTTTCCATGCGGGTTCTGGAGCCGGCTTTCACCAGTCATTTTTTGCGCACCGGCCGGCTTTCCGCCAGTCTGGGGCTTCAGGGCTTGACGCGATTGCGGTTCGCCGATCTACCGGTTCTGTGGCGGCCGCTGGCCATGGCGTTTTCCTTTGCCATGGCCCTGTCTCTTGGCGATTTAGGCGCGGTTGCCCTGTTCGGGTCGGAAAATTTCGTCACCTTGCCATGGCTGGTTTATAGCAATATGGGCAGCTATCGCACCAATGACGCCGCCGGTTATGCCTTCCTTCTCGGCATCATCTGCCTGCTGCTTGCCGCAGGCGGCGTTTCACGGCAATCCCAACCAGCAAGGGCGAGCATATGACAGGCGATGATTTTGCCGTTGAGCTGGACAAGGTCAGGCTGCGGCTTGGAACACAGGATTTCGACCTCGATTGCACATTCCCACAAAGCCGGATAACCGCCGTCGTCGGCGCGTCCGGTTCGGGCAAGTCGACGCTTCTCAACCTCGTCGCCGGTTTCGAGGCGCCGGATTCCGGCCGCGTCATGATCGGCGGACAGGACGTGACTGCGCTCGATCCTTCGGAAAGACCGGTCTCATCGATCTTTCAGGACAATAATCTTTTTGCGCATCTCGATATTTTCACCAATGTCGCTCTGGGTGTCAGCCCCGGGCTGAAATTGCGGGTGGAAGACCGGGAACGGATCGAGAAGGCCCTCGTTCGTGTCGGGCTTGCGGGTTTCGACAAGCGCTTGCCAGGCACGCTTTCCGGCGGAGAAAGGCAGAGGGCGGCGCTGGCGCGCGCGCTGGTCAGGAAAAAACCGGTCATGCTGCTCGATGAGCCTTTTGCGGCACTCGATCCGGGATTGCGGGCGGGTATGACGTCCCTGCTTCTCGACTTGCATGGAGAAACAAAAAACACGGTGATTATTGTCACGCATCACCCCGACGACATAAAAAAGCTGGCGCAGCAGGTGGTTTTTCTTGAACGCGGCCGTGTTGTCTATACCGGCCCGACCGCAGATTTCTTCGCCACACAAAATGTGAAGGCGGTGGACAGTTTTCTGAACGGGTGATCGCCTTATTTTCGACGTGTGCCGCTGGCAATCGCTTTAGATGACTTCAATGGCGCTAATTTGCACTTGCCAGTTTCAAGTTGTTGCCCGAGAAAAGATGGGAATTATTGCGTTCTTCAGGAATAATCCGGACTTGATGGATCGTTTTTACCGTTTTGGCATTCATCGCCCGTTGGGGCGAATCTGTTATTCTGGTCTGCAATTAACGGATGATCAGGAACGTTAGGGGCAGGCATAGAGAATGAGAAATAGCATGACTGCACAGTGGAGGCTCTTCTCCCGTTCAGGCCTTCGCCGTTCGGGCAGGATGGCTGCCGCCTGTTCCGTGCTGACCGCGTCTGCGGTGTTCCTGTCGTCGTGCCAGTCTCTCTTCAGCCCGGCCTACCAGTCCACCCTGCGCCCGTCGGATAATCCGCAGACCGTGGAAGAGGTGCAGAAGAATGATCCCCGTGCCCAGATGGGTGCGCGCGAGCATCCGCGCATCGTGGCGAGTTATGGCGGTGAATATCGTGACGCCAAGACGGAGCGGCTTGTCGCGCGTATCGCCGGCGCTCTGACGGCCGTTTCGGAAAACCCGCAGCAATCCTATCGCATCACTATCCTCAACTCGCCGGCCATCAACGCCTTTGCGCTGCCGGGCGGATATCTTTACGTGACGCGCGGACTGCTGGCACTTGCCAACGATGCTTCGGAAGTGGCCGCCGTGCTTTCACATGAGATGGGCCATGTCACCGCCAATCACGGCATCGAACGCCAGCGCCGGGAAGAGGCGGAGGTAATTGCCAGCCGCGTGGTTGCCGAAGTGCTGTCCAGCGATCTTGCCGGCAAGCAGGCGCTCGCGCGCGGCAAGCTGCGGCTCGCGGCCTTTTCACGCCAGCAGGAATTGCAGGCGGATGTGATCGGCGTGCGGATGCTGGGCGAGGCCGGTTACGATCCCTTTGCCTCGCCGCGTTTTCTGGATTCCATGGCGGCCTATGCGCGGTTCTCTTCGGCCGATCCCGAAAACGACCAGAGCCTCGACTTCCTTTCCAGCCACCCCAACACGCCGCAGCGCATCGAGCTTGCGCGCCGTCATGCCCGCGCCTTCGGTCAGGACGGCCAGGTCGGGGATCGTGGTCGCGACTGGTTTCTGGATGGCATAGACGGCCTGCTTTATGGCGATAGCCCGCAGGAAGGTTATGTCCGGGGCCAGACGTTCCTGCATGGAACGCTCGGCATCCGTTTCGACGTGCCGGAAGGTTTCGTCATCGACAACAAGGTCGAGGCCGTTCTGGCGACGGGACCGGGCGATATGGCGATCCGTTTTGACGGCGTCGCCGATCCGAAACAGACGAGCCTTGCCAATTATCTGACCAGCGGCTGGGTTGCCGGCCTGCTGCCGGAAACGGTCAAGGAAACCCAGATCAACGGTCTGGAGGCTGCGACAGCTCGGGCAAGCGCGGATAAATGGGATTTCGACGTGACCGTCATTCGCGTCGGCCAGCAGATATTCCGTTTTCTGACCGCCGTGCCGAAAGGCAATACGCAGCTCGATTCCATCGCCAATACATTGCGCACCAGTTTCCGCAAGATGACGCCGCAGGAAATCGCCTCGCTGAAGCCGCTGAGGGTGCGGGTGGTGACGGTGAAGCCCGGTGAAACCGTGGCGACGATGGCGGCGCGGATGATGGGAACCGACCGGAAGCTCGACATGTTCCGCATGATCAATGCCATGAGCGCAACGGCCACCATTCAGCCGGGCCAGCGGGTGAAGATCATTTCGGAATAGGCCCAAGAAAAACCCCGGAGCGATCCGGGGTTTTGTCATCGGGCATCTGCGGCGATTATTGCCACTCACGCACGTCGACGAAATGACCGGCGATCGCCGCCGCCGCCGCCATGGCGGGGGAGACGAGGTGGGTGCGGCTTTTATAGCCCTGACGGCCCTCGAAGTTGCGGTTCGAGGTGGAGGCGCAGCGTTCGCCGGGCTTCAGACGATCGTCATTCATGGCAAGGCACATGGAGCAGCCCGGTTCGCGCCATTCGAAGCCGGCGTCGAGGAAAATCTTGTCCAGACCCTCCAATTCCGCCTGTTCCTTCACGAGACCGGAGCCGGGCACGATCATGGCCGAAACGGTGGGAGCGACCTTGCGGCCATCGACGATCTTCGCCGCCGCGCGCAAATCCTCGATGCGGCCGTTGGTGCAGGAGCCGATGAAGACGCGGTCGATGGCGATATCGGTGATACGTGTGCCGGGCTTCAGGCCCATGTAGTCAAGCGCACGCCACTTGGAAGCGCGCTTGTTTTCTTCCTCGATATCATCGGGATTGGGCACAATGCCTTCAACGGAAGTCACGTCTTCCGGAGATGAACCCCAGGAGACGATGGGCGGCAGGTTGGCCGCATCCAGCACCACGACCTTGTCATAATGGGCGCCTTCGTCGGATTTCAGCGTTTTCCAATAGGCGATGGCCTGTTCCAGCGTTTCGCCCTTTGGCGAGCGTGGCTTGTCCTTGATGTAATCGAAGGTGGTCTCATCAGGCGCGATCAGACCGGCGCGGGCTCCGCCTTCGATGGTCATGTTGCAGACCGTCATGCGGCCTTCCATGGAGAGCGAACGGATCGCCTCGCCGGCAAATTCGATCACGTGGCCGGTGCCACCAGCCGTGCCGATCTCGCCGATAATTGCAAGGATGATATCCTTGGCGGTCACGCCATCAGGAATCTTGCCATCGACACGCACCAGCATGTTCTTGGCCTTTTTCTGGATCAGCGTCTGGGTCGCCAGAACATGCTCCACTTCCGATGTGCCGATGCCATGCGCGAGCGCGCCGAAAGCGCCGTGGGTGGAGGTGTGGCTGTCGCCGCAGACGATCGTCATGCCCGGCAGGGTGAAGCCCTGTTCAGGGCCGACGATGTGGACGATGCCCTGACGCTTGTCGCGCTCGGAATAATATTCGACGCCGAAATCCTTGGCATTCTGCGCAAGCGCTTCCACCTGAATGCGGCTTTCTTCATTCTTGATGCCTTCCAGCCGGTCGGCGGTGGTCGGAACGTTATGGTCGACCACGGCCAGCGTACGGGCCGGCGAATGCACGGGGCGACCGGCCATGCGCAGGCCTTCGAAAGCCTGCGGGCTCGTCACCTCATGCACGAGGTGACGGTCGATGTAGAGAAGACAGGTTCCGTCCGGGTCACGATTGACGACGTGGTCGTCCCAGATCTTGTCATATAAGGTGCGGGGTGCGCTCATGGCTCTATGCCTTGTCATGGAAAAGGGTAATCAGGGTTCAGAAAGGCGGTGGACAGCAGTTGCTGTCAGGCGAGCCTAAGTCGGCTGGTGAGCGCCCCGGAAACGCGCGCAAAGAACCGTGCCGGCAGACGCTTGTGGTCCTGCAGCACATAAACATTCTGCGCGAGACATCCGAATTTAGATCCCATGGCTGCCTTCATATCAGATCGCCGGTTTTACGGCAATATGAATGCGTATAGCACTGCACGCGACGGCTCGGCATTTTCTATATGCGCTGCATCATGGCGGAAGGCCCGTAACAGGCCTGTGTTGCGGGGGTTCTCCAATGGTTATGATGCAATGCAACTTGCGTACTTTGCAATGCACATATAGATGGGTTCCCTTATCATTTGCGTTTCGACGAGAAATCGAAGGGAGGGAAAAGCATATGGTATCCGAAAAAGCCCTTATCTCGAAGATCACCTGGCGGCTGATGCCGTTTCTTGGCCTTCTCTATCTCATCGCCTATATCGACCGCCAGAATGTCAGCTATGCCAAGCTGCAGATGGTCGATGCGCTGAGTCTGAGCGAATATGCCTATGGCCTTGGCGCTTCGCTGTTCTTCATCGGTTACTTCATCTTCGAAGTGCCGAGCAACCTGTTCCTCAACCGTTTCGGCGCCAGCAAATGGTTCGCCCGCATTCTGGTTTCCTGGGGCGCCGTCACCATCGCGCTTGCCTATACGCAGAACGCCACGATGTTCTACATCCTGCGCTTCCTGCTCGGGCTTTGCGAAGCGGGTTTCTTCCCCGGCGTGCTGTTCCTGATGACGCTCTGGTTCCCGCGCGATTATCGCGGCCGCATGATCGGTCTGTTCATGATCTTCAGCGCGCTTGCCAATGCCATCGGCGCGCCTCTCGGCGGCATGCTGCTCGATCTGGATGGTTTCCTTGGTTATGCCGGATGGGAATGGGTGTTCCTGGCAACGGGTATTCCGGCCGTCATCGCCGGCATCGCCACCTTCTTTTATCTCGACGACACCCCGGAAAAGGCGAAATTTCTGACGCAGGATGAGAAAGACTGGCTGAAGAACCGGCTGGCTGAAGAGAACAGGGGCATGGAAGAGCATGCGGAGGACGGCTTCAAGGCGCTGATCAATCCGCGCGTTCTGTTCATGGCGCTTTGCTATGTCGGATTTCCGCTGGCGGCCTATGGCCTCAGCTACTGGCTTCCGACCATCGTAAAGAGCTTCGGCGTTTCCAACACTGCCAATGGCTTCATCAACATCATCCCCTGGGTAATCGTGGCCATCGCCCTGTTCGTCGTGCCTTTGGCCGCCGACAAGGCGGAGAACAAGACGCCCTATATTGTCGGTCCTGCCTTCATCGGCGCCTTCTGCCTGTTGATGTCGGCATTGCTCACCGATCCGGTTTTGCAGTTCGCTTTCCTCTGCGTCGCCGCCGCGGGCATCTTTGCCGGCCAACCGGTGTTCTGGAGCCTGCCCGGTCGCTTCCTCAAGGGCGCGGGCGCGGCTGCCGGTATCGCCGCGATTAACTCGGTCGGCAATCTCGGTGGCTTCGTGGCGCAGAATGTCGTGCCCTGGATCAAGGATCAGACCGGCAGCACCATCGCGCCGATGTTCTTCCTTGCTTTCTGCCTGGCGCTTGCAGGGGTGCTGGTCATCATCGCAACGCGGAGAATGGGCAGTCAGGTCAAGGCCGCCTGATTTTGAAAGATCGCGGCAGCCGATGCGGCTGCCGACCGTCGCATATGTAAAAAATGTGGCCCGGAGGTTTCCGGGCCACAATCATTTTTAAGCGGCAATAGATGAAATTCTCTTTGAGAGAATTATGCGGTGAACCAGTCGCTACCGGTCAGGTGAACACCGGCGACAATGATCTTCTCACCCTTGTGCTCGCCAGAAACGTTGTAGCTGAGGATGGTGTCGTTTTCGAACGTCGAGACCGCCCAGTTGTCGAGCACGGTGCCGACCAGCTTCAGTTTGTCCACGGAGGCGTTGAAGCCTTCGATGGTGTCGGTGGCGATGCTCTTGGCCATGTCGCCGAGATTGAAAACGAAGGTGTCGGCACCACCGCTTGCAATGATTTTATCGACGCCCTTGCCGCCGGTCACCAGCGACGAAGCCAAGTTTACACCGCTCAGGTCGATTTTATCGTCGCCCGCACCCGCATCGATCTTGACCGAGGTGAAGCTGCCGTCTGTGACGCCGGCACCACCGTTAACAACGTTGGTTCCGGCAGCGATGCCGCCAGCACCTGCGTCGTTGAATGCAGTTCCGGCCTTCACGGTGATCGTATCGTTGCCGGCACCCGTGTCGATGTTGAAGGCGTTTACCCAAGCCTTGTCGTTCGAAACGACGGAGACGTTGACCGTGTCATTGCCTGCGCCAGTCGAGATGTTGCCACGCTTGGCATTGATAACTTCCACAGTGGATGAGCCGGTGCCGCCGAGATGAACGTCGACCTGAACGAAATCCTTGAAGGTGAGGTTTTCAGAGGTGTCGGACTGGGCGAGAGCGTTCTTTACCGAGTTCCATGCTGACGATACGTCAAATGTGAAGCCGTTCGAAGAAGCGTCGTAGCCAACGTCAACCGTACCGCCTGCACCAGTGCCGGGGACTGCTACAGCGCCGACGTTGACGCTGCCGGATTCCATCGAGGAACCGTTCTTCACCTGGGCGGTCGATTCCGTGAGGAGCTTATAAGCTTCCTGGTCGATGAGGGAGGTAAGCGAGGAAACCGAAGCGGCGCCGCCATTACCAAACGTTACTTTTAACGCCATTTTAAACTCCTAAAAATCTTTGAGAAATCGATGAATTAAAATTAAGTTTCTGCTAATTATTGCGGGTGATATTTAATACATAAAAAACCATAATACAATATAAGAAAAATCATTTTTTAAAAAAATCACGTATTTGGTGTGTTGGAAAATTATACCTATCCTATAGCCTATCGTAATAGACTATTCCTGAACGAACGTCTTCCTGAGCCTGTCCTGGAATGGTTTAACAAAATAGGAGAGAACGCTCCTCTCGCTGGTCTGGATAAACACTTCGGCCGGCATGCCGGGATACAACCTACCGCCAGGTAGGTGCGCGGTGCCGGCTTTGTCGGGCTTTATGCTCAGTACGTAATAGGATGTGCCAGTTCGGGAATCTGTCTGCAGGTCGGGGGCGACGACTGCAACTTCTGCGTTCAAATCCGGTGTCGTACTTTGGTTGAATGCCGTGAAACGAATGGTGACCGGCTGCCCGACGTAAATCTGATCGATGTCTCGCGGCGGAATATTGGCTTCAATGGCAAGCTCATCCTGCTCCGGCACCACCAGCATCAGCACTTCGCCCGGTTGAATGACACCATTTATGTTGTGCACTGAAAGCTGGTAAATGCGACCGGCGATCGGCGATCGGATGTCGAGACGATCCAGCTGGTCTCGCGTTGCCGCCAACCGCTCTTCATATTCGGCAACGGTTGCTTCGATCGATGTCAGATCTTTAGTGACTTCCGATTTGCGGTCTTCGTCGAGCTGAAGCAATTGCAGGTCCAGTTCGCTCAGCTTGCCAACCGTCTGCGCACGGGCGGCGATATATTGGCCCTGCTGGCCTTCGAGGTTGGAAAGCTGGCGCTTGAGGAGGTTGAGGCGCTGAAGCGTGACAAGCCCTTTTTTGAACAGCTCGTCGGTCTTGGAAACGTCTTCCTTTACAATGGCAAGCTCATTTTCCGTCGCCTCCACTTGCACCTCAAGACCGTGTGCCTCGTCGGCGAGCTGATCCTTGCGTGTTCCAAGCTGCTTTTTCATGCCGCTCAACGCGCTGCGGCGACTGTTGAAAAGGTTCTGCTCGCTATCGATGAAGGTCTTTGCCGCCTTCGAATTCGTCAGGGCCGCCAGATCTTCCGCCACGGTGAAAGACGGTGCCTCGGCAATTTCCGCGCGCAGACGAGCCCGACGCGAATAAAGTTGCGCCAGCGTATTTTCGACGATGGAGAGGTTCGCCTGAACGACGGTGGCGCTCAGCCGCAACAGGACCTGACCGGCCTTGACCCTGTCACCTTCGGCGACATTGATTGCGCTGACGATGCCGCCGGAAAGATGCTGGATTTTTTTGGAATTGCCTTCAACAACCACCCGGCCCGTGGCCACCACCGCGCCGGCAAGCTTTGCGAAAGCCGCCCAGCCGCCCAATCCGACCAGGAGGCCAAGGGCGAGAACGACCACCGCGGTCGAGTGTCTGAGAATGGAAACATTCGTCATGCCGGGTTTTTCCGCCTCAACCATTTTCGCTCACCCGGTTTTCAATCTTGCGCGTTTCTTCCTCCTCAGGCACCTGGCGGATATTCTGCCGCAGGATTTGCGCCAGCACCTCTTCCTTCGTGCCGAAGCGCAGCATCCGGCCGTTGCTCATCACCATCACCAGATTGACGCTTTCGATGGCGCTGGGGCGATGGGCAATGACGACGACGATGCCGCCGCGGGCCCTGATGTCGCCAATGGCATTGCGCAGCGCCCCTTCGCCCTCGCTGTCCAGATTGGAGTTCGGTTCATCGAGGAGGACGAAGAAGGGTTCTCCAAACAGCGCGCGGGCAAGGCCGATGCGCTGTTTCTGCCCGCCCGACAAAGCTTCGCCCCGATCACCTATATGGGTGTCGTAACCATTGGGCAGGTTCAGGATCAGCTCATGCACCTGTGCGGCCTTGGCTGCGGCGACGATTGCTTCCGCTGTCGCATCACGGTCGAAGCGTGCGATATTCTGCGCCACGGTCCCCGGCATCAGCTCCACCTGCTGGGGCATGTAGCCGATGGATTTGCCGAGAAACTCGAAATCCCACTGGTTGAGCGCGGCCCCATCGAAGCGGACGGAGCCGCGTTCATAGGGCCAGATGCCGGTCATCAAGCGTGCCAATGTGGACTTGCCGGATGCGCTTGGGCCGATGATGCCGAGACCATTGCCCGCGTTCAGTGTGAAGGAAATATCGGCGACCGTATCGCGCGCGCCACTGGGTGGCCCACCCGTTACACGGTCAACAGCGACGGTATATTGCGGACGCGGCAGGGAGAGCGGCGGTGCCGGTTCGGGCACCAGTTCCAGAAACTCGTTAACGCGCTTCAAGCCCTGTCTTGCGGTCATGAAGCTGCGCCAGTTTGCAATCGCATGTTCGACCGGGCCGAGCGCCTTTGCGGAAAGGATCGAGCCCGCGATGATGCTGCCCGCCGATGCATTGCCGTCGATGACAAGCACGGCGCCAATGGCCATGACGCCGGATTGCAGCAACAGGCGGAAGGTTCGCGACATGGCGCCGAGCATGCCTGCCGTATCCGACGTCGACAGGGTGACGGAGCGATATCTGGAGTGCAATTCGTCCCACATGGACGTCACCGCAGCCATCATGCCCATGGTCTTGATGGATTCAATGTTGCGCTGACTGCTGCCGACAAGAACGTTTCTCTGCCCTCGCGCGGCATAGGCCTGCTTTGTCGCCTTTTCCGTCAGCCAGTTGGTCAGAAGCGTCAGCACGACGAGAACCACGGCCCCGCCGAGCACCGCAAAACCGATCCAGGGATGCAGGGCGAAACAGATCAGCAGATAGATGGGCAGCCAGGGAATGTCGAAAAAGGCCGCCGGACCCGGGCCGGAAAGAAACTGGCGAATTTGATCGAGATCACCGACGATCTGCAGCCCATCGATCTTGGCGGAAGCGAGGAGCGGCGCGCTGATCGACGCCCTGAAAAGCTTTCGATTGAGCGCGTCATCCATATTGTCCGAGATGCGCGCCAATATCCGGCCCCTTAACGCGTCGAACGCCATCAGAAACGCGTAGAGAACGATCAGGAGAACGACCAATGCCACAAGAGATGGAATGCTCTTGCTGGGCAGAATACGGTCGTAAACTTCCAGCATGAAAAGCGAGCCGGAAAGATTAAGAATGTTCATCAACGCGCTGGCGAGGCCAACGGCCAGGAAAGCGGACTTATTTTTTGTTAAAAAAGAATTAAAGAAAAACATAATAACACCTAAAACGGCAAGAAAATCGCACAATAAATGGAATTAGGCAATGCTGTTCGAGAATGGGCTAAAACAGCCGGGCAAAAAAATCAGATAAGCATTTGTTGTTAATCGAAATCCGCCGCATCCTTCCGTGAAGGAAATGGCTGAAAGGCGCAGCTTTCGTTCGGCAAGCTCTGGCAAGCCAATGCTTGCCGGGTTCGGCTTTCAAGCTGCCTGCCGAATTTTCCCTGCGTGGTTTGCTGCAATATGTCGGGGCAACAAAAAAGGCGGCCCGAAGACCGCCTTTCGATCAATCCATCGAAATGGAAATCTTATTCCGCTGCGGTTTCCGCAGCCTTTGCTGCTTCTTCCGCTGCCTTGGCTTCTGCGGCTTCGGCTGCTGCCTTCTCGGCGGCCAGAGCCTGTGCTGCTGCTACCTTTTCGGCTTCCAGACGTGCCTTTTCGTCGGCAAGCGCCTGACGCTCGGACTCGTTCAGCTTGCGGGCGCGCGTACCGGTGTTCTCAACGATACGGGCAGCCTTGCCGCGACGATCACGCAGGTAGTAGAGCTTCGCGCGGCGAACCTTACCGCGACGAACGACTTCAACGCCTTCGACCAGCGGGGAGTAGATCGGGAATACGCGCTCGACGCCTTCGCCGTAGGAGATCTTGCGAACGGTGAAGCTTTCGGAAAGGCCGCCGCCGGAACGGGCGATGCAAACGCCTTCGTAAGCCTGAACGCGGGTACGGTTACCTTCGGTAACGCGCACGTTGACGCGCAGGGTGTCGCCCGGAGAAAACTCAGGCAGGGTGCGCTTTGCTTCGATCTTGGCGGCCTGTTCGGCTTCCAGCTGCTGAATGATATTGGTCATGTTAACCTCTGATTTCTTCTGAAACAGCCAGAGCGCTCAACGGTTCGCCTGTCGGTCAATGCCTTCAGACCATGCCTTGCGGCAGGAGCGGGTTCGCCATTCTTTGCTTTCGGTTGGGATATTTCCCATTTCCACGCGGGCACATACACGAGGATGCGCCGTTTGTCATCCCTTTCATGACAATATTTTATCAATTACGCGCCGCGTTCCGGCAGTTGCGAAGCGGCGTGCTGGCGGATATGGCATGGGAACCTTGGGAGGGGCCATGTCCATATTCATCGTTCTCATGCTGTTTGCGACAGGTTTTCTGTCTGGCGTCGTCAATGCGATCGCCGGTGGCGGCACTTTCCTGACCTTCGGGGCGATGACGCTGGCCGGCCTGCCGCCCATCGTCGCCAATGCCACCTCGGCTATCGTGCAGTTTCCGGGTTATATCACTTCCGTGATCGCCTATGGGCCGGAAATCCGCGCCCATTGGCGCGAGGCGATCCTGCTGTCGGCCGTGTCCGTTGTCGGCGGGTTGGCCGGGTCGCTGCTTCTGCTGTCGCTCGACAATCCATCCTTTCGCCAGCTGGTTCCATGGCTGCTTCTGGCCGCTACCGCCGTTTTCGCCGCCGGCCCGTGGCTCAGGCCGAAGGCGAGTGCGGAACGTTCTCCCGGCAATCTGCCGAGCCTCGTCTTTCAGGGGCTCGCCTCCATCTATGGCGGTTTTTTCGGAGCGGGCATGGGCATCATGATGCTGGCCATCCTCGGGATAACCTCGGGCGGCAGCTATCATCATCTGAATGCGCTGAAGAACCTGTTGTCGGTGGTGATCGCCGTCATCGCCATTACCATCTTCGTCAGCGGTGGTGTCGTGTCCTGGTGGGCGGCGCTGATCATGTTTCCGGCAGCCGCGCTCGGCGGCTATGCGGGTGTGCATACCGCAAGGCGCGTGCCGCAGTGGATCATTCGCTGGCTGGTGATTGCGGTCGGGCTGGTGCTGACGGCCTATTATTTCGTTTCGGCCTGAGCCTTCTTGAGGAGGTCCGGGCGCCTTTCCTGCGTCAGTTTCAGCGCTTGCTCTTGCCGCCACCTGTCGATGGCGGCGTGATTGCCTGACGTGAGGACGGTGGGAATATCGCGGCCTTCCCAGACCTGCGGGCGGGTATAATGCGGATGTTCCAGCAACCCGCCCTCGAAGCTCTCATGCACGCCGGAAAGATCGTTGCCCATGACGCCCGGCAGGATGCGGACGACGGCGTCCAGCAGTGTCAGCGCCGCCGGCTCGCCGCCGGAGAGGATGTAGTCGCCGATCGACACTTCCTCCAGTTCGCGCGCCTCGATCACCCGCTGGTCGACGCCTTCGAACCGGCCGCAGATGATGATCGCGCCTTCGCCCGCCGCGAGTTCGCGCACACGGTCCTGAGACAGCGGTTTGCCGCGCGGGCTCATCAGCAGGCGCGGGCGCGTATCGCCATCCGAAACACGGTCGATGGCCGCAGCCAGAACGTCGGGTTTCAACACCATGCCGGCGCCGCCGCCTGCCGGTGTGTCATCGACGCTTCTGTGTTTGTCGGTGGCAAATTCGCGGATCTGTACGGCCTCCAGCGACCATTGCTCCCGCTCCAGCGCCTTGCCGGCCAGCGAATATTGCAGATGCCCCGGAAACATTTCCGGGTAGAGCGTCAGAACGGTGGCCTTGAAGGTCATTGTTTTATTTCTTGCCGAACGGCGATACGCCGGTTTCGTCCTTGTCGTCGGGATTGTCGATCAGGCCGGCGGCCATCGGGTCGATGAGAATGCGCCCGGCTTCCAGATCGATCTCGAGCACGGCCGCTTCCGAAAAGGGAATGAGGGCGGGCCGGCGGCCAGCGCCTTTCAGTTCCAGCAGATCGCCGGCGCCGAAATCATAGACGGCGCTGACGGCGCCATAACTTTTGCCCTCGGCATCAACGGCTTCCAGCCCTTCCAGATCGGCATAATAAAACTCGTCATCGTCAAGCTCGTCGTCAGGCAGATTGTCGCGCTCGATGAACAGTTCCAGCCCGTTCAGGCTTTCCGCCGCATTACGGTCGTTGATGCCTCTGAAACGGACGACGACGACATTCTTGCCCTCGCGCACCTCCAGAATTTCGAAAACGCGGCCATCGGCAGTGACAAGATTGCCGTAGTCGCCGAGCGCCATCGGATCGGCCGTATAGGTGCTGACACGGACTTCGCCGCGCAGGCCCTGCGCGCCGCCGATTTTTGCCATGAGTACCGGGTTTTCCAGCTTTGCCATCGGGCCGTCCGTCTTCTGGTGTTGGTTGCGTCAGCTTTAAGGTTTGTTGACGCCAAAATAAACAAAAAACGGGCGGCATGGAAAACCACGCCACCCGTTCTTTACAAGTTTCCGTACAGATTATTCTGCAGCAGAGGCTTCCGCAGCAGCAGCGGCTGCATCTTCAGCCTTCTGCTTCTTTTCAGCGATACGCTCGAGAGCGCGCTTGCCCGGCTTTGCCTTTTCCGGGTTGCTGCGAGCGGCGCGCTCGGCAAGGCCGGCTTCGGCGAGGAAGCGCAGAACGCGGTCGGTCGGCTGTGCGCCCTTGGCGATCCATTCCTTGATGAGGTCAGCCTTCAGCTCAACGCGCTGCGGGTTGTCCTTGGCAAGCATCGGGTTCCAGGAACCCACCTTCTCGAGGAAACGGCCGTCGCGGGGCGAACGGGCGTCAGCAACGACGATCTGGTAATACGGGCGCTTCTTGGAACCACCGCGTGCGAGACGAATTTTAAGTGCCATGTTATTTACTCCTTGAGGTAGTTTGTCCGCCGTTCAGGCGGTCTTTTCGTTACCGCCATGTTCGGCGGCGATTGCTTCATGATGCCGGATGACTTCCTTGATGATGAAGTTCAGGAACTTCTCGGCGAAATCCGGGTCCAGATTGGCGTCCTTCGCCAGACGGCGAAGGCGTTCGATCTGGTATTCCTCGCGCGCCGGGTCTGCCGGCGGCAAATTGTACTTTGCCTTCAGCACGCCCACCGCCTTGGTACAGCGGAAACGTTCGGCAAGAATGTGAACCAGTGCGGCATCGATATTGTCGATCGACTGGCGGTATTCGGAAAGCTGGGCTTTCACCTCTGCATTGTTCACGGGCGTCCCCCTCACTTCTTTTTCGGAAAGCCGGGCAGGCCCGGCATGCCGCCAAGACCCGGCAGCTTGGCTCCACCGAGACCCGGCAATCCACCTGGCATGCCACCAAGACCCGGCATTGCACCCGGCTTGCCGAGACCGGCGGCTTCCGCCTGCTTCTGGAGCGCTTCAAGCTGCTTCGGATCGATATTCGACAGATCAGGCATGCCGCCGCCAAGGCCACCGAGGCCCATCTTGCCGGCAAGGCCGCCCATCATCTGCTTCATGATGCCGCCTTTGCCCTTGCCGCCCATGGCCTTCATCATGTCGGCCATACCGCGATGCATCTTCAGAAGCTTGTTGATTTCGGCGGCATCGGTGCCGGAACCGGCGGCGATGCGCTTCTTGCGGCTGTGCTTCAGAATGTCAGGGTTGGCGCGCTCGGCCTTGGTCATCGACGAGATGATGGCGATCTGGCGGTCGAACATCTTGTCGTTCATGCCGGCCGAAGCCATCTTGTCCTTCATGCCGGCCATGCCGGGCATCAGCCCCATGATGCCGCCCATGCCGCCCATCTTCTTCATCTGGCCAAGCTGATCGGCGAGATCGTTGAGGTCGAATTTGCCCTTGGCCATCTTCTCGGCCATGGCGCGGGCTTTTTCCGCGTCGATGTTTTCGGCGGCCTTTTCGACCAGCGAGACAATGTCGCCCATGCCGAGAATACGGTCGGCGATACGGCGCGGATGGAACTCGTCGAGTTCGTTCATGCGCTCGCCGATACCGATCAGCTTGATCGGCTTGCCGGTAACGGCGCGCATGGAGAGAGCCGCACCGCCGCGACCGTCACCATCCATACGGGTGAGCACGAGGCCGGTAATGCCGACACGCTCATCGAAATTGCGTGCCAGATTGACGGCGTCCTGACCGGTCAGCGAATCCGCGACCAGCAGGATTTCATGCGGGTTGGACTTCCTCTTGATGTCGGCCATTTCCAGCATCAAGGGTTCGTCGATGTGCGTGCGGCCGGCGGTGTCGAGAATGACAACGTCATGGCCGCCGAGCTTGGCAGCCTGTACGGCGCGTGCGGCGATATCGGTTGGCGACTGGCCGGCGATGATCGGCAGCGTGTCGACGCCGGTCTGGACGCCGAGCTGGCGAAGCTGTTCCTGTGCGGCCGGACGACGGGTGTCGAGAGATGCCATCAGCACCTTCTTCTTCTCGCGGTCGGTCAGGCGCTTGGCGATCTTGCCGGTGGTCGTGGTTTTACCAGAACCCTGTAGACCCACCATCATGATGACGACGGGGGCAGCCGCATGCAGGTCGATCGAGACGCCTTCGGTGCCGAGCATTTCGACAAGTTCGTCATGGACGATCTTGACGACCATCTGGCCGGGCTTGATGGATTTCAGGACGGCGGCACCAACGGCCTTTTCACGCACCTTGTCGGTGAAGGAGCGCACGACTTCCAGCGCCACGTCCGCTTCCAAAAGCGCACGGCGAACCTCGCGCAGGGCGGCGGCAACATCGGCTTCCGTCAGCGCGCCACGGCCGGTCAGTCCATTCAGAATGGAACCAAGGCGGTCCTGGAGGTTTTCAAACATCGTTTCTTCCTTCTTCGTTCCGGGGTCTCCGAAACGTCGGTGCTTTCGCTGGCAAAAACAAGACGCAAAGCCAAAAAGCACCCGAGGGCGCATCGCGCTGTCGGGTGTTGACCTCCGGGATCTCTTTATACCTTTGCGGGTCCCGGTCGGCGGCTTGGAGTCATGAAACTGCCAGCTGATGGGCGGGATAAACAGGAAAGTGCGGGAAAAGTCAAGGCGATGCCGGTTTGCGGCCGGCAAAGCCTGCATTTCATCTTTGCGTGATCGGCCGCAAGCCGCGATTGGCGGCGCTTGAACGGCGCCATTCCGCTTCCTATACCTTTGTCATGAAACGCCGAAACTTCTTTCGTTTTTCCGCTCTTGGTCTGCTCGCTCTGGCGGGCGGTGGTCTCTATGCCCGCCGTTCGAACGCCAGCGCCTATTATAGCGGCCCCATCTCCGATCATTTCGACGGGGTGCGCTTCTTCAATCCCGGCGGCTCGCCGCCCGGCAATTTCATGGGCCTTTTGAAGTGGCGCTTCAATGGCGAGCGCGCCACATGGCCGGAAAACTATCCCAGCCCCTTTCCCTTCGCGAAACCGGAAGCCCGGATTGACGGCAGGGACATGCGCGTCACCTTCGTCGGCCATGCCTCCTTTCTCATCCAGACGGCCGGGCTGAATATTCTTATCGATCCGGTGTGGTCGCAGCGTACCAGCCCCTTCAGCTTCGCCGGTCCCAAACGGGTCAATCCGCCCGGCATCCGTTTCGAGGATCTGCCACCCATCGATCTGGTGCTGGTGACGCATAATCACTACGACCATCTGGATATGGAGACGCTGAAGCGCCTGCACGTGGCGCACAAGCCGCTTTTCATCACGCCGCTAGGCAATGACGCCATCATCCGCACCGGTGTCGAGGCGGCGCGTATCGAGGTGGGCGACTGGGGCGATGTGGTGGAGACGGGTTCGGTGAAAATTCACTTCGAGCCCTGCCACCACTGGTCAGCCCGCGGTTTGAATGACCGGCGCATGGCGCTCTGGGCAGCCTTCGTTATCGAAACGCCTGGTGGCAAGATCTACCATATCGGCGATACCGGCTTTCACGAGGGACTCAACTACCACGCCGCGCGCAAGAAACACGGCGAATTCCGCCTCGCCAACCTGCCTTTCGGCGCTTATGAACCGCGCTGGTTCATGAAGGGCCAGCACCAGAACCCGGCGGAAGCCGTGGAAGGCATGAAGCTTTGCGGTGCGGCGCATGTCTGCGGACACCATTGGGGTACGGTACAGCTCACCGATGAGGCGGTGGATGCGCCGCTTGCGGCGCTTAAGGCCGCGCTGTCGGAGCAGGGGGTGGAGGAGAGCCGTTTCCGGCCGATGCGTCCCGGCGAGGTTTTCGACGTGCCTTTAGCCTAAGGCCGCCGCCGCGTTTGCGCCGCAACAGTCTGGTAATTTGCTGTCCTTTCCGCCATATAGGGCGAAAGTGCGGGGAAATCCCCTATGCAATCCGATTTTCAGACAGTTTTCAGGTTTAGGGCAATGGCGGATACGGTCGAATTTGCGAAGATGAACGGGCTTGGCAACAAGATTCTCGTTGTCGATATGCGCGGCCGTAAAGATATGGTCACGCCGGCGGCGGCAATCGCGCTTAATGCCGATCCCGCCACACAGTTCGACCAGATCATGGCCATTCACGATCCGCGTGTCAGTGGCACGGATGCCTTCATCGATATCCTCAATTGCGATGGCACGAAGGCGCAGGCCTGCGGCAACGGCACGCGTTGCGTGGTGCAGGCGCTGTCGTCCGAAACCGGCAAGACCAGCTTCACCTTCCAGACGGTCGCGGGCATTCTGAACGCTGTCGAACATGAAGACGGCATGATATCAGTCGATATGGGCCTGCCGCGTTTCCGCTGGAGCGACATTCCGCTTTCGGAAGAGTTTCACGATACGAGCCGCATCGAGTTGCAGATCGGGCCGATCGATGCACCGATCCTGCATTCGCCCGCCGTCATGTCCATGGGCAATCCGCATGCGGTTTTCTGGGTGGATCGCGATCCGATGGCGTTCGATCTCGAACGTTTCGGGCCGCTGCTCGAAAACCACCCGATGTTCCCGGAAAAGGCCAATATCACGCTGGCACAGGTGATTTCCGACAGCGGGCTTCGCACCCGCACCTGGGAGCGCGGCGCGGGGCTGACGCTTGCCTGCGGTTCCGCCGCCTGTGCGGCGGCCGTTTCCGCCGCCCGCACCGGCCGCACGGGCCGAAAGGTCACCATCGATGTTGCCTCCAGCACCATCCGCGTGCCGCTGACCATCGACTGGCGTGAGGATAATCACGTCATCATGACCGGCCCGGCCGAATGGGAATGGTCGGGTTCCGTCGATCCCGTCACCGGCGTCTGGGCGCGGGATGCGGTCGAACGGGGGGCCGTATGAGCGGCGTCGAGGTCATAACCTTCGGCTGTCGTCTCAACACCTATGAATCGGAAGTGATGCGGGCGGAGGCCGAAAAGGCGGGGCTCAACAATGCCGTGCTGGTCAATACCTGCGCCGTGACGAGCGAAGCGGTGCGGCAGGCGCGCCAGGCCATCCGCCGCGCCCGGCGGGACAATCCGCATGCGCGCATCATCGTCACCGGCTGCGCCGCCCAGACGGAAAAACAGACCTTTGCCGAAATGCCCGAGGTGGATGCGGTGCTGGGCAATGAGGAGAAGCTGAAAAGCGCCTCTTATCGCGCGCTGCCGGATTTCGGCGTTTCGGCGGAAGAAAAGCTGCGCGTCAACGACATCATGAGCATCAAGGCGACCGCGCCGCAGATGGTCAAGCACATTGACGGGCATGTGCGCGCCTTCATTCAGGTGCAGAATGGCTGTGATCATCGCTGTACCTTTTGCATCATTCCCTATGGGCGCGGCAATTCGCGCTCCGTGCCGATGGGGGCGGTGGTGGATCAGGCCCGCAGGCTGACGGAAAGTGGCTATTGCGAAATCGTGCTGACCGGGGTGGATGCCACGAGTTATGGGGCTGATCTGCCGGGCGAGCCGTCGCTCGGTTACCTCGCCAAGACATTGCTGAAGCAGGTGCCAGATATTCTTCGCCTGCGGCTTTCTTCCATCGACAGTATCGAGGCGGATCATCATCTGATGGATCTGATTGCCGATGAGCCGCGTTTCATGCCGCATCTGCATCTCTCCCTCCAGCATGGCGACGACATGATCCTGAAACGCATGAAACGCCGCCATTTGCGGGCCGATGCCATTCGCTTCTGCCACGAGGTGCGATCGCTGAGGCCCGATATCGCCTTCGGTGCGGATATGATTGCCGGTTTCCCGACCGAGACGGAAGAGATGCTCGAAAACGCGGCGACGCTGGCGGAAGAATGCGGTATTTCCAGCCTGCATGTCTTCCCCTACAGCCCGCGTGCGGGCACGCCGGCGGCGCGCATGCCGCAGCTGGACCGCGCGCTGGTGAAGGAGCGGGCGGGACGGCTTCGGTCGCGCGGCGAGGCGCTGAGACAGGCGCATCTGCAAAACATGGTCGGTTCAGTGCAGACGATACTCGTTGAAAACAACGGTTTTGCCCATACCGACAATTTCACGCTGGTGGCAGCGCCTGATCTTGCCCCGCGCACTCTTGCGCAGGTTGCGATTACCGGCCACAACGGCAAACATCTGAACATGAAGCTTCTGGCGGCGGATGCGGCCTGAGGCGACCAAAGAGAAAAGACACGGGAACAACCATGGCCCTCGGCTTCATCAAAAAAGTCTTTTCGTTCGGCAAGGACAAGGCCGAAACGGAAGAGCGGCCGCAAGAGGACGCTGCGCTTGAGCGCGGCAATGAAAATGCCTCCTTCGAAGCCGCGCTGAGCGATGCCAAAGCGCATGATGCTGTCGACAGGGACCCTGTTTCCGAACTGGAGATGGAGACGGCTGGCGGCCCGGCTGCTGATGAGGCGACGGATTTGGTTTCCTCCGAAGAGGACGAAGACGAGGACGCTCCGCTTCTGCCCGGTGCCGAGATTTCCGGCGATATGGGCCTGGTGCCGCTGTCGTTATTAGAGGCGGAAGCAGCCGCCGAAGAGCAGGCCGAAGCGGCCCCTGAAGCAGCGGATGTCGTGCTGGATGCGGATGCGATGGATGCGCTGCTCGATGAGGCGGAAGCAGCCACAGCTGCCGAGCCCTCCGCGATTCCGCCAGCTCTACCAAAGGGTTTTTCATCCGCTCGTGAGCGCCAGGAGCCTGCCCCTGTTGCACCACAGGTGAAATTGACTTGGTTCCAGCGCCTGCGTGCGGGCCTCGCCCGCACCTCATCGCAGCTGACCACGCAGATTTCGGCGCTCTTCACCAAACGCAAGCTGGATGAGGATACGCTCGACGAGCTGGAAGATCTTCTCATCCAGTCCGATCTCGGCGTCGAGACCGCCATGCGCATCACCGGTGCTCTGTCTTCCGAACGCTATGGCAAGGATGTGAGCGGCGAGGACGTGGCGCGCATCATGGCGGGCGAGATCACCAAGGTTCTGAAACCAGTCGCGAAACCGCTGGAACTCGATCTCTCGCATAAGCCGCATGTCATTCTCGTTGTTGGTGTGAACGGCACCGGCAAAACGACCACCATCGGCAAGCTTGCCGCCAAGCTCTCCGGCTCGGGCCTCAAGGTGATGCTGGCGGCGGGCGATACGTTCCGCGCGGCGGCGATCGAGCAGCTGAAGATCTGGGCCGACCGTACGGGCTCGGAATTCATCGGCACCAAGCTCGGTGCGGATGCGGCCGGGCTTGCTTATGACGCCTATGAACAGGCGCGGGCGCAGAAAAGCGATGTGCTCATCATCGATACGGCCGGCCGTCTGCAGAACAAGACGGAACTGATGGCGGAGCTGGAAAAGATCGTGCGCGTGCTCGGCAAGCTCGATCCGGATGCACCGCACACCGTGCTGCAGACGCTGGATGCGACGACGGGACAGAACGCCATGAACCAGGTGGAAATATTCCGCAATGTCGCGGGTGTTTCGGGCCTGATTATGACAAAATTGGATGGCACGGCGCGGGGCGGTATCCTCGTTGCCATCGCTGCCAAACACAAGCTGCCGGTCTATTTCATCGGTGTGGGTGAAGGTGTCGATGATCTGGAGCCCTTCGAGGCGGAAGATTTCGCCAAGGCCATTGCGGGAGTTTGAGTATGGACATCGAAAGCAATCCCAAGGAAAGCGAAAAGATGGTGGCGGAAATCAGCCCGCTCCTGAAATTCGTGCTCGAACTTGGCCCGCTCATGGTGTTCTTCTTCGCCAATTCCCGCGGCGAATGGCTGGCCTCCACCTTCCCCGTGCTGACGGAATTCGGCGGACCGATCTTCATCGCCACCGGCCTGTTCATGATCGCAACGGCGCTGGCGCTTTCGGTTTCATGGGTGCTGACGCGCAAACTGCCGATCATGCCGCTGATATCGGGCATCGTGGTCTTGGTATTCGGTGCGCTGACGCTCTGGCTGCAGAACGATACCTTCATCAAGATGAAGCCGACCATCGTCAACACGCTGTTCGGCGTCATCCTGCTGGGCGGCCTGTTCTTCGGGCAATCGCTGCTGGGCTACGTCTTCAATTCGGCCTTCAGGCTGACCGATGAGGGCTGGCGCAAGCTGACGCTGCGCTGGGGCGTGTTTTTCCTCTTTCTCGCGGTGCTGAACGAGGTGGTGTGGCGCATGTTCACCACCGATACCTGGGTGGCCTTCAAGGTGTGGGGCACGATGCCGATCACCATCATCTTCACCATGGCCCAGATGCCGCTCGTCATGCGCCATTCGCTTGAGCCTCTCAACAAGGACGAAAAATGACAGTTGCGGAGATGCCGGTTTCCCGTTCGCGTTCGCTCAAATGGTTCGGCGTGGCCGCCGGGCTGCTTCTCCTGCAGATCGTCATTCTCTATGCCATGGGCCGCATTCCCATCTGTGAATGCGGTTATGTGAAGCTGTTCGAACCGGGCGTGAACACGCCGGGCAATTCCCAGCATCTGGCAGACTGGTATACGCCCTCGCATATCATTCACGGGTTCCTGTTCTACTGGTTCGCCTGGCTATTGTTCCGCAACAAACCGCTTTCCATGCGTCTTTCGCTGGCGGTGCTGGTGGAAGCGGCGTGGGAAATCCTCGAAAACTCGCCCATCATCATCGATCGCTACCGTACGGCGACCATGGCGCTGGGTTATACCGGCGACAGCATCCTGAACTCGGCGATGGATACGGTCTTTATGGTGCTGGGTTTCCTCTTCGCCGCCCGCGTGCCGGTATGGCTGACGGTCGTGATCGCCATCGTCTTTGAAATTTTCACCGGCTGGCTGATCCGCGATAATCTGACGCTGAATGTGGTCATGCTGGTCTGGCCTGTCGAAGCAATCAAGGAATGGCAGAACGCGCTCCCGCAAATGTGAATGGGCTCGCCGGGATTTTGGCCGGAAAGGCGCTGAAACCGCGCGTTATATGCAGGCTTTCTTAAGGGCATTGCGATAACGTCCGGCTTCAAAGGCCCGTTTTTCCTTCCGGCAGAACCCATTGCAAGATAACTTCGCCTATCTTCTTCCCTTCATCATGCTGACATTCGGCGTGGTATTCCTGTTCCTGCAGAGGATCGGCCACGCTTCGGCGCGCTATTGGGGCATCGGATATCTTGCGGCGGCTTTTGGTTTCGCCACACCGCTCGTGCTTGGCGGCCTGCCTTTCGAAGTTCAGGCGATCCTTTCGAACCTGCTGTTCTTCTCCGCCTTCTTCCTTTATGGCCACGCGCTGCTCACCCATTTTGAGCGGCCGCTTTATACCAAGGCACGGCTGTCGATTGTGGCGGTGGCGATATTGCTGGTCGCCTTCCATGTTTTCGTCACGCCGGATCTGAAACGCGAACTCGTCATCGGCGATCTCGTCTGTGCCCTTTTGCTTGCTATCCCGGTCTGGATTGTGCGGAAGCGGCCGGTGGCGCTTGCCGACAGGCTGATGGTGGGAATTGCCTGTCTTGTGGTGCTGGAAACGCTGGTGCGCATAGGCATGCTGCTGGTGATGACGCCGGGTGGCTCGATGATCGAGCTCAGCGAATTTTTCGAATCCGACTATGCCTTCTACATGCAGCTTGCCGCGAGCATCTTCGGCTTCCTGCTCGCCCTTTCCGTGCTGGCCAGCCAGATTTCCGTCACTGTCGACCGGCATCTGCATGCGGCAGAGCACGATCCGCTGACGGATGTACTGAACCGCCGTGGTTTCGACCGGCGCGTTCCCGATTTTCGCAACGATACGCCTGACGGTGCGATCATCGCCTGCGACATAGACCACTTCAAGCGCATCAACGATGTTTACGGTCATGCGGCCGGCGATATCGTACTCATCGGCCTTTCTGACCTTCTCAGGCGAAACGCGCCCGAAGATGCGCTGGTGGCGCGTTTCGGCGGTGAAGAATTCGTGGTCTTCCTGCCAGGCAGCACGGCCGCCGCGGCCGGCCAGCTTGCCAATGGCATGCGCACAGGCCTCTCGTCGCTCGATTGGCGCAACCGCGGTGTGACCAGCCAGATCACCGCAAGCTTCGGTGTCTCGGCCATCGCGAGGGGAGATCATTCCATCCACGACGCCATCAAGCGGGCCGATGACAGCCTTTATGCCGCAAAGCGCGGTGGTCGCGATCAGGTCGTGCTTGAAGGTATACGTCTGTCGGCTGAGGGCCCTTCGCTGAGGGTCGTTACCAAGGGGTGAGGCCCTGCCGGGTGGGTTATTTCCCGGCGGCGGCGGCGATGGCGGGCAGCAGGTCGCGCTCGACGCTGCGGGCATCGAAGGGGCCGACCTTTTTATAGAGGATCGTGCCATCCGCGCCGACCAGATAACTCTCGGGAATGCCGTAGACGCCCCAGTCTATCGCGGCCTTGCCGTTTGGATCGACGCCTATCGCAGCAAAGGGATTGCCGAGTTCACCGAGGAAGCGCAGTGCATTGTCCTGCTTGTCCTTGTAGTTGATACCCACGACGGTGATGCGGCTGTCCTTCGCCAATTCCTTAAGCAGCGGATGCTCCTGCCGGCAGGGGATGCACCAGGAGGCGAAGACATTGACTAGCGTCAGCTTGCCCTTGATGGCGGCATCGGTGAGCGCCGGAAGGTTCGAGCCCTCCAGTGGCGGCAGCGACAGGGAGGGTGCCCTAGTGCCAATCAGCGCTGACGGAATGGCGCTGATATCCAGCCCGTTGACATCCTGATCGTAGAGCATCTTGCCGGCAATGAGGGCGAAACCGCCGAACAGCAGCAGCGGCAGCAGCGCCAGCGCATAACGGGCGCGACCCGTCGTTTTGGCCTTGGTGTCGGGGTCAGCCTGCGTCATTGCGCATCACCTGCGGAAGCGGCTCTCGCCCTGCGGCGTATGCCGGATGCCTCGAGTTCCTTCAGTTCCCGTTTGCGTGCCTGACCGTCCACGACGACCCAGGCGATGAGACAGAGAACGACGAGGCCGGTCGCCGCATAGGACATGCCGATATAAAAGGCGTGTGTCATCACCTCAGCCCTCCCGGTTGGCCATGCGGGCGGCAAGCCGCCGCTGCGCGGCCACGCGCCGGCGCCAGATTTCGTTGCGCATGGCGGCGATGTGCAGGGTGAAGAACAGCAGCGTGAAGCCGACTGCCATGGTTAGAAGCGGCCAGAGAAACTCCGCATCGATGGCGGAACCGCCCATGCGGATGACACTTGCCGGCTGGTGCAGCGTGTTCCACCACTCCACCGAAAATTTGATGATCGGGATATTCACGAAACCCACGAGGATCAGTACGGCACTGACGCGGGCGGCTCTGGACGGATCGTCCATGGCACGATTGAGCGCGATCAGCCCCAGATACATCAGGAACAGCACGAAAACGGAGGTTAGTCGCGCATCCCATACCCACCAGGTTCCCCACATGGGTTTGCCCCAGAGCGACCCGGTGATGAGCGCAATCAGCGTGAAGGCGGCACCAATGGGCGCGGCGGCTTTATGGCTGACATCCGCCAGCGGATGACGCCAGACGAGGGTGCCGATGGCAGAGACCGCCATGACCGAATAACACATCATGGCGAGCCACGCGGAGGGCACATGCACATACATGATGCGTACCGTGTAGCCCTGCTGGTAATCACCCTCGGTGGTGAAGGACAGATAAAGACCAGCGGCCAGCACCAGCGCCGTGAGAACGGCGAGCCAGGGCAGAATACGTGTCGCCAGCGCCAGAAACCGGGTGGGATTGGCGAGATCACTGAATTTGGTGATGGTGAAGGTCTGCTCGTTCATGCCGTTTGTGTAACCCGAGAATGGCCGTCCCGCAATTGATCCCTGTCAATCGGGGATCGTCATTGCAGTTTCCTCAATCCATAACATTGCGCAGGGCCAAAGCAGCAAAGAAAGGGCCGGTGACGGCTGAAAATAACGTGATCGCGCAGAGAATGAGGAAGGGCGGCATGAAGGGCGCCGGGTCCTGCACCGCCGCATAGGAAGCGCTGACGCCGAAGATCAGCACCGGAATGGCGAGCGGCAGGACGAGGATGGAAACCAGAAGGCCACCACGCGGCAGGGCAACGGCAACCGCCGCGCCCACCGCGCCGATGAAGGTGATGGCCGGTGAGCCGACAAGAAGCGTGAGCATCACGGCACCGATCGCCACCTCGTCCATGTTCATGAAAAGTCCGAGCAGCGGTGAAGCAAGCACCAGCGGCAGGCCGGTTGTGACCCAGTGCGCCAGGCATTTGACGAAGACGGTCAGCACCAGCGGGGTTTCCTGCATCAGGATGAGATCGAGGGAGCCGTCATCCCGCTCGGCCTGAAACAGCCGGTCGAGGCCGAGAAGGGCGGACAGGAGCGCGCCGATCCAGACGATGGCCGGACCGATGCGGGCGAGCAGGTTGAGATCCGGGCCGACGCCGAAGGGGATGACGGCAACCACGGTCATGAAGAACAGCACGCCGATCAGCGCGCCGCCGCCGGCACGGATGGAGAGTTTGATATCGCGGAGGAGGAGGGCGGTCATTGGGGTTGCTCCGCGTCTGGGGCGTTACCCCCCTCTGCCCTGCCGGGCATCTCCCCCACAAGGGGGGAGATCGACTCGCGGCAAGGTCTCGCCCATCTCAAAGCGTGGGAATGAAACGAGAAGAGGGCTTCTTGCCGATCTCCCCCCTTGTGGGGGAGATGCCCGGCAGGGCAGAGGGGGGTATGCCTCGCGCGCAAACCGTTCATGCCCAAGCCTCCACCCCCGCAAAACCCGTCATCTGCAATTCACGCGCATTCTCCAGACCCAAAGACTGATGGGTCGCAGCCAGGACAATCCCGCCTTTCCCCAAATGGCTTTTGACGAGATCGGTAAACATCCCGTCCGCAGCCTTGTCGAGCGCCGCCGTCGGCTCATCGAGTATCCACACCGGTCGCCATGCAATCAAAAGCTTCGCCATGGCAAAACGTCGTTGCTGACCCGCGGAGAGATAACCGAAGGGCAGGTGGGTAATGCCCGCAAGGCCGACGATCTCCGCCGCCTCGTCGATCGTCGTGCCGGCGCCGCCGGGGAAATCGCCGAGGAAGTCCTTCCAGAAGCGCAGATTCTCCGAGACGGTCAGTTCCATTTTCATCGCATTGCGATGGCCGAGATAATGGCAGGCCTCCGACGGCCGCATCTCGGCGTCTATTCCTTCGCCGGCTATCTTCACCCTCCCCTTTTCGGGACGCAGCAGGCCGGCCACCGTGCGCAGGAGCGTGGATTTTCCCGAGCCGTTGCGTCCGGTCAGCAGCAACGCCTCGCCGTTGCTTAACTTGAAGGAAATGTTCATGAATATGAAATCTTCGCCGCGTCGCACGCCAAGATTTTCCGCCGTCAAATCCATGCTGCGGTTCCGTTTCAGATTTCGTCGTTTCGATAAAAAAATCGATTAGCTTTGTTGAATGGTCTGGCACGTTTCTCCGAAATTATCTATATGGGTGTCAACCACGCCAGCGGCCGGCGTGAACATCATCTTGCGCCGGACTTGACGATTGCGAGGAGCAATTTTCACGTGCGGACAGCGGAAATGGTCGTACCCGCATCCTGATGTGCATGAGTGCATAGGTGTCCGCACGCACGTGTTGGCTATCAGAGTAAGCGGGGTTTTTGATCCATGCCCAAATCACTCGACAGTTTCCAATGTCGTTCCGTCCTTACCGTTGACGGTAAGGATTACGTCTATTTCAGCCTTCCCAAGGCTGAAGCCAATGGCCTGAAGGGCGTTTCCAAGCTGCCCTATTCCATGAAGGTTCTTCTGGAAAACCTGCTGCGTTTCGAGGACGGCCAGTCCGTTACCAAGGAGCACATTCTGGCGGTTTCCGAATGGCTGAACAATAAGGGCCTGACCGAAACCGAAATCGCCTACCGCCCCGCCCGCGTTCTCATGCAGGACTTTACCGGCGTTCCCGCTGTTGTCGACCTTGCCGCCATGCGTGACGGTATCAAGGCCCTCGGCGGCGATCCGGAAAAGATCAACCCGCTCGTTCCCGTCGATCTCGTCATCGACCACTCTGTCATCGTCGATGAATTCGGCACGCCGAGCGCCTTTGCCCGCAACGTCGAGCTGGAGTATGAGCGCAACGGCGAGCGTTACCGCTTCCTGAAGTGGGGCCAGCAGGCCTTCGAGAATTTCCGTGTGGTTCCACCCGGCACCGGCATCTGTCACCAGGTCAACCTCGAATATCTCGGCCAGACCGTCTGGACGAAGGAAGAGGATGGCGAAACGATCGCTTATCCGGATACCTGCGTCGGCACCGACAGCCACACGACCATGATCAATGGTCTCGGCGTTCTCGGCTGGGGCGTGGGCGGCATCGAGGCTGAGGCAGCCATGCTCGGCCAGCCGGTCTCCATGCTTCTGCCCGAAGTCATCGGCTTCAAGCTGACCGGCAAGGTGAAGGAAGGCGTGACCGCGACCGACCTCGTACTGACCGTCGTGCAGATGCTGCGCAAGAAGGGCGTGGTTTCAAAGTTCGTCGAATTCTTCGGCCCTGGCCTCGATTCGATGTCTCTCGCCGACCGCGCCACCATCGGTAACATGGGCCCGGAATATGGCGCGACCTGCGGCTTCTTCCCGGTTGACGGCGAAACCATCAATTACCTCACCATGTCCGGCCGCGCCAAGGACCGCATCGCCCTCGTCGAAGCCTATTCGAAGGCGCAGGACATGTGGCGCACCGGCGATGGTTCCGATCTCGTCTTCACCGACACGCTTGAACTCGATCTTGGTGACGTCGTGCCTTCCATGGCTGGCCCAAAGCGTCCGGAAGGCCGCCTGCCGCTTGAAACCATCGCGCCGAATTTCGCGACGGCTCTTGAAAATGACTACAAGAAGCCCGGCCAGCTCAACAGCCGTTACGCGGTTGAAGGCGAAGCTTTCGATCTTGGGCATGGCGATGTGGCAATTGCCGCCATCACCTCCTGCACCAACACCTCCAACCCCTCGGTTCTCATCGCCGCGGGCCTTCTCGCCCGCAATGCGGTCGCCAAGGGGCTGAAGTCCAAGCCATGGGTGAAGACCTCGCTTGCACCTGGATCGCAGGTGGTTGCGGAATATCTCGACAAGTCGGGCCTGCAGAAGGATCTCGATGCGATCGGTTTCAACCTCGTCGGTTTCGGTTGCACCACCTGCATCGGCAATTCCGGCCCGCTGCCGCCTGCGATCTCCAAGACCATCAACGACAAGGGCCTGATCACCGCAGGCGTTCTCTCGGGCAACCGCAACTTCGAAGGCCGTATCTCGCCGGACGTTCAGGCGAACTATCTGGCCTCGCCGCCGCTCGTCGTGGCCTATGCCCTTGCCGGCACGGTCCAGAAGGATCTGACCAAGGAGCCGATCGGCGACGACCAGAACGGCAATCCTGTTTATCTCAAGGATATCTGGCCGACCTCCAAGGAAATCCAGGAATTCATCCTGAAATACGTCACCCGCGAGCTTTATGAAACGAAGTATGCCGATGTGTTCAAGGGCGATGCGAACTGGCAGGCCGTTCAGGTTCCTCCGGGCCAGACCTATGCCTGGGACGACCAGTCGACCTATGTTCAGAATCCGCCCTATTTCGTCGGCATGGGCAAAAAAGGCACCGGCCTCAAGAACATCAAGGGCGCGCGCGTCCTCGGTCTCTTCGGCGACAAGATCACCACCGACCACATTTCTCCGGCCGGTTCGATCAAGGCTGCATCGCCTGCCGGCGCCTATCTGACGGAGCATGGTGTTGCCGTGGCCGACTTCAACCAGTACGGCACGCGGCGTGGCAACCATGAAGTGATGATGCGCGGCACCTTCGCCAATATTCGCATCCGTAACCACATGCTCGGCCCGAACGGCAAGGAAGGTGGCTACACCATCCACTATCCGTCCAAGGAAGAGATGTCGATCTACGATGCCGCCATGAAATACAAGGCGGAAGGCGTCCCGCTCGTCATCTTTGCCGGTGTCGAATATGGTAACGGCTCGTCCCGCGACTGGGCGGCGAAGGGCACGAACCTGCTCGGCGTCAAGGCCGTCATCGCGCAGTCCTTCGAGCGTATCCACCGTTCGAACCTCGTTGGCATGGGTGTTGTTCCCTTCGTCTTCGAGGAAGGCACGACCTGGGCGAGCCTTGATCTCAAGGGTGACGAAATCGTCGAGATCGACGGTCTCGAAGGCGAAATCAAGCCGCGCGAGAAGAAGATCGCCAAGATCACCTATAGCGACGGTACGGTGAAGGAAGTTCCGCTTCTTTGCCGCATCGATACGCTTGATGAAGTGATCTACATGAACAATGGCGGCATTCTGCAGACCGTTCTTCGCGATCTGGCAGCATAAGCTTCAACAATCGAAGACGTCGGGAGAAATCCCGGCGTCTTTCCGTTTCATGGTCTCTTTTTTTGTGATTGTCGCTCACCCCTTCGTGACTTTCTATTGAAGGGCAATAGACGTTATTTTCCGGTTTGCATCCCGGCAGGATTGATCGCATCAATTCGTCTGGATCTCTTCCGGACAAAGGTTTTTGTAATGCCGCTGAAATTCCCCCTGTCGATATGTCTTCTCGGCACGTTCCTCGTCACCTCCGCGCAGGCGCAGGAGGCCGTGAAGGGCGTCGTCGAATTGTTCACATCGCAGGGATGTGCCTCCTGCCCGCCGGCGGATGAAGCCTTGCGCAAGATGATCCAGAAGGGCGATGTCGTTGGCCTCTCCTACCATGTCGATTACTGGAATTATCTCGGCTGGACCGATTCGCTGGCATCGAAGGAAAATACCGACCGGCAATATGGTTATATGCGCGCGCTCGGCCGTAACGGGGTCTATACACCGCAGGCCATTCTGAATGGTCGCGACCACGTCAAGGGTGCGGATGTGCGTGGCATCTATGACAGGCTCGACGCTTTCAAGCGTGAGGGCAAGGGGTTGAACGTGCCGGTCTCGTCGAAATTTGCCGGTGACGAGGTGGAAATCGATATTGGTGCGGGCAGCGGCAAGGCCGATGTCGTGGTCGCCTATTTCACCCGCGAGCAGACGGTGGATGTGCAGAAGGGCGAAAACCAGGGGAAAAAAATGTCCTACTGGCACAGCGTCTATGATGTGCAGACAGTCGGCATGTGGGATGGTTCGCCGATGACGGTGAAGCTTCCGGCGAGCGTGGTGGCCAAGGTTAAAAAGGGTGGCTGCGCCGTACTGTTGCAGACGGCCAATGCCAGCGGCGATCCCGCGGCAATCGTCGGGGCAAGTATCCTGCTTGGAAATGAAACCCCCTGATCGCCTGTCGGGCGATGGAAGATCCGGTCCGGGCATTGGGGGCTGGGGGTAAAGGGTCAATGCACCGGACCGGGTCATCTTGGTGCCTAGGCATCAATTGACAATAGGACTATTCCACCCAATTCGGGCCATGGTTTGACCGAAATACGGCAGGCCGTGTGAAAATGGCTGCCTAAATGGTTACCATTTTTAACCCTTGCCTTTGCCTTCGGCACGCCCTCCGGCGGCATCGCTGGACGCCATTCCCTGCTGCCTCCTTCTGGTTCCGCTGCCATTCGAAGGCTTGTCAGACCTTTCCCGGCATTCCCCGTCCTCTGTTCCATGGTGGTGCAAAGACTTGCAATTTCGCCCTCCCAGGCTCACACTGCACGGATGATTTGGGTGGAATCGGAGGTATTGGATGACCGATCAACCGGATGTGCAGCAGGTGCAGACCGCTTCACGTGACAATTCCACCGTTATCGATCTCCGCGAATATAAAAAGAACAAGGACCCTTTACCGGTCACCTTTCACCGCCGCGAGCTGGATGCGATCCTGCGCATCTATGGCCGGATGGTGGGAGAGGGCGAGTGGCGTGACTACGCCATCGATCACCTGAAGGAAAAGGCGGTGTTTTCCGTCTTCAAGCGTTCGGGTGAAATGCCGCTTTTCAGGATCGAGAAAAATCCCAAGCTGGCGGCGAAGCAGGGTGCCTATTGCGTGGTGAATACGGATGGCCGCATTCTGAAACGTGGCCATGAGTTGCCGCAGGTCCTGAAGGTCTTCGACAAGGTTTTGAAGCTCATCGAATGAGCTTTCGCAGAAGCGGACCGCCCGCAGGCAGGCGACGCTCTGGCTGACGAGTGAAGAATCTTCCTAAAGAAAAAAGGCGGCCGATGGGCCGCCTTTCGTATGTCTGGCAATCGAACCTCAGCCTTAGTCGTCGCGGTTTCCGAGGAACTGCAGAAGGAAGGTGAAGAGGTTGATGAAGTCGAGATAAAGCGTCAGTGCGCCCATGATGGCCTTGCGGCCAGCCACGGCAACATCGTCAGCATCGAAATACATTTCCTTGATCTTCTGGGTGTCGTAGGCGGTCAGGCCTGCGAAAATCAGCACGCCGATCGCGGAAATCGCGAACTGCAGGGCTCCGGAACCAAGGAAGATATTGACGATGGAGGCAATGATCAGGCCGAACAGACCCATAATCAGGAACGAACCGAAACCGGAAAGATCCTTCTTCGTCGTGTAACCGTAGAGCGAGAGCGCGCCGAACGAAGCGGCGGTCACGAAGAACGTCTGTACGATGCTTCCCTCAGTATATCTCAGGAAGATCGAGGACAGCGACACGCCCATAAGAGCAGCATAGACCCAAAACGTTGTCTGCGCGGCGGAAACGCTCATGTTCTGGATGCGGAAGCTAAGGAAGAAAACCAGTGCGAGCGGTGCCAGCATGACGACCCAGCGCAGCGGCGACGCATAAACAAGGGCGCCCAGGGACGTCAGCATCTTGCCATTCGGCAGCGTGGCGACCGCTGCTGCGGGATCACTCGTCGTAGCAAGCATGGCGAAGCCGAACGCTGCAACGCCGGTGATGACCAGAGCCAGCGCCATCAGGTTGTAAACCTTGAGCATGTAGGCGCGAAGACCTTCATCGATCATCGCACCAGTCTGTGCACGGTTCTGCGCCATGCGGTTCTGGTAGTTATTGAAGTCAGCCATTGTTTCCTCTTTTGAGCCCCGTGATTGCTACGGTGTCGGGATACCTCCCGGGCGCCGCTGCGGAGCTTCAGCAAGCCTGCTCAAGAATATGATGGCAGAACGTGTTCGATACAAGGCCTTTTCCCGTCGAAAAGACACCATATGCGCGAAAAGCGCTCACGTTTTGGCGATCATTACAAAGAATTAATCGTTAAAGTTAAGCGGCGCACAACCGACGATCATTCACCTGCCTGCCTGAGAACCGGGGCGGCCTTTTGCCCGAGAATCCGCCAGGTGCCGATGAGGCCGATGCCAACAGTCATGACGAGGGCGACGACGAGGGTTCCGATCGCCACATCCGGAAGAAAACTGGAGGGCAGCTTCATGATGCGGGCGATCACGAACCATGCGGAAACGCCGCCGGCAAAAAGCGCGAAGACAGCGGTGGCGAGGCCGAGCATCATATATTCGTAGGAGAAGGCGCGGATGAGCAGGCTTCGTGTGCCGCCCAGCGTTTTCAGGATAACCGCGTCATGGGTGCGGGCACGGTTTCCGGCGGCAAGTGCGCCGGCGAGAACGAGGACGGAGGCTATCAGGGCAACGGCGGCAGCGGCACGGATGGCGGTGGCGAGCTGGCCGACCAGCCGGTTGACGACGTCGAGCGCATCCTTCACCCGCACGCTGGTGATTGTCGGATAGGTGTTGGTGACAGAGCGCAATATGCGGCCTTCGTCGCTTGCGGAAGCGGAAGGGTCGGCGAGTGTCGCCAGCCATGCATGCGGCGCGCCGCGGAAAGTGTTTGGCGAAAACACCATGACGAAATTGATCGACAGGGATTCCCATTCGACATTGCGCAGATTGGCGATCCTGGCCGTGATGTTGCGGCCGAGCACGTTGACGGTCACGCTGTCACCGATCTTGAGGCCCAGATCTCCCGCCTCCTTCGCGGCGAAGGACACCAGCGGTTCGCCGCTATAGTCCGGCCCCCACCAGCCTCCTTCCGTCAGCGTTGCATTTTCGGGAATATCCTGTGAGTAGGTAATTCCCCGGTCGCCGCGCAGCAGCCAGCGTCCTCCCGGCGGAACCTCCATCTTCGTCACGTCCGTGCCGTTCAGCGCCATGATGCGGCCACGCAGCATCGGCACTTCTGTCAGCGTGCCATCAGGCGCTTCCCGCTTCACGAGATCGCGGAAGCCCTGAACTTCGCTGCCCTGAATATCAACGAAGAAGAAATTCGGCGCCTTTTCCGGCAGGCTGTCCGTCAATTCACGGCGCAGATTGCCGTCGATCAGCGTCAGCGTCACGAGCAGGGTCAGGCCGAGGCCGAGGGAGAGGACGACCGAAGGGGTGAGCGCGCCGGGACGGTGAATATTGCCGATTGCCAGACGAAGGGCCGCGGAGTGAACGCGGGGGCTGCGTTTGGCGATGGCCTTGACGCCCGACGCCACCAGCCGCAGGACCACGAAGGCAAAAGCGATGGCCGCGAGGAAAACCGAGGCGATGAAACGGTCTTCCGCCGAAAAGATGGCGAGTGCGGCAAGTGCTGCCAGAAGCAGGCCGGTTGCGGCGAGATAAGGCCAGGAGGGCCAGCTTCCCTCTTCGAAACCCTGTTCGCGAAAAAGCGCGGTTGCCGGAACCTCACGCGCTTGCCCAAGCGGCACGATGGCGAAGGCGAGCGTGGTCAGGAGACCGAACAGGGCGGCGAGACCGAGCGCGGCGGGATAAAAGGCAAGCTCTTCCGGCACAGGCAGCACGCCTTCCAGAAACCGCATGGCGACGAGGGGCGCGATGGCACCGACCACAAGGCCGATGACGATGCCGACGGCGGCAATGAAGGCGATCTGAAAGAGATAGGTCATTGTGACCACGGAGGCCGGTGCGCCGAGGCATTTCAGCGAGGCGATCGTGGTGCGCTTGGAATCGAGAAAAGCGCGAACGGCATTGGCGACGCCGACACCGCCGACAATGAGGGCGGTAAGGCCCACCAGCGTCAGGAATTGCGAGAAACGGTTGACGTTTTCGGTCAGCGACGGCGCTGCCCGGTCACTGGTGCGAATGGACCAGCCAGCATCGGGAAAGACCTTGTTGGCCGCATCGGTCGTTGTCGCTCGCGTCGAAGGGTCGTTCAGCTTGATCTTGTAGGCGTGTTCGACAAGACTTCCGGTCTGAACGAGGCCCGAGGCGAAAAGGGCGTCGCGGCTGACCATCAGCCTCGGGGCAAAACCGAAGCCATCGGAGAGAGCATCCGGCTCGTCGACCACTGTGCCGGTCAGTCTCAGCTTCACATTGCCGAGCAGGATTTCATCGCCGACCTTGATTCCCAGCCGTTCCAGCAGAAGCGGGGCGGCGATGGCGCCGTAGGTGTTGCCGTTTCCGGCCAGAAGCTCATTCAGGGGCCGGTTCGGTTCGGCCACGAAAGTTCCGTAGAGCGGGTAGGCGCCGTCGATAGCCTTCACTTCCGTCAGGGTCTGTTCGGAGCCATCGGCAAGGCGGGCCATGGAGCGCAGCCCGGTGGAAACCGCGACGGTGCCGAGGCCGTCGAGATAGGCCCGCTCTTCCTGCGTTGCTTCCCTGTTGCGCAGTTCGAAACGCACGTCGCCCGCCAATATGGCCTGGCCTTCCGTGGCGATGGCGCTGGTGACTGCGCGCGAGACGGAATTGACGGCGGCGATGGCGCCGGTTCCAAGCGCGATGCAGGCGAGGAAAATGTAGAAGCCACGCAGACCGCCGCGGATTTCGCGCCGTGCCAGCCTTGCGGCGTTTCTGATATTGGCAAAAGACGGGAGAATGGATCCGATCATGCGGACACCGCCCGCGCCATCTGGGATATGGCGCTGTCGCCCTCGATCTCGCCGGAGCGCACCTTGATCTGCCGCGAGCACCGGGCGGCAAGCGACGGATCATGGGTGACGAGGATCATCGTCATGCCGCGTTCGGCCTGTTTGGCAAAGAGAAGATCGGCGATCTGCCTGCCGGTATCGGTATCGAGATTGCCCGTCGGTTCGTCAGCAATCAGCACGGCCGGTGAGGGGGCAAGCGCGCGGGCGATGGCGACACGCTGCTGTTCGCCGCCGGAGAGCTGGCCGGGATAATGATTGAGACGCTCGCCGAGACCAACGGCGACGAGCTCGCGTCTGGCGATCTCGAAGGGGTTCGGGGTGTTTGCCAGCTCCAGCGGAACGGCGACATTTTCCAGCGCCGTCATATTGGCGATGAGATGGAAGGACTGGAAAACAATGCCGATATTCCGGCCGCGGAAATCCGCCAGCGCGTCCTCCCCCAGCTTGTGCAGTTCCGTATCCGCAATGATGATTTCGCCGCTATCGAGCCGCTCGAGACCGGCGAGCACCATCAGCAGTGTCGACTTTCCCGAACCGGAAGGGCCGACGATACCCACTGCCTCGCTCTCTCCGATTGAAAGATCGATGTTCTTGAGAACGTGAACGGAGGCGGCGGCATTGCCGAGCGTGAGGTCGGCCTTCTTCAGCTCTATGATGCTTTTCGTCACAATTCTCGTTCCTATATAGGGTGATGAAAACGGTCTGGCGGTCGATGCGGTCGGTATTTCAGACAATGGGAACCAAGTTAGGAAAGCCGTGATGAGATTTAAAGCTGCCCTGTTTCACTTCATCGTCATTTTCACCACCGCCTTTTCCGCCACTGCCGTCATGGCTCAGGAGCGGACATTGCAACTGGTCGGCTTCGGCGACAGCCTGATGGCCGGGTATCAGCTTCCCCCCACCGACAGCTACACCGCACAGCTTGAAGCTGCATTAAAGGCAAAGGGCGTCAATGTCGCCATCGCCAATGCCGGTGTCTCCGGCGATACCTCCTCCGGTGGTCTGGCGCGGGCGGAATGGTCGGTTCCCGATGGCACTGACGGGGTCATTCTGGAACTGGGCGCCAATGACGCTTTGCGCGGCATCGCCCCCGAACAGACCGAAAAGAACCTCGACACCATCATTTCCGGCTTTCAGAAACGTAACATAGCCGTGCTGCTGGTCGGCATTATGGCGCCGCCGAATATGGGCGATGATTATGCCAGCCGCTTTAATCCAATCTTCCCGAAGCTTGCGGAAAAATACAACCTGCAGCTTTATCCCTTCTTTCTGGATGGCGTCGTGACGGATGATACGCTGAAGCTCGACGACAAAATGCACCCCAATACCAAGGGGGTGGCGATGATGGTGGAGAAATCTTTGCCGGCTGTTGAAAGCTTCATCAAGACAATCGGTGCGCAAAAAAAATAAGCACTTGCGCCCGCCTGCATTGCGTGATTCGCTATGCTTGTTCTGCCAAGAGATTCGGGGAGCTCGCCATGCCGAGACTGTTTACCGCCCTCGAAATTCCGCGCAATGCGGCTATGAGCCTCTCATTGTTGCGCGGTGGTCTGCCGGGAGCCCGGTGGATCGATGTGGAGAATTATCACATAACCCTGCGTTTTATCGGTGACATCGACGGTCGGACCGCCGATGAAGTCGTGGACAGGCTGGACCGGATCGAAAGGCCGGAGTTCCAGCTCAATCTTACCGGTATGGGTTCCTTCGGCTCCAAGAAGCCGCATTCCATCTGGGCGGGGGTTTCTCCCTCCCCGGAAATGCATGCGCTGCAGGCGGAGATCGAGAGAATTTGTCAAAGGATCGGTCTCCCGCCTGATCCCCGCAAATTCATGCCGCATGTGACGCTGGCGCGGCTGCGCTCCTCGCGTGTGGACGATGTGGTGCATTATCTTTCCGGACGCGGCAACTTCCGCACGTCGCCCTTCACGGTCGGCCGCTTCGTGCTGATGTCGTCGAAGGAATCGGTGGGTGGTGGGCCTTATATCGTTGAAGAGGCGTTTCCGCTTCACGAGGCGCGGTCCAGCTCCATCTTTTCGAGCAACGATCTGCATCCTGCCAAGAGCATGTTGTAGACGGTCAGAAAACCGTCTTCACCGCCGAAATAGGGATCCGGGACGCTCTCGTGGCGTCCCGAAGCATAGTCCAGAAACAGGTGGATTTTGTGCCTGTGGTTTTCCGGCGCCTTTTGAAGCAGTTTCGCCAGATTGCTCGTGTCCATGGCAAGGATGAGATCGAAGTTTTCGAAATCGGCCTGACTGACCTGCCGCGCGCTCTGCCCTGAAATATCGATGCCATGCTTACGGGCTATCGCGATGGATCGGCGATCCGGGGCATTGCCGGTATGCCAGCCGCCGGTTCCGGCGGAGTCGACCGTGAGTTGGCGGGAAACACCGTCTTTATCAGCAAGGTTTGTCAAAACGCCTTCGGCAAGTGGTGAGCGGCAGATATTGCCCATGCAGACAAAAAGAACAGCTATATGTTTCATGGAATATGCGTCGATCCGGTCGTTGAAGCGTTAATGGGTCTCAAGCGGAGGCAAGTTCATGAAATATCCCAGACTTGAGCCGGATGCCATCCGGCAGGCATTGTCAAAACTCGAGGGCTGGGCCCTGCGAGAGGACGGGGCGGCGATCGTCCGTTCCTTCAAGTTCTCCAGCTTTGCGGAAGCCTTCGGTTTCATGGCCGAGTCCGCACTTGTTGCGGAAAGGCTCAATCATCATCCCGAATGGTCCAATGTCTATTCGCGGGTCAAGGTCTGTCTTACCACTCACGATTCACAGGGCGTAACGGAGCGGGATTTTCTTCTGGCCGAGGCCATGCAGAAGGCAGCTGCAGGCCGGAGCAATTGAACGGCGAACCTTAAATCCCATATAATAGCCGTGACCGGAGGACCGTCGATCATGGATGATGTGAAAATCGGTGAAATTCTTCTGCCGGGTGAAACCGACAAGCAGCAGGAGCGTGAGAATGTCGTGCGCGCCAAATTCTGGCCCAAGCTGAAGCGGGTGATGACGAAGGTTCCCTTCGCGCGCGACGCGGCGGCGGCCTATTATTGCGCGATTGACCGCGACACGCCGTTGCGCGCCAAGGGTATTATTCTGGCCGCCCTTGCCTATTTTATCATGCCTATCGATGCGGTGCCGGACATGCTGGCGGTCGTCGGTTTTACCGATGATATCGCCGTCATCACGGCAGCGCTCGCCATGATCCGCGCCCATATCAAGATGGAACACTATGAGGCGGCTGACGCCATGCTGAAGCGACAGCAGGAAGCCGGGTAACGTCTCTGTGATGTTTCCGCCCGGCGGAGCCCGGCGGGTGACAAATTCTTGCCTGAATTTATGTGTCATACACACGAAGGAAGGACGTGCCCCGCCCTTCTCCCCAGGGCGTCGGGAGTCGCCAATCTGTAACACCGCCGGACGTTTCCGGCATTTTATGCGTGTTGTTGACGGTTTGGTAACCGCTTCCCGACCACAATGAGAAAAGACGATCCGCACCTGAACGTGGCCGATCCAGAAACTGGGCTCGCCGCTGCTTCGGGCCAATGGAAGACAATAACCCGGCAGGAAATTCTATGTTTGTAAGAAGTGTAGCAACCGCAGCGGCCATTTTGCTGACCAGCGTCGGCGTAGCATCTGCACAGTCGCCCACGCGCATCCAGCAGTTCAATGCTTGGGGTGCCTATTCGTACAAATCGGGCAATAGCACCGTCTGCTACGTTCTTTCCATTCCGACCGCCAAGGAACCGGCGAGCGTCGATCACGGCGATATATTCTTCATCGTGTCGCAGCGTCCCGGCCAGAACATCTCCTACGAGCCGCAGGCCATGGTGGGTTATCCGCTGAAGCAGGGCTCCAAGGTCAATGTGACGATCGATAACAAGAACTTCGTCATGTTCACCAAGGACAAGGCCGCCTGGGTTGAAAACGCCGCTGAAGAGCCCGCTCTCGTCGCCGCCATGAAGGGCGGAAAGTCGATGACCGTCAAGGCGGTTTCCGGCCGTGGCACCGCGACATCCTATTCCTATTCGCTCTCGGGTATTTCGGCTGCTCTCAAGCAGATCGAGAGCTGCAAGTAATCCCGACATTCCATTGCATTTGACAATGGCCGGTCCTCGACCGGCCATTTGCGTTTTTGCCAGTTTGATGCTAAAGGCGCGGCAACATTGACAGGCGGATGCGCGAAAAGTGCTCCGCCTTTGATTTTCTCGACATGCAGACGATTTTCCGCCTTTTCGACAGGCCGGTCGTGCGATGCATGGAACGATGGGATAACGTGATGTCCGTAATGCAAGCTCCTGCCGGCCTGGCAGTCAAAACCCCGCTGATCGCCAATAGCGATCTCATGTCCGGCAAGCCGTCGCTGATCGGTCTGACGCGTGAGGAAATGGGCGAGGCGCTGGCCGAGATCGGCGTGCCGCAAAAGCAGGTGAAGATGCGCGTCAGCCAGTTGTGGAACTGGCTTTACGTGCGCGGCGTCTCCGATTTCGACAATATGACCAATGTCGCCAAGGAACTCCGCGAGAAGCTGAAGGCGGCCTTCACCATCGCGCGTCCGGAAATCGTCGAGGAGCAGATCTCCAATGACGGCACCCGCAAATGGCTGATGCGTTTTCCGCCGCGCGGCGCTGGCCGTCCCGTCGAGATCGAAACGGTCTATATTCCGGAAGAAGGGCGTGGCACGCTCTGCATATCGAGCCAGGTGGGCTGTTCGCTGACCTGTTCCTTCTGTCACACCGGCACGCAGCGTCTGGTGCGCAACCTGACGGCCGAGGAAATTCTTGCCCAGTTGTTGCTGGCGCGTGACCGGCTCGGCGATTTTCCCGATGGTTCGACGCCGGTCGGCGCCTATGTGCCGAGCGAAGGCCGCAAGGTGTCGAACATCGTGATGATGGGCATGGGTGAACCGCTCTATAATTTCGAGCATGTGAAGACCGCGCTCCTGATCGCCACCGATGGTGATGGCCTGTCGCTTTCCAAGCGTCGTGTGACGCTCTCCACATCAGGGGTTGTGCCGGAAATCTTCCGCACCGGCGACGAGATTGGCGTGATGCTGGCGATTTCGCTGCATGCGGTGCGTGACGATCTGCGCGACATGCTGGTGCCGATTAACAAGAAATATCCGCTAAAGGAGCTGATCGAGGCCTGCCGCAACTATCCGGGTCTTTCCAATGCCCGCCGCATCACCTTCGAATATGTGATGCTGAAGGATGTCAATGACAGCCTGGAAGACGCAAAGATGCTGGTGCAGCTTTTGAAGGGCGTTCCGGCCAAGATCAATCTCATTCCGTTCAATCCCTGGCCGGGCACGAACTACCAGTGCTCCGACTGGGCGCAGATCGAAAAATTCGCCGATTTCATCAATCAGGCAGGTTATGCCTCGCCGATCCGCACGCCGCGCGGCCGCGATATTCTCGCCGCCTGCGGCCAGTTGAAGTCGGAATCGGAACGCATGCGCAAGACCGAAAGACTGGCTTTTGAGGCGATGATGATCGCCAATCACGGCGCGGATGACTGAATAAGCCGCATTTGCGCCATAAAGCTGGTTTTCCGGCGGTTCTCCGATTGATTTCGGTCTGTCTTGTTCCTAGAAAGACGAAAACAGGGAACCAACAGGAGGATATCCATGCGCGCATTCATTCTGGCTCTCGCTGCTGCGAGCGCCATCGTTCTGCCGGCCAAGGCTGAAAACGTCACCGTTGCCGTCACCGCCATTGTCGAACATCCGGCGCTTGACGCTGCCCGTGATGGCGTCAAGGCGGCTCTTGCCGAAGCAGGTTACAAGGAAGGCGAGAACCTCAAGTTCCTTTATGAGTCCGCGCAGGGTAATCCGGGCACCGCAGCGCAGATTGCGCGCCAGTTCGTGGGCGACGCCCCTTCGGTCATCGTGCCGATCTCCACGCCGTCGGCTCAGGCTGTCGTTGCGGCCACGCGCGATATTCCGGTCGTCTTCACGGCTGTCTCCGATCCGGTTGGCGCACAGCTCATCAAGAGCATGGAAAAGCCCGGCGGCAACGTGACCGGCCTTTCCGACATGCTGCCGGTTGGCGAGCACCTGGCGCTCATCAAGGAAATCTCCCCGAACGCCAAGTCCATCGGCTTCATCTACAACTCCGCCGAAGCCAATTCCGCCTCGACGCTTGCCCTGCTGAAGGCCGAAGCCGACAAGGCCGGCCTGAAGGTTGTCGAATCCGTTGCCACCAAGTCGGCTGAAGTTCAGGGTGCAACCCGCGCTCTGGTCGGCAAGGCCGACGTGATCTACGTTCCGACTGACAACACCATCGTTTCCGCTTTCGAGGCGGCAGCTGGCGTTGCCTCCGAAGCGAAGATCCCGCTTTACGCCGCCGACACGGATTCCGTCGCGCGTGGTGCGGTTGCAGCGCTCGGCTTCAACTATTTCGACGTTGGCAAGCAGACGGGCGCCGTCGTTGTCCGCATCCTCAAGGGTGAAAAGCCGGGCGACATTCCGGCCACCGTTGCTGTCGGCACCGATCTCGTGATCAACAAGAAGGTTGCTGAAAAAGTTGGCGTCACCTTCCCTGAAAGCGTGACGAAGCGCGCCACCAAGGTCATCGACTGAACTGCAACCTGACTGAATTGCGGGCGGCGGCATTTCGCCGCCCGTTTTACGTGGCACGAGACGGTGCCCGTATCCGCCTGATGGCGGCAATAACAAGGACATTACCGTGAGCCAAATCGCCTTCTGGGGTGCCGTGGAGCTGGGACTGGTCTTCGCTTTCGTGGCGATCGGCGTCTATCTCGCTTTCCGGGTGCTTGATTTTCCTGACCTGACCGTGGACGGTTCGTTTCCGCTTGGCGCCGCCGTGGCTGCCGTGCTGATCATCGCCGGTCTGAATGCCTGGGTCGCGACGGCGATTGCCATGGTTGCCGGCGCTGCCGCTGGCATCGTGACAGCCACCCTCAACGTTCGTTTCAAGATATTGAACCTGCTTGCCTCGATCCTGACGATGATCGCGCTGTTTTCCGTCAATCTCAGGGTGATGGGAAAGCCGAATGTGGCGCTGCTCAATCAGGATACGATGGTATCGCCGTTTTACGGTCTCGGCCTTTCCGAATATCTGGTGCGGCCTCTCTTCGTTGGTGCGCTGGTGCTGATCGCGGTCATTCTCGTCTGGCGTTTTCTTGAAAGCGATGCGGGCCTTGCCATGCGGGCGACGGGGGCCAATGCGCGGATGGCGCGGGCGCAGGGCGTGAAGACCGGCAACCAGATCTATCTCGGCATGGCGCTTTCGAATGCGCTGGTCGCCCTCGGTGGCGCATTGTTCGCGCAGACCAATGGCTTTGCCGATGTGACCTCGGGTGTCGGCACCATCGTCGTCGGACTTGCCGCCGTTATCATCGGCGAAACGCTGTTCGGTGCGCGCGGCATCCTGATCGCGCTGATCGGCTGTGTCTTCGGCTCCATCGCCTATCGTCTCGCCATTCAGCTTGCCTTGTCGAGCGATGTGCTGGGTCTCAAGGCGTCCGATCTCAATTTCGTAACGGCGGTATTGGTGGCCATCGCATTGATCCTGCCGCGACTGCGCCGTGGGGGAGCAACATCGTGATTTCGCTTTCCGATATCCAGGTCGTCTTCGGGCGCGGTACGCCGCTGCAAAAGCAGGCGCTGGCCAAGATCGATCTCACCATCGAGGATGGTTCTTTCGTTACCGTCATCGGCTCCAATGGTGCGGGCAAATCCACGCTGCTCGGCGTTCTGGCGGGCGATGTCCTGCCAACCGCAGGCAAGGTGATGATCGGCGGTGCTGACGTTACCCGCAAGCCGACTGCCAGCCGGGCGGGACGGGTAGCGCGCGTGTTTCAGGACCCGCTGGCGGGAAGCTGTGGTGCGCTGACCATCGAGGAGAACCTGGCGCTTGCGGCATCGCGTGGTGAGCGCCGCGGCCTTCTGCCGGCGCTCGGACGCGGCAGGCGGGATTTCTTCAGGGAACGTATCGCTTCGCTCAATCTCGGTCTGGAAAATCGTCTGAAGGACCGTATGGACCTTCTGTCCGGTGGGCAGAGGCAGGCCGTGTCGCTTGTCATGGCGACGTTATCAGGTTCGGACGTGCTGTTGCTGGATGAACATACGGCGGCACTCGATCCCGGCATGGCGGAATTTGTGATGGAGCTGACCCGCAAGGTTGTGTCGGAGCGCAAGCTGACGACCTTGATGGTCACCCATTCGATGCGTCAGGCGCTGGATTACGGTACCCGCACGATCATGCTGCATGCCGGTGAAATCGTGCTCGACGTGTCCGGTGACAGCCGCAAGGATCTCGAGGTCGAAGACCTGATCGAGATGTTCCGCAAGATACGCGGCCAGACGCTTGACGATGACGAGTTGCTGATCGGCTGATTAAAAAAGGCGCCTTACGGCGCCTTTTTATTTGCCCTCAGCGCGTTTGCGTGAAGAAAATCTTGACCGCGAAAAGCGAGAAGACGCCGGCGATCGTATAATCCAGTCCCCGCAGAACCTTCCGGTTGCGCTGCAGCCATGCGGAGAGAACATCGGCGGCAATCACGATGCCGATGCCGATCGGCAGCGCCACGATGATGGACCAGATGCCGAGGAAGATCAGCTTGCCGGTCACATGCGGATCGGAGGCGCTGACGAATTGCGGCAGGAAGGTCATGAAGAAGATGATGACCTTGGGGTTCAGCAGATTGACCCAGATACCGTTCAGCAAGGCCGATTTCAGCGAGGCCTGTGCTTTTTCACCGGTGCCTTTCACCATCACGAAATCCGAGCCCTTGCGGATCGCCTGAATGGCGAGCCAGACTAGATAGGCCGCACCACCGGTTTTCAGGATCATGAAGGCGGTCGGCGAGGCGACGATGAGGGCAGCGACGCCGAAAGCGACCAGCATCGTGTGCACGGTGATGCCGATATTAGTCCCCACCAGTGTCATGAAACCCGCCGCGCGGCCCTCGCGCAAAGAGCGGCTGATCCAGAGCGTCATATCAGGCCCCGGCGTCACGGCCAGAAGCAGAATGGCAACGGTAAAGGCGATCAATGTTGGCAGGCTCGGAACGAAATCCATCGCGGCACCCGTAAAATCTGGAGATTGCGGTTGCTTAACGCGGTTTCGTGTTTCTGCCAATGTTTTTGAGCGATGACGCCCCTGCGAGCGGAGAAAAGCCGCCGCACCCTTCAAGTCCGGCGGCTGGAAGTTCAGTTTTTCAGGAAGCTGGTGAAGGCGGCGGAATATTCCGTGTGCCAGCGCGACAGCGGTGGGCGGTTCTCAACGATATCCTGGGCAGCCCAGAGGATGCGCTTCTCATCGGTCGGGCGGTCCACCTCGCCATCCGGGCAGAGAATGTAGAAATCGCCGCGGCCAATACTCTCGATCATGAAATCGACGGTTTGCTCGCCGGTCCATGCGCCCTGCGGTTTTTCCGTCCTGCCATGGGCGGTGAGGCCCGTGAAGACAAAACCGGGGATCAGGAGATGGGCGGAAACCGCGCCGTTCGGGATATTGCGCAGCTCGTGCTGAAGCGCTTCCGTGAAGGTTTTCACACCGGCCTTCGAGACATTATAGGCCGGATCACCCGGAGGCGTGGTGATGCCCTGTTTCGAGCCGGTATTGATGATGAGCGCCGGCTCGCCATGGGCGATCATGCCCTGGCCGAAAACGCGGCTGCCGTTTATGACGCCCATCAGATTGACGCCGATAATCTTTTCCCAATTGGCCTGCGGTCCGAAGATGGCGCTGCCCGGCTGGATGCCGGCATTGTTCATGAGAACGTGGATGCGCCCGAAACGCTGGATCACGGCACGTTCCAGCGCCTCCAGCTCATCGAGTTTCGAGACGTCGGTCGGGATGGCGACGATCTGCGCCTCGCCGTCCTTGGCAACGGCCAGAATATCCGCATGCGCTGCGGCGAGCTTTTCGCCATCGAGATCGACAAGCACGACGCTCATGCCGAAACCGGCGAATTTGCGGGCGGCGGCAAGTCCGATACCGGATGCCGCACCTGTTATGACAGCGACATTATCTTCCTTGAATGCGGGGTGGATGGTCGTCATAGGTTTCTCCTTCGCGTCGTTTCTGCTGTTTCCAGCGGTTTGCAACGTTGCCTGAACCTGAGTGGCTTCATTCACGGTCTTCAAGTCGATCGCGCCGCTTTATGATAAAGCGCGAATTTTCTAAATGCATGTGACAATCGCTTCGTTCCCGTTGCCGCGGACCATCGTCACCCATCGTCAAACGCGTCCATCAATTGTTTTGTCGCTTATCTCACGGAAAAGCGCTTCACACATTTCGGGTTGCACTGTAAAAGTGCCGAAATCCCAAGGAAATGGCGGTGTGTCGATGCCGTCATCATGCAGATGGACATCATTATGGCACTCCCGAAAGACGTTAAGAAAGTCGTTCTCGCCTATTCCGGCGGCCTCGACACCTCGATCATCCTGAAATGGCTTCAGACGGAACTTGGCGCTGAAGTCGTGACCTTCACCGCCGATCTCGGCCAGGGCGAAGAGCTCGAGCCGGCGCGCAAGAAGGCCGAGATGCTGGGCATCAAGGAAATCTTCATCGAGGACGTCCGCGAAGAGTTCGTGCGTGATTTCGTCTTCCCGATGTTCCGCGCCAACGCCGTTTATGAAGGCGTCTATCTGCTCGGCACGTCGATTGCCCGTCCGCTGATTTCCAAGCACCTGATCGAGATCGCCAAGAAGACCGGCGCGGACGCCATCGCCCATGGCGCCACCGGCAAGGGCAACGATCAGGTCCGTTTCGAGCTTTCGGCCTATGCGCTGAACCCTGATATCAAGATCATTGCGCCCTGGCGCGACTGGACGTTCAAGAGCCGTACCGACCTCCTGAACTTCGCCGAACAGCACCAGATCCCGGTCGCCAAGGACAAGAAGGGCGAGGCGCCTTTCTCCGTCGACGCCAACCTGCTGCACTCCTCTTCCGAGGGCAAGGTTCTGGAAGACCCGGCACAGGAAGCGCCTGAATATGTGCATATGCGCACCATTTCCCCGGAAGCTGCTCCCGACAAGGCAACCGTCATCAAGGTCGGTTTCCGCAAGGGTGATGCCTGCTCCATCAACGGCGTTGAAATGTCGCCGGCGACGCTTCTCGCCACGCTCAACAATTACGGTCGTGAAAACGGCATCGGTCGTCTCGATCTGGTCGAGAACCGTTTCGTCGGCATGAAGTCGCGCGGCGTTTACGAGACGCCCGGCGGTACCATCCTGCTGGCTGCGCACCGCGCCATTGAATCCATCACGCTCGACCGGGGTGCGGCGCATCTCAAGGATGAGCTGATGCCGCGTTACGCCGAACTGATCTATTACGGTTTCTGGTTCTCGCCGGAGCGCGAGATGCTGCAGGCGCTGATCGACAAGAGCCAGGAGCATGTGGAAGGCGAAGTGACGCTGAAGCTCTACAAGGGCAATGTTATGGTGACCGGCCGCGAAAGCGCCAAGTCGCTCTATTCCGACGCGCTGGTGACTTTCGAGGACGACCACGGCGCTTACGACCAGAAGGATGCGGCAGGCTTCATCAAGCTCAACGCGCTGCGCCTGCGCACGCTGGCCAAGCGTAACCTCAGCAAGTAATTCCGCTGTCGTGAAGATAATGAAACCCGCGGGCGGTAACGCCGGCGGGTTTTTTCATGTCTCTCTTCTGGAGACGATGCGGAAGCCGATGTAGCTCGCAACGGCCATGAATTCCATCGCCGGGATGATGATGCCGAAGCCGGTCAAGGGCGAACCGATGAGCGAGGCGGCAGCGCCGCCCGCAAAACCCGATCCCATCTGGATGAAGCCCATCATCGCTGAAGCCGAGCCGGCAATATGCGGGAAGGGGGCAAGTGCTGCCGTTACCATCGAGGGTGTCAGCAAGGCGATGCCAACCGTTGCAACCGCCACGGGGCCCATGATGGAGAGGAAGGACGGCGGTATGAGGAAGACTGACAGCAGGATGAGCAGGCCGCCTGTTCCCGAAAAGCTGAGGCCGAGCATGACGGAACGGCGGTCACCCAGTCTCGGCGCGATGTAGCGCAGGGCGATCGAGCCGAAGAAATAGGCGCCGGTCTGCATCAACATGCCGATGCCGAAGGCGGTGGGCGTCAGGCCGACGGTGTTGATGAGGATGAAGGTCAGCATGGTGGCCTGCGCGTAAAGCGCGCCGATGGAGCCGCCAAGTACCAGTGCGGCCAGAAGAAAGCGTGGTTCGGTCAGCAAGGTGCCATAGGCCGAAACGAGCCGGCGGGGACGGATCAGGCCTTTGTCCGGGACCGTCGTTTCGCGCAGGAAAATCACCACGGAGAAAATAGCGACGGCGCCGAGGCCGGCCATCAGGAAAAACACGGATTTCCAGCCGAAAGCCGCAAGCGAAAGTCCGCCGATCGTCGGTCCCATGGCGGGGCCGACGGCCAGCATGATGCCGATAAGGTTCATGATGCTGGAGGCCTCCGCACCGGTGAACTGGTCGCGGACGATGGCGCGCGCCACCGTCATGCCGACGGAGGCGCCGATGCCTTGAACGAGCCGGGCGAAAAGCAGCACTTCAATCGTCGGGGCAAAAATCGCCAGCAGCCCGCCGCCCAGAAAGATTGAGAGGAAAACGAGGCTCGCCCTGCGCCGGCCGAAGGCGTCGGAAGCGGGCCCGGCGAGCAGCTGCGCCATGGCAAAACCGGCAAAATAAAGTGACAAGCTGAGTTTTATTGCGGATTCGTTTGTGGCAAAAACCCGTGTCAGCTCCGGCATGGCCGGCGTATAGATCGCCATGGAAATCGGCGCCAGCGCCGTCAGCAACGCGCCGAGCATGGCCGTGCGTTTTGTGGACATGATCGGTTCTGGCGGCATTGCGGTCAGCAGCTCTGGCCCGGCTGTTCCGGTTGGAGATTGTTGCGAAGCGTCTGCAGGAAACTGCGGAAAAGCGCGACCTCTTCTTCATTCAGGCCCTGCGTGGCGTGACGAACGAGTTCATCGATCTCCTGGCGCACTGCTTCCAGCATGTTGGTGGAGTTCTTTGTCAGCACGATGCGCTTGGAACGTCTGTCCTGCGGGTCCTGCTGGCGCTCGATGAGATCGAGGGATTGCAGCTTGTCGAGATAGGCGCAGATCGTCATGGGCTCGATGCCGAGGCGGGCGGCGATATCCGACTGTTTGCTGCCATCAACGACGGCAACCGTCAGCAAGGCACGCGCTTCGCCGGGGGTCAGGCCCAGTCCGGCTTCAGAAATTCGGCGCTCGAAAGCACTGTTCAGCAGGCGTGCGCCGCTGTTCAACAGAAATGCCAGTGAATCTTTTTCGCGTTTCGTGCCCATGCTTCGCCTTTTCGTAAGTCAGCCTTACTAAATTCCGGGCGATAATCAATGGTGCACAAATCATATTGTCGAAAATCGAGTAAAACATGCGTCAGTTCGGTTGTTGAATGACCCGCAACGTAGTCGACAATTGTTACGACGAAGCAAAGAGACCGTACTTCCTGCGTTTTTTCCACATCCTCTGTCATCTCCGCCCGGCATATTGAATTGGCGGTGGAGGCGTGCCCATATGGGTTTGAATAGGAATTGTACAAGGAAGATGAAATGCCATTGAAGACCGCGCCTTATCCCGCACTCGTCCACTGGAACGGCCATAATGGTCTGCCGAAATTCGATGCGGTCAAGGATGAGGATTTCGCGCCGGCCTTTGAGGCTGCCCTTCTTTCCCACGAGCGGGAAATCGATGCAATTGCCGGCAATGCAGAGGCGCCGAGTTTCGAAAACACGGTGACCGCACTCGAAATCGCCGGTGACGATCTCTCGCGCATTTCGTCGTTGTTCTGGAACAGGGCAGGCGCCAATACCAATGGTGTGATCCAGGCGCTGGAGCGGGAAATCGCTCCAAAAATGTCTCGGCATTATTCGAAGATCGGCATGAACGAGGCGCTGTTCAAACGCATCGACACATTGTGGGAAAAGCGCGAGACGCTGGGGCTCACGGGCGAAGAAAAAAGGGTTCTCGAACGGCACTGGAAGGGATTTGTGCGTTCCGGCGCTAAATTGCCTAGGGATCGGCAGGAGCGGCTGGCCGCGATCAATGAGGAACTTGCCGGTCTGGGTGCGAAATTCGGGCAGAATGTGCTGGCGGATGAAAAGAACTGGAAGCTTCTGCTTGCGACGGAAGAGGAGCTTGCCGGCATTCCCGGTTTCCTGCGGGACGCCATGGCGGGAGCCGCCCGCGAGCATGGCGAGGACGGCAAATTTGCCGTTACCCTTTCCCGCTCGATCATCGAGCCCTTCCTGACATTTTCCGAGCGCCGCGATTTGCGTGAACAGGCCTTCAAGGCATGGGTGGCGCGGGGTGAGAATGGCGGCGAGACCGACAATCGCGAGATCGTCCACCGCACCCTCGAACTGCGCGAAGAAAAGGCAAAGCTTCTCGGTTATGCGAATTTCGCCGCCTACAAGCTTGATGACACGATGGCGAAGACGGCCGATGCGGTGAACGGTCTTCTCGGTCAGGTCTGGGAAAAAGCCGTCCGCCGTGCGGGTGAAGAAGAGGCCGAACTGGCCGCCATCATTGCCGCGGAAGGCAAGAACCACGACGTGCTGCCGTGGGACTGGCGGCATTATGCCGAAAAGCTCCGCGCCCAGAAATTCAGTTTCTCCGAGGCGGAATTGAAGCCCTATCTGCAGCTGGAAAAGATCATCGAAGCCTGTTTCGATGTGGCCGGGCGGCTGTTTGGGATTCGAGCGGTTGAAGTCAAGGGCGTTGCCGCCTATCACCCGGATGTGCGGGTTTTCGAAATCCGCGACGGTAACGGCGATCTCAAGGCCATGTTCCTCGGCGACTATTTCGCCCGTCCTTCCAAACGATCAGGTGCATGGATGAGCTCCTTCCAGTCGCAGCACAAGCTGCCCCTGAAGAATGGGACCGTCGGTGAAATTCCGATCATCTACAATGTCTGCAATTTCGCCAAACCGTCCGAGGGGAAACCGGCTCTGCTTTCGCTTGATGATGCGCGCACGCTGTTCCATGAATTCGGCCACGCGCTGCATGGCATGTTGTCCGATGTCACTTATCCTTCCGTTTCCGGAACGGGCGTCTCTCGCGATTTCGTTGAATTGCCGTCGCAGCTTTACGAGCATTGGCTGACGGTGCCGGAAATTCTGGAAAAATACGCCCTGCATTATGAGACCAGCGCGCCGATGCCGAAGGCGCTGCTGGACAAGGTTCTGGCCGCACAGACCTTCAATGCCGGTTTCAGCACGGTGGAGTTCACCTCTTCGGCGATTGTCGACATGGCGTTTCATACCCGTGACAACGTTGCCGATCCGATGGCTGTACAGGGCGAGGTGCTGTCTGGCCTCAATATGCCGAAATCCATTGTCATGCGCCATGCGACACCGCATTTCCAGCACGTGTTCTCGGGCGATGGTTATTCCGCCGGCTATTATTCCTACATGTGGTCGGAAGTTCTTGATGCCGATGCCTTTGCCGCTTTCGAGGAAACCGGCAATGCCTTCGATGGCGAGATGGCGCAACGGTTGAAGGACAATATCTATTCCGTTGGCGGCTCGATCGATCCAGAGGAGGCCTATCTCGCCTTCCGTGGCAAGATGCCGAGCCCGGACGCCATGCTTTCGAAGCGCGGTCTCCTATAAGAGACTGTCACATTTCTGAGCTAGAAGCTGAGCGCAGGGGGCTTATGACATGGGCCCCCCTTTCGCATTTGCAAAAAAAAGGTTATGAGCGCGCCAAACTAAATTGGCGTTTATCATCAATATAGCGCCCAACCTCAGAGATTTTGAACAATGGCACTTCGCAACATCGCGATCATCGCGCACGTTGACCATGGAAAAACGACGCTCGTGGACGAGCTTCTGAAGCAGTCCGGCTCGTTCCGCGATAACCAGCGCGTTGCAGAGCGCGTGATGGACAGCAACGACCTCGAAAAGGAACGCGGCATCACCATTCTCGCCAAGGCGACCTCGGTGGAGTGGAAGGGTGTTCGCATCAACATCGTCGACACCCCCGGCCACGCCGACTTCGGCGGTGAAGTCGAGCGTATCCTGTCGATGGTGGACGGCGCGATCGTTCTGGTCGATAGTTCCGAAGGTCCGATGCCGCAGACCAAGTTCGTGGTCAGCAAGGCGCTGAAGGTTGGTCTTCGTCCGATCGTTGCGATCAACAAGATCGACCGTCCGGATGGCCGCCATGAAGAAGTCATCAACGAAGTCTTCGACCTCTTCGCGAACCTCGATGCGACCGACGAGCAGCTCGACTTCCCGATCCTCTACGGTTCTGGCCGCGACGGCTGGATGAACGTTAACCCGGAAGGTCCGAAGGATCAGGGTCTCGCACCCTTGCTCGATCTGGTTCTCGAACATGTTCCTGAGCCCAAGGTTGAAGAAGGTCCGTTCCGTCTGATCGGCACGATCCTTGAGGCCAACCCCTTCCTCGGCCGTATCATCACCGGCCGTATCGCCTCCGGTTCGATCAAGCCGAACCAGGCCGTGAAGGTTCTGGGCCAGGATGGCAAGACGATCGAAACCGGTCGTATTTCCAAGATCCTCGCATTCCGTGGTATCGAGCGCACGGCCATCGACGAAGCCCATGCCGGCGACATCGTGGCTATTGCCGGTCTCTCCAAGGGTACGGTCGCCGATACCTTCTGTGATCCATCCGTGACCGAGGCGATGACCGCGCAGCCGATCGATCCGCCGACCGTCACCATGTCGTTCATCGTCAACGACAGCCCGCTGGCCGGCACCGAAGGCGACAAGGTTACGAGCCGCGTTATCCGCGACCGTCTGTTCAAGGAAGCCGAAGGCAACGTTGCGCTCAAGATCGAAGAGGCTGAAGGCAAGGATTCGTTCTTCGTATCCGGCCGTGGCGAATTGCAGCTGGCGGTTCTGATCGAAACCATGCGTCGCGAAGGCTTTGAGCTTGCCGTTTCGCGTCCGCGCGTCGTGATGCACAAGGATGAGAACGGCACCCTGCTGGAGCCGATCGAAGAAGTCGTGATCGACGTTGATGAAGAGCATTCCGGTGTCGTCGTTCAGAAGATGTCCGAGCGCAAGGCTGAAATGGCCGAGCTCCGTCCTTCCGGCGGCAATCGCGTTCGTCTGAAGTTCTATGCTCCGACCCGTGGCCTGATCGGCTACCAGTCGGAACTCCTGACCGACACGCGCGGTACGGCCATCATGAACCGTCTGTTCCACGACTATCAGCCCTTCAAGGGCCAGATTGCCGGTCGCGTCAACGGCGTTCTCCTGTCCAACGGTTCGGGCGAGGCTGTTGCCTACGCCATGTTCAACCTGGAAGATCGCGGCCCGATGATCATCGAGCCGGGTGAGAAGGTTTATGCCGGCATGATCATCGGTATTCACACGCGCGACAACGATCTCGAAGTGAACGTGCTGAAGGGCAAGCAGCTGACCAACATCCGCGCCGCCGGCAAGGATGAAGCTGTCAAGCTGACGCCGCCGATCCGCATGACGCTCGACCGCGCTCTTTCCTGGATCCAGGAAGACGAGTTGATGGAAGTGACGCCGAAGTCGATCCGTCTGCGCAAGATGTTCCTCGACGCAAATGACCGCAAGCGTTTTGAAAAGGCCAAGCTCGCAATCTGATTGCGGTTGGTCGTCGCGAATTTGAAAACCCGGCCTTGAGCCGGGTTTTTTTGCGCTCGTTTTTATGTGTGCATGAGTCGAAAGGCGCTTTGCCAAAGGTTAAGGATGCGTTAATTTTTTCTGGTCGTCCACATGAATAGGCTGTGGGTAAGCTTGCCGGCGTTAACCTTTATGACTGGTAAGTTTCCGTGGCCGGGGCCAGAATCGCGTTATGAAAACGTTATCCATCGATGTTCGCCGTGCTGAACCGCATGATGCGCGTGCCATCTCCGAGGCGCACCGTCTGTCGTGGCAACAGGCCTATGCCGGGCTTATCCCGCATCGGCCGTTGACGCAGATGCTCGAGCGTCGTGGGGAAATCTGGTGGAAGAAGGCAACCAAGGGCTCCGCGACCATGCTGGTGGTGGAGGTGGCCGGTGTGGTCGCCGGATATGCGACACTGGGCCTCAGCCGGGCACGCGGGCTGCCGCAGGATGGCGAGATTTACGAACTTTATCTGCGGCCGGAATATCAGGGCATCGGGCTTGGCTCGCTGCTGTTTACGGAAGCGCGCAGATTGCTGACCTCGCTTGGCTGCAACGGCATCGTTGTCTGGTGCCTCGAAGACAGCGACGTCGCCAATCGGTTCTTCCGTTCGCATGGCGGCCGGGATATTGCCGAAGGGATGGAAGATTTCGACGGCAAGTCACTGCGCAAGGTCGGTTTCGTCTGGAACTGACAGGGAAATTTCCCGCTATTTTTGTTTCGCGCGGGGCGATGCATCATCGCTATGGCCTCAAATCGCTCATTCTGCCTTATCCGCCCAAAGCCATGTTGCAATGCGGCGACTTTCCCAGTATCGAAAACCAAATCCAACCCGTCGAATGAGGGAAGCGAATGCGTATCGATGCAATTTCCGTAGGCAAGAATCCGCCGAATGATGTGAATGTCATCGTTGAAGTGCCGGTCGGTGGACACCCGATCAAGTACGAGATGGACAAGGATGCCGGTGCGCTGATCGTCGATCGCTTCCTCTACACGCCGATGACCTATCCGGGTAACTATGGCTTCGTGCCGCACACCCTGTCCGACGATGGCGATCCGATCGACGTTCTGATCTGCAACACCCGTCCGCTGGTTCCGGGCTGTGTCATCAATGTCCGCCCCATTGGCGTGATGATCATGGAAGATGACGGCGGCAAGGACGAGAAAATCCTCGCCGTGCCGGCTCCGAAGCTGACGCAGCGTTACGACAAGGTCCACAACTACACCGACCTGCCGGAGATCACGCTGAAGCAGATCGAGCACTTCTTCGAGCACTACAAGGATCTGGAGCCCGGCAAGTGGGTGAAGATGGGCGGCTGGCAGGATGTCGACGTCGCCAAGAAGCTGATCGTCGAAGCCATCGAGCGCTACAAGGCGCAGGGCTGATAGCGCTAAACTGCCAGCTTTTTAAAAAGCTTTTCGAAATCCTCCGGGTCGGTATCGATCCGGAGGATTTTTTTACGCGCTGTTTCGCCTGAAATGAAGGTGATGGAAGATTTGGGCAGGCCGAGTTTTTTTGCCAGCAAAACAATGAGGGCCTTGTTCGCCTTGCCGCCTTCCGGCACGGCGCTGACGCGGGCTTTCAGATGCGCGTTTCCGTCCGCATCCTGCTCCACGCCGTCGATCATATCCCGCCCGCCGTTTGGCGTCAGCCGAACCGACAGGCGGACATGATCATCGTGTTTTCGCCAGAGGCCGCTCAAACCGTCATCGGATAAAGCGTGTTCCACATGAAGGAGCGGATGAAGAAGATGATCAGCAGCAGGATGATCGGCGAGATGTCGATACCGCCGAGATTGGGCAGAATGCGGCGGATGGGGCGCAGGGCCGGTTCCGTGACATTGACCAGGAAACTCCCGATGGCGTTCACGAACTGGTTGCGGGAATTGATGACGTTGAAGGCGTAAAGCCAGGAAAAAATAGCGCTGGCGATCAGCACCCACGTATAGAGGTTCAAGGCCAGATCGATGGTCTGAAACAGGGCAAGCATCAATATCTCCGTATCTTGGTTGCAAGACATTTAGACATTGACGCGTGAACCGGCAAGTGTCGCGCCGGATCGTAATGATCTTTGGGCTGATCGACCGGCGATCATCACAATCTGGTTCATGGCTTTGTAGCGGGATTTCAGGCGAAAACCGCTCACAGTTTTCGTCATCCCGCTGGTGAGGGCTGGCGATTCCTGTGATATCGCTCTATTGCAGACATCTCATATTGTCTCGCGAGCACCCAGCCGATGTCCCTCCCTTCCGCCGAAAACCGTTTCGGTGCATTCCGGCATAGTTCCTATCGCCGCTTTTTCAGCGCCCGGTTTTTCTCGGCCTTCGCCATCCAGATCGTCAGCGTTTCGGTCGGCTGGCAGATGTATGAAGTGACCGGCAACGCCTTTTATCTCGGCCTGATCGGGCTGTTCCAGTTTCTGCCGTCTCTGCTTCTGATCCTCGTCACCGGAACGGTCGCCGACAGGCACAATCGCCGGCGGATCATGGCCATATGCCTTTTGATGGCTGCGCTATGTGCTGCGGCGCTTCTGGGGCTCACGCTGACGCACAGTTTTTCTCCGTGGCCCGTCTTCGCCATTCTCGTCGTCTTCGGCATAGAGCGAGCCTTCATGGGGCCGGCCGTCCAGTCGCTGGCACCCAATCTTGTGCCGGTCGAGGATCTGCCGAATGCGATCGCCTGGAATTCATCGTCATGGCAGATGGCATCCATTCTCGGTCCCGTCGCCGGCGGCCTGCTATATGGCCTCGGTGCTTCCGTCGCCTATAGTGTGGCATTCGTGCTCTTTATCGTATCGGCAGCGCTTGCGGTGTCGATCCGCAAACCGGAACAACGCGGCCCGGCAAAAGCCATCAGCCTTGAAACCATGCTGGCCGGGTTCAAATTCATCGCGCAGGAAAAAATCGTTCTTGGCGCGATCTCGCTCGATCTTTTCGCGGTGCTGCTGGGCGGCGCCGTAGCGCTGATGCCGATTTTTGCCAAGGAAGTGCTGACGCTCGGGCCTTGGGGTCTCGGGCTCCTGCGGGCAGCGCCCGGCATCGGAGCCATCACCGTTGCTGTCATTCTGGCGTTCAAGCCCATCCGCCACCATGCCGGCCTGCTGATGTTTATCGGCGTCGGCCTCTTCGGCGTCTCCACCGTGGTCTTCGGGCTTTCGCAGACCGCGTGGCTATCCATCGCCGCGCTGGTGGTCATGGGCGCATCCGACATGGTGTCGGTTTATGTGCGCGAGACCCTGATCGCGCTGTGGACGCCGGATGAGGTGCGCGGGCGCGTGAATGCCGTGAACATGGTGTTCGTCGGCGCATCGAATGAGTTGGGTGAGTTCCGCGCCGGCACCATGGCGCATGTCGTCGGGGCCGTGCCGGCCGTTGTCATTGGCGGGGCCGGCACGCTTGCGGTGGCGGTTATCTGGGCGCTCGGTTTCTCCAAGCTGCGCAAGATCGATAATCTGGATGCGCCGCACTGACGGCGATGAGCCTTAGCGCTGCGCCTTGCCCTCAAAAACCAGATCGAGAAAATTGCCGAGCCATGCCCTGAGCGGCGTGTCGAACAGCATGCGGCCTTCCAGATGCTGGCTGCCCACCTGCGCATTCGGCATGCCGAAACGCTGCGCGCCGCGCACCACCCAGCTATGCATCATGGCGCGGGTCAGTTCGGCGTGAAACTGCAGGCCCCAGGCGTTTTTTCCGTAGCGATAGGCCTGGTTGGGATAGGTTTCGCCCGAGGCCAGAAGTTCGGCTCCGCGTGGCAGCTCGAACCCCTCTTTGTGAAAATGATAGACCATCTTCGGCCAATGCGGCATCAGAAGCCGCCCGTGCTCGGTGGCATGGAGCGGATACCAGCCGATCTCCACCTTGCCCTCCCTGTCGGCCTCAACCCTGCCGCCGAGATGTTTGGACAGCATCTGCGCGCCGAGACAGATGCCGAGAAAAGGTTTGTTTTCCTTCAGCGGCACCTTCAGCCAGTCGATTTCGGCTTTGACGTAATCATGAGAATCGTTGGCGCTCATCGGGCCACCGAAGATGATGGCGCCCGCGTGTTTCTCCAGCGTCTGCGGCAGGTCGTCCCCGAGTGCGGGTCGCCTTATATCCAGACGATACCCTTTTTCCACCAGCATCTGGCCGACACGGCCGGGCGTGGAACGTTCCTGATGCAGGACGATGAGCAGCGATGGTTGTTTTCTCTGTTGCCTGGAAGGGTCAAACAGCATCGTCTTCGTTTTCGCTTTCTTCAGCAGGCCCGGACCTCGTGGCGGCCTGCTGACGTTGCAGAACCCTGTCGCGCACGGAGACACCAAGCAGGTCGGCGACTCGCCAGATCACATGGTCTTCCATTTCGCTTCGTTCGCCGTCAGCGTAAACAATATCCCATAATATGCCAATAAGCTCCACGCGCTGATCTTCATCGAGATGGCGGCGTATATCGGTGGTGAAGCGGTAATAATCGACGGCTTCCTTACCGGCCTCCTGGCCGGCGGCGAGAAGCGCATCGAGCTTGCCGGCATCGAGATGGTAATAGTCCTGGAGGATTTCGCGCAACCGGTCGCGCTCGCTTTTCGAGACGGTGCCATCCGCTTCCATCACCTGGAAACAGAGGGCGGCCACCGCCACCCTCAGATCGTCGGGGCTGAAATCATCCCCGTGCGGGCCGACGAGGTTCTGAATAAACGACTGTATTTGCTGGAACATCGATATCCTGTTCGTCAGAAGAGTTTGAGCCGGGTCTTGGGTTCGGCTTCCGCGCCGGGTTTCTTGACGCCCGGGTCATCCGGCGCGCCGCCGAAAAACGGCACGGCTTCCGCCTTTTCATCCGTAACATCGGTTTCTACCGGTGCTTCGATTGTGGCCGGCTTTTTCTCCTGCGGGACCGATACAACCGGCTTGACCTCGATCGGTTCGGCCGGGGCGGGTTTCGGTTCGGCGCGGGTCTCAGGTGCGGCTTCGACAACGATCGTCTTCGCGGCCGGTTCGGCCCTTGCGGGCGCTGCAGCAATCGCGTTTTCGATTGTCAGGTCTTCGACGGGAGCCTCAAGCTGGCCGAAAGGCGCTTTCCATTCGAAAGCGTCGAGACGGCCGGTAACGGGTGAAACTGGCAGCCACTTTTCCGAAACGACGCCGTCGGCCACCCAGGCGGGATCGCGCGGGGCGCGCAGCGCCTGCGCCATCCAGTAGCGCACCCGGCCCTGATCGCCGGTTTCGGCCTCCTCTATGTCGGCCATCAAGAGGAAGATGCTTTCGCGTGGCTCAATCCGCGCGGCGGCTTCGGCCTTGGCCCGCGCCTTGGCGAATTCCTTGGCGTCGAGCGCTGCCTGCGCCACGGCGAACAGCGATTCAATATTGTTGGGTTTCAGGCTCTCCAGCCGCTCAGCCCGTTTCAGCCGGTCGATGGCGGTATCGCCGCTGCGGGCGCGGACATAGAGTTCGGCGAGTTGCGGATGTGGATCGTTCTTCCAGACGGGTTCGAGAACCGTGGCCGCCTTGCGCAGATTGTCCTCGCGCAGATAGGATTTTGCCGCGATCAGCGCTGCCGGAACGAGGCTCTTGGCAAGCTTGAGCGCGTGTTTGGCATCCTCGCGGGCACCCACGGGGTCGCTTTCCAGCTTTTCGCCGGCCTTGGCGGTGAGAAGTACGGCTTTCAGCCGCTCCGCCTCGCCGCGTTCGATGACGCTGGCCGCCCTCTGCTGGTCGAGCAGGCGGATGGCGTCGTCCCATTGTCCGTTGCGACAACGGTTTTCCAGTGTCGCCTGTGCCGCCCAGGGCAGATAGGGTGCTTTTTCCGCCGCATCCTCGGCATATTGCTGGGCGGCTTCGTAGGCGCCCTGACGGCGCGCCTCGATATAAAGGCCGCGAAGGCCAAGTTCACGGGTCTCGGGATCGCGGGCCATGGCTTCGAATTTGCGCCGCGCCTCGTCATATTTGCCTTCGATCAGATCGGCCTGCGCATCGAGCAGATGGATCAGTGGTTCCTGATCGGCACTCAGCAGTCCCTGTGTACGGGCTGTCATCTTGCGGGCGAGGATGGCGTTGCCCGCACCGGCGGCAATGAGGCCGGTGGAGAGAGCCTGATAACCCCGGTCGCGCTTGCGGGCACGGAAATAACGACGGGCGGCGTTGGGCGATGTCCAGATGGCGTTGACGACCCACCAGACCAGCATGACGGCGGCGACCAATGCCGCAATGATGGAGGCGGCGACCATCAGGCTCATTTCAATCAGCTGGCCCTGCCAGACGATGGAAAGGACGCCGGGCCTGTCGGCCAGCCAGGAGAAGCCAAAACCGAGAGCCAGAACGATAACGGCGAAAATCAGAATTCTGGTCATGCCCTTACCCCTGTTTGCCGGTGCTGGTGATGGCGCGGTTCAACGTGCCGCCGACCAGATTTTCGACCTCGATGCGCGCATCCAGAGATTTCTTATAATCGGCGGATGCCGTTTTGGCGGCATCGGGAAGACTGTTCCACTCAAGTGCCGCGCCCTGCAGGTCGCCGTTGCGCAGCTTGTTTTCCATGCGCGCGATCATCGCATCGGGTGTCTCGCCCTCGATATTTCCGACCGGGCGCACCTTCACCAGCGAAAAGGCGCTTTCGGTCAGGCGTTCCATGATGCCCTGATTGGGATCAGGCTGATTGATGGCCGACAGCATCGCATTGGCGACATCGGGAAATTTCTGCATCAGCTCCGAACGCGACGGCACGCCGGTTGCTGCGAAGGATTGCAGCGATGCGATGGCCGGATCGTCGGGCGTGACCTTGGAGAGCGTGTCGAGTTCCGTCAGGAACGGCCCGCCGCGATCGATCGCAGCCTTCAGCGCCGCGGAAGCGATGGCGCGGGCGACTTCGATATCGTCGCGCGGCTCGTTGATCTTGGCTTCCGCATCGGCAAGGCGGCGTGTCAGCTCCGCCGTCGCCGAGGCCTGCGCGGCTCGCTCCGACTGGAGGGCAGCTTCCAGAGCGGTGATTTTTTCCGACAGCCCATCCACTTGGCGGGCCTCGCCCGTTGCGCTTTCGAGGGTCGTGATGCGCTGCTCCAGCGCCGAGGTGTCGGCAGCTGGTGCATTGGCAAGCTGCTGCCGCAAGCTGCCCAGATCGGTTTTCAGCGCGGCGATTCCCTCGCTTCCGGCCCTGTTCGCATTAAAGGAGGGCAGGATGCCGGCATATTGCATGCTGCCGGCAGCGGCGAGTGCCACGAGGCCGCCCACGATACCCGCCGCGACCAGGCCGGAGGTTGCGGCCTGTTTGCGTTCCACCTGCTGTGACGTGGACGGCTTGGCGGGTCCTGAAGACGAGGACGTGGTCGATGGTTTTGGGGCAGTGGCGCCGCTGGATGCACTGGAGGAAGCCGTGGAGCCAAGGGCCGGCTTCGCGCTTGCGGCTGCAGCCGCAGCCGCAGCGGCGCTGGTCTCGACGGTGTCCGTCGTCGGTTTTGCCTCGGCTTTGGGCGGAACGGGCGCCGACGAGATGGGCTCCTTCTGCCTGTCCGCAGGGCCCTCAGCCTTCGACCCGGCGGTTGTGGCTTCCGCTTTGCCGACATTGGGTTCAGGCTCGATAGGGGTTTTCTTAGGCTGATCCCAGACGGGGGCAGGGTTGCCCGTTGTGGCTGCTTCAGGCTTTGTGCCAGAAACTCTGGACGCTGAGGTGGCCGCAGGCGTTTCGTCACCCGGCTTTTCGTCCGTCTTGGTAGCGTCCACGTCAGCGGAAATTGCTTTCACGTCTTTCGCGTCCAGGTCGATGGTGACCGGTTCGGCTTTGGACTTGGAGTGGCGTGGCGGCTTTCCCGATACCATGACAACCTCATTTCTGCCTGCAGTAATCTAAACCTAGTCAGTGACGGCGGCAAAGGAAAGAGGTGAGCTCGAATTAGGTTCCAGAGTTGTGGCGCAGAAGTTCAAACATCGCGGCCTCGCTCGGCTCTTTGGCGGCGATGGCGTTTGCATGAAAGATTTCCGGAACCAGAGAAAGCACGTTGTGACTGATGCAGATGAATTTTGTCGCCGCCAGCTTCAACCTGTATCGATCCACCGATACATGCCGGAAAAAGGCTCGCGCCGCTTCTGAAGAATAGAGCAGCACGACGTCTGCGGCGGGTTCAGCAAGAGCCGTTTCCAGCATGGATTGAGAGATGACCGAGGGCAGCATTTCGTAACAGTCGACCGTTCTGAACGGGATTGCGGCGGCGGCGAGGCCTTCCTCGAAGACCGTGCCGCGTGGCCTGCCGGCGAGATAGAGCAAGGGTTCGTCTTCGGTCAGAAAGGTGCGGTGCTGCGTCACCAGCGCGGTCAGGCCGAGGGCGTCTCCGGAGGCGGTAAATATCCGTTCGAAGCCGGTTTTTCTTGCGGCCTCTGCCGTTGCGCCGCCGACGGCGAAAAGCGGTTTTGACAGATAGGGGGCGAGCTGCTCTTCGGACCTAGCCAGTGCCCGCAGGGCTTCGGCGCTGGTTGCGGCGATTGCCCCCATCGGGTTGGACAGCGCCGAGATGGCGCGTTCGCCATGATGGACGGGATGAAACAGCGGCAGAAGCACCGGTGTGTGGCCCAGCGCTTCAAGTTTCGCCGCCGTCCTTTCGCCCGAACGCTGCGGACGGGTGACGACGATCCGCACCGGCTCAGCTCCAGCCTTCGAAGAAATTGCTGCCGGCTTTGGCGCGCACCTCTTCGCCGGCCTGTCGGCCGAGTTTCGCCGCATCCCTGCGGTTGCCGGAGATTTCGATGCCGTGGCTTGTCTGGCCGTCGGGGGTGAGGATGAGGCCGGAAAAATGCAGTTCCTCGCCCTCGCAGGTGGCATAGCCGGCGATTGGCGTACGACAGGAGCCGTCAAGTGCCGCCAGGAAGGCGCGCTCACAGGTCACGGCGTCAAAAGTCGGCCTGTCGTTTATCGGGGCAAGCAGCTCGTCCATGCGCCTATCACCTACGCGGCTTTCCACGCCGATTGCGCCCTGGGCGGGAGCGGGGGGGAATTCTCTCGGATCGAGAATTTCCGTCGGCACATTCTCCTTGCCCAGCCGCTTCAGGCCGGCAAAGGCAAGCAGCGTCGCATCCGCCTGGCCTTCTTCGAGCTTGCGCAGGCGTGTATCGACCAGGCCGCGGAAGACGATGACGCTCAGATCCGGCCGCAGTCGACGGATCAGCGCCTGGCGGCGCAAGGATGCGGAACCGACGATGGCGCCCCGCGGCAGTTCAAGAAGCCTCGGCGCGGTGCGGCCTATGAAGGCGTCGCGCATGTCTTCGCGCGGCAGGAAGGCGGAAAGATAGAGCCCTTCGGGCAAAACGGTCGGCATGTCCTTGGAGGAATGCACGGCGATATCGAGTTCGCCCGACAGAAGCTGGTTTTCCAGTTCCTCGGTGAACAGGCCCTTGCCGCCGATTTCCGACAAAGCGCGGTCGGTAATCCGGTCACCCTTGGTGGACAGCACGACGATTTCGAACATGTCTTCCGGCAGACCATGCGCCGTCATCAGCCGGCTGCGGGTCTCATAAGCCTGCGCAAGCGCCAGCGGGCTGCCGCGCGTGCCGATTCGGAAAGGTTTTGTTTGCATCCGCGTCTATCCATTGTTACCGGAGTTGTCTTAGACCAACTTCGCGCATGATCGCAATGAACGAACAGATTTGATGACCCCCTTTCTTCGTATCCTCGGCATAGAGACCAGCTGTGACGAAACCGCTGCATCCATTGTGGTTCGGCATGCGGACGGGCGTGGCGAAATCGTCTCCGACGTCGTTTTGTCGCAGCTTGAGGAACACAGCGCCTATGGCGGCGTGGTGCCGGAGATCGCCGCGCGCGCCCATGTCGAGGCGCTGGACACGCTGGTGGAAGAAGCGCTGGAGCAGGCGGGCGTGACCCTTGCCGATATCGACGCCATCGCAGCTACATCTGGCCCCGGCCTCATTGGCGGCCTGCTGGTGGGACTGATGACGGGCAAGGCGATTGCCAAGGCTGCGGACAAGCCGCTCTACGCCATCAACCATCTGGAAGGCCATGCGCTGACAGCGCGGCTGACCGACGGTCTGTCTTTTCCCTATCTGATGCTGCTGGTTTCCGGTGGCCATACCCAGCTGGTGCTGGTGCGCGGCGTCGGCGATTATGAGCGTTGGGGCACAACCATCGACGATGCGCTGGGCGAGGCCTTCGACAAGACTGCGAAACTTCTGGGCCTGCCCTATCCCGGTGGGCCTGCCGTCGAGAAAGCGGCGGCGAAGGGCAACCCGGACCGTTTTCCGCTTCCGCGCCCGATGGTGGGGGAAGCGCGGCTGGATTTTTCCTTTTCCGGCCTCAAAACGGCGGTGCGGCAGGCGGCGACCGCCATCGCGCCGCTTTCGGAGCAGGATATCGCCGATATCTGTGCTTCCTTCCAGAAGGCGGTGTCGCGCACCCTGAAAGACCGTATCGGCCGCGGCCTTGCGCGGTTTAAACAAGATTTTCCGCAGCTGGAGACCATGCCCGCGCTGGTCGTGGCCGGTGGTGTCGCCGCCAACCAGGAAATCCGCCAGACGCTGCAGGCGCTTTGCGATATCCATGGCTTCCGTTTCGTTGCGCCGCCGCACCGGCTTTGCACGGACAATGCCGCGATGATCGCCTGGGCCGGCCTGGAGCGCATGGCGGATGGTAGGGAAGCCGATCCGCTGGACATTCCGCCGCGCTCGCGCTGGCCGCTTGATGGCAGCGCGGAGACGTTGATCGGTTTCGGTAAAAGGGGAGCCAAGGCCTGATGCAGCGGGAAAAAATCGTCGTCATCGGCGCCGGCGCCTTCGGAACCGCGCTTGCCGTCGTCATCGCGCTGGAAAACCGGCATGACGTGATCCTGCTCGGCCGCGATCCGTCACTGATGGCCGACCTTAGAAACGACCGTGTGCATGAGGCGGCCTTGCCGGGTGTGGACCTGCCGGATGCGCTTGAATTTTCCGCAGAGCCCGATGTGCTGGCGGGGGCGAGTATCGTCCTCTTCGCCATGCCTTCGCAGGCTCACGCCGACGCGGCCCGCCATTACGGCCCTTACCTGGCTAATGACTCTATCATCGTCACCTGCGCCAAGGGTATCGACCGCAGCTCCGGCCGGCTGCTGACGGAACTTCTGGAAGCGGAATTGCCGCATCATCCGATTGCGGTTCTCTCCGGTCCGGGATTCGCGGCCGATATTGCGCGCGGACTGCCGACGGCCATGGCGATTGCGGCGGCAGATGCGGCGGTCGCCGAACGGCTGGCAACGACGATTTCCGGCAGGACCTTCCGGCTTTATGCCTCGACCGACCGCATCGGCGTGCAGCTTGGCGGGGCGCTGAAGAATGTTCTCGCCATTGCCGCCGGCATTGTTGAAGGCGCCGGCCTTGGCGATTCCGCCCGGGCGGCGCTGATTTCGCGCGGGCTTGCCGAAATGTCGCGGCTCATCGTCGCCATGGGCGGCAAGGCCGATACCGTGCGCGGACTGTCCGGCCTCGGCGATCTGGTGCTGACGGCCACCAGCCACCAATCGCGCAACCTGCGTTTCGGCATCGCGCTTGGCCGGGGTGAGGGCAAGGACATGTCCGGCGGGCTGGTGGAAGGCGCCTTTGCGGCAGCTGTCGCCGCCCGGCTCGGTGAGCATCACGCGGTCGACATGCCGGTTACCGAGGCGGTGGCCGCCATCATCGACGGCAATCTGGATGTGGCGAGCGCCATGCAACAATTGATGACACGGCCCATCACCACTGAATGAATGTTGGCCGACCATAAGGAGACGAAAATGCTGTTTGCCTTTATCTGCAAGGACAAGCCCGGCCATCTGAATGTGCGCATGGAAACGCGCCCCGCCCATCTGGAACATCTGAACAGGCTGAACGCCGAGGGCACGCTGAAGATCGCCGGCCCGTTTCTGGATGCCGAAGGCAAGCCGAATGGCAGCCTCGTGATCGTTGAAGCCGCCGATATCGAGGCGGCAAAGGCTCTCGCCGATGCCGATCCCTATGCCAAGGCCGGCCTGTTCGAAAGCGTTGACGTGAAGCCCTATAATTGGGTCTTCAACAATCCGGGAGCGTGACCGGACATGGCGAATTATTGGCTTTACAAGTCCGAGCCGTTCAAGTGGTCCTGGGAAATGCAGAAGGCCAAGGGTGATGCGGGCGAAGAATGGACCGGCGTGCGCAACTATCAGGCGCGCAACAACATGCGCGCCATGAAGATCGGCGACAAGGGCTTCTTTTACCACTCCAATGAGGGGCTGGATGTCGTCGGCATCGTCGAAGTCTGCGCCTTGTCGCATCCGGATTCGACTGCGGAAGGCGATCTGAAATGGGATTGCGTGGATATCCGCGCCGTGTGCGACATGCCGCAGCCCGTTTCGCTGAAGGATGTGAAGGCCAATCCGAAACTGGCGAAGATGTCGCTGGTCACTTCAATGCGGCTTTCCGTACAGCCGGTGACGGAAGAGGAATATCTCGAGGTCTGCCGCATGGGCGGCCTTGCCAATCCGCCGAAATCACCGGACTGATGTTTCGGTGAGGACTGATCCCGAACGCTTCATTCTCGACAATGCTGCCATCATGCATCCGCCGCATGTGCCGGAATTGCGTCTTCATCTCGCCACTGAAGCCCATGAGCTGTGGCTGAAGACGGAGGAGGAGCTGCAAGAGATCGGCCTGCCGCCGCCCTTCTGGGCCTTCGCCTGGGCCGGTGGTCAGGGGCTTGCCCGGTATGTTCTCGATCATCCTGAAAGCGTTTCCGGCAAGCGCGTGCTGGATTTCGCCAGCGGCTCCGGGCTCGTCGCCATTGCTGCGGCAAAGGCGGGCGCCAGTGCGGTTCTGGCTGCCGATATCGATCCGTGGACGGAAACGGCCATTCGGTTGAATGCGGCGCTCAATGGCGTGGACATCGGTTTTACGGGGCTGGATTTGGTCGGTAAGCCGGTCGAGGCGGATATCCTGCTGGCCGGCGACGTGTTCTATGACCGTGCCTTTGCCGATCTTCTCGTGCCGTGGTTTCTCGAACTGACGGAGAATGGCGTGAGCGTGCTTGTGGGCGATCCGGGACGGGCCTATCTGCCCAAACAGCGTCTGCGCGCCGAGGCGACCTATCAGGTGCCGGTGACGCGGGCGCTGGAAGACAGCGAAGTGAAGAAGACCACGGTGTGGCGCTTTATCTGATCAGGCGGTTTAGCACTGCCAGATGCAAAGCCTTTTCGCATTTTTACTGGAATGCTTCAGGGCCTGATGATGCAGACGCCATGTTCGTAGGCGCAGGCATCGCCTGCAGTTTCGGCGCGCACGTCGATGATCTTGGCCCTGGGCGCAAGTTGCGCGGTGGCGGCAGCGGTTGCGCGCTGTCGCGATAACCCACCGCCAATCGCGAAATAATTGCCGTTTCCGCGCACCCGCAGGGCTGATATTCCGCCGACATAGGTGCCGCCGGGGAGGGTGGATGGCAGCCCATCGGTGGAGAAGCTCACCTGCGATTGACGGTGCCGATAATCATGGCGACCATAAAAATCTTCTGCCACTGCCAGTGGCACGAAGGTTAAAATGGCGCCTGCAACCATCATGGTCAGGGCGGCGATTCGGCATTGTAACATGAGCATCATGCTCCGGTTTTCGAGGTTAACCAATCGTAAATTACACCTTTTCTGAATTACGTAAAGGTAAATATTTTGAGGGCGTAAATCTTGGAAACGCTCGATTTTTTATTTTGACGCAAAAAAATCCAAAAAAAATTCGTGAACCAATCGATTAAATTCGAATCGGTCATGAAATGTGCTTGTGATGACGCCCCCATGTGATTAAACGTCGCGGTTGGTGCAATGCACATTCTTTCGTCATGTGCTGTTGCTTGGGGGCGTCCCGTTTGATGGGCGCACGGGAAAACGCCGCGAGGTTCTGATGGCGAATGCGACTAATAACCGGCCTCTGTCGCCGCATCTTCAAATTTACAAGCCTATCCCGACGATGGTCGCATCCATCGTGCACCGCATCACAGGCGGCGCGCTTTATTTCGGGACGCTTCTGGTTGCCTGGTGGCTGATCGCTCTTGCTTCGGGGCCTGCCTATTACGACTGGGTCAACTGGGCGATGGGCACGATCATCGGCAGGCTCATCCTGATCGGCTATACTTGGGCTCTGGTCCACCACATGCTGGGCGGTCTTCGCCATTTCATGTGGGATCTGGGTCATGGCTTCGAAAAGCACTTTACCACCAAGCTGGCAAAGGCCTCGTGGGTCGCGTCGATCTGTCTGACCGCGCTGATCTGGGTCATTGTCCTGATCGTGCGCTGAGGAGATTTTTCATGGATATGCGTACACCTCTCGGAAAGGTTCGCGGTCTTGGCTCCGCCAAGGAAGGCACCGACCATTTCCTGCGCCAGCGTGTCACTGCGGTCGCCAACGTTCCGCTGCTGATCTTCTTCGTGATCTTCCTCATCAAATATGCCGGCGCGCCCTATCCGGAAGTCGTCGCCGCGCTGTCGAACCCGCTCGTTGCGGTCATTATGGCTCTGGTGCTGGTCTCCGGCCTCATCCACATGAAGCTCGGCATGCAGGTCATCATCGAAGACTACGTTCACGCCGAGGTTTCGAAGCTCGTTCTTCTGATGCTCAATACGTTTTTCGCGATTCTGATTGGCGGTCTTTCCATCTTCGCCATTCTGAAAATCGCATTCGCAGGATAAGTCCGCCATGGCATCGATCAGTTCACCTTCCCAGAATGGCAAGGCCTACACCTATGTCGATCACTCCTATGACGTGATCGTGGTGGGCGCCGGCGGCGCGGGTCTGCGCGCAACGCTCGGCATGGCGGAACAGGGTTTCCGCACGGCCTGCATCACCAAGGTTTTCCCGACCCGCTCCCACACGGTCGCGGCGCAGGGCGGCATTGCCGCATCGCTTACCAACATGACGCCCGACTGTTGGCAGTGGCACCTTTACGACACCGTAAAGGGCTCCGACTGGCTCGGCGACGTCGACGCGATGCAATATCTCGCCATGGAAGCGCCGAAGGCGGTTTATGAGCTGGAGCATTACGGCGTGCCTTTCTCGCGTAACGAAGAAGGCAAGATCTACCAGCGCCCGTTCGGCGGCCACATGCAGAATTACGGCGAAGGCCCGCCGGTGCAGCGCACCTGTGCTGCCGCCGACCGTACCGGCCACGCCATCCTGCACACGCTTTATGGCCAGTCGCTGCGCAACAATGCGGAATTCTTCATCGAATATTTCGCGCTCGACCTCATCATGTCGGCAGACGGCCGCTGCACCGGCGTCGTCGCCTGGAACCTCGATGACGGCACGATACATCGTTTCTCCGCCAAGATGGTGGTGCTGGCGACCGGCGGTTACGGCCGCGCCTATTTCTCGGCGACCTCGGCCCATACCTGCACAGGTGACGGCGGCGGCATGATCGCCCGTGCCGGCCTGCCGCTCCAAGACATGGAATTCGTGCAGTTCCACCCGACCGGCATTTATGGCGCAGGTTGCCTGATCACCGAAGGCGCACGCGGTGAAGGCGGTTATCTCGTCAACTCCGAAGGCGAGCGCTTCATGGAGCGTTATGCGCCATCGGCGAAGGATCTTGCCTCGCGTGACGTTGTCTCCCGCTGCATGACGATGGAAATCCGTGAAGGCCGCGGTGTCGGCAAGAACAAGGATCACATCTTCCTGCATCTCGATCACCTCGATCCGGCGATCCTGCATGAGCGTCTTCCGGGCATTTCCGAAAGCGCCAAGATTTTCGCCGGCGTCGATGTGACGCGCGAGCCGATCCCGGTTCTGCCGACGGTTCACTATAATATGGGCGGTATTCCAACCAACTATTGGGGCGAAGTGCTGAACGCCGATGCCGATAACCCGGAACGTATCGCGCCCGGCCTGATGGCTGTCGGCGAAGCCGGCTGCGCCTCGGTTCACGGTGCAAACCGCCTCGGCTCCAACTCGCTGATCGACCTCGTGGTCTTCGGCCGCGCCGCCGCCATCCGCGCTGCCCAGGTCATCGACCGCGATGCGGCGGTTCCCGCGCTCGACATCGCTGCCTGCGACAAGATCATGGAACGCTTCGACAGCCTGCGTTTCGCCAATGGCTCGACGCCGACGGCGGTGCTGCGCGACAAGATGCAGCGCGCCATGCAGGACGATGCGGCCGTGTTCCGCACGCAGGAATCGCTGGAAAGCGGTTGCCAGCGTCTTTCCGCCATCTGGAAGGAACTGCCGGACGTCAAGGTTACAGACCGTTCGATGGTCTGGAACTCCGATCTGGTCGAGACGCTCGAGCTGCACAACCTGATGGCCAATGCGATCACCACGGTCTATGGCGCGGAAGCGCGCAAGGAAAGCCGCGGTTCGCATGCCCGCGAGGATTTCGTCGACGGTCCGTTCGCCGGTCGCGACGACGTGAACTGGCGCAAGCACACGCTCGCCTGGGTCAGCCCCGAAGGGGACGTCAAGCTCGACTACCGCCCGGTTCACACCGACCTGATCGCCGACGGTATCGATCCCAAAAAGATCGAGCCGAAGGCGCGCGTCTACTGATTTGAGGAACTGGACATGGTTGAACTCGCTCTCCCCAAGAATTCCCAGATCAACGAAGGCAAGGTCTGGCCGAAGCCTGACGGTGCCAAGAATGTGCGCGAATACCGCATCTATCGCTGGAACCCGGATGACGGCCAGAATCCGCGCATCGACACCTATTATATCGATGTCGACGATTGCGGGCCGATGGTTCTCGATGCGCTTCTCTACATCAAGAACAATATCGACCCGACGCTGACGCTGCGCCGCTCCTGCCGCGAAGGCATCTGCGGTTCCTGCGCGATGAACATCGACGGCACCAATACGCTCGCCTGCACCAAGGGCATGGAAGAGATCAACGGCACGGTAAAGGTTTATCCGCTGCCGCATATGCCTGTTGTGAAGGACCTCGTTCCCGATCTGTCGAATTTCTACGCGCAGCACCGCTCCATTGAGCCTTGGCTTAAGACGGTTTCGCCGACGCCCGCCAAGGAATGGAAACAGAGCCATGAGGATCGTCTGAAGCTGGATGGTCTTTATGAGTGCATTCTCTGCGCCTGCTGCTCTACCTCCTGTCCCAGCTACTGGTGGAATGGCGACCGTTACCTCGGTCCCGCCGTTCTGCTGCAGGCCTATCGCTGGCTGATCGACAGCCGCGATGAGGCAACCGGCGAGCGTCTCGACAATCTCGAGGATCCTTTCCGCCTTTATCGCTGCCATACCATCATGAACTGCGCGCAGGCCTGCCCGAAGGGCTTGAACCCGGCCAAGGCGATCGCGGAAATCAAGAAGATGATGGTCGAGCGTCGCGTCTAAAGGCGATTCGCTGACGACAGAAAATTTATCGGGCCGCGGTCTCGACCGTGGCCCTTTTTACAACCCGGCGTGGGAAAATTCGGTAAAAATCGACCGAAATGGTAATTATCCAGGCCATCGCTTGCGCAAGATAAGGCTTTGGTAATAATTCAGCCTTCTTGTTTGATCATGGTCTTTCCGGAAGCGAGAGAATCGGGAGCTTGATATGCAATTCAGATATGTGGTGACGGGCCTTGCGGTTGTGATGAGCCTTGCCGGTTGCCAACGTACCTCCTACGATTACAACAACAACGGCAGCAATAATCCCGGTTATACGCCGCCGCTGCAGGCGCAGCCGGTTCCCTCCGTTCAGTCCGGCGCCCTGCCGCCGCCCGGCGGCGCTTCGGGCAGCCAGTTCCCATCGGCACCCGCTTCGGCAACGCCTGGCGGCACCGATGTGGCTTCTGCCGCTCCGCCGACGACGGCACTCGACGTCACCAAGGAATCCATGGTCGGCAACTGGCGCGTTTCCAATGGCGGCGCCAATTGCGACATGTTCCTGACGCTCACCAATCTCGGCAGCGGCTCGCGTGGCGGCACGCGTGGCTGCTCCGGCGAGCTGACGGCGATGGGCTCTTGGGAAGTGTCCGGCAAGATGGTCCTCTTCAAGAACCGTTCGGGCGATACGATCGGCCGTGTCTACAAAAGCGCCGATGCGCGCTTCGATGGCACGACCAATAGCGGTCAGCCGCTCAGCCTCAGCCGATGAGCATTTCCGGTGCAGCCGGATTGCCTTCTTCGCTCTAAGCAGCAATTCCATTCGTCGCGGGTGCATATTTGCGCCCGCGTCCGGGGCGCTTTTTCATGAAGCCATTGCCTGACTACAATCATAGTGTCGTTGAACAGCTCAACGCATTGACGGCAGCTGGCACCTTGCAGGCCGACGCCGCCCAGCTTGGCGTAGCTGCCCATCTCGACCGCATTCTCGCCGATCTGAAGGCACGCAAGCCCGCCAAGAAAACGAGCGCTCTCGGCTGGATGTTCGCCCGCAAGTCCGGCCCGGCGAAGACCGTCAAGGGATTGTATGTCTATGGGAGCGTCGGTCGCGGCAAGACCATGCTGATGGATATGTTCTATGAGATGGCGCCCGTCTCCTCCAAACGGCGCTGCCATTTTCATGAATTCATGGCGGATGTGCATGATCGCGTGCATGCGCACCGGCAGAAACTGAAGAATGGCGAGACCAAGCAGGCCGATCCCATTCCGCCCGTCGCCGCCCAGCTCCTGGCGGAAGCAGAACTCCTGTGCTTCGATGAGTTCTCCGTCACGGATATTGCCGATGCAATGATCCTCGCCCGGCTGTTCACCGAGCTTTTTGCCAATGGCTGCACATTGGTGACGACCTCCAACGTCGTGCCTGACAATCTCTACAAGGACGGTCTCAATCGCGGCCTTTTCCTGCCCTTCGTCGATTTGCTGAAGAAGCATGTGGAGGTGGTGACGCTGGACAGCCCCACCGATTACCGGATGGAGAAGCTGGAAAGTCTGCCGGTTTATGTCACGCCGCTCGACGGTTCGGCGGATCAGGCGATGGACATGGCATGGCGGCACATGATTGCCGGCCACCTCGTTGCACCGACCGAGATACCCATGAAGGGCCGCTCCATTCTGGTGCCGCGCGCCAGCGGCCGGGTTGCCCGTTTCTCCTTTTCCGACCTTTGCGAAAAGCCGCTCGGCGCCTCCGACTTCCTTGCCATCGCCAATCGTTTTGATACGGTCTTCATCGACCATATTCCGTTCTTGAATGCCGACAAGCGTAACGAGACCAAGCGTTTCATCATCCTCATCGATGCGCTTTACGATCACAGCGTCAGGCTTTTCGCCTCCGCCGCAGCCATGCCGGAAGATCTGCTCGGCAAGCGCAAGGGGACGGAAGGTTTCGAATTCGATCGCACCGCCTCGCGCCTGTTTGAAATGCGCAGTGCGGATTATCTGGCGTTGCACCACGAGAAACGCCAGAAAGTTTGACACTTTCGTGACGTATTTTCTTACGTTTACGTAAGAAAATAATGATCTAAACGATTGAAAATATTCATCACAAAAGAATCTGTTGCCAATTTTGGCCAATGGGGCTAATCGAAGTGCGACAATTTGGCTGCCGGTTTGGCGCGGTGAAATTGAATTGAAGCTCAAGAGGAAGCATTCGATGGCTCGCAAAAAAATTGCACTTATTGGTTCTGGCATGATCGGCGGCACGCTGGCACACCTCGCCAGCCTGAAGGAACTGGGCGATATCGTCCTCTTCGACATCGCCGACGGCATTCCGCAGGGCAAGGGTCTGGATATTGCCCAGTCCGGCCCGGTTGAAGGTTTCAATGCGAAGCTCACCGGCGCTTCCGATTATGCCGCCATCGAAGGCGCAGACGTCTGCATCGTCACTGCCGGCGTTGCCCGCAAGCCCGGCATGAGCCGCGACGATCTTCTCGGCATCAACCTCAAGGTCATGGAACAGGTCGGCGCCGGCATCAAGAAATATGCCCCGAACGCTTTTGTGATCTGCATCACCAACCCGCTCGACGCCATGGTTTGGGCGCTGCAGAAGTTCTCCGGCCTGCCGAAGAACAAGGTCGTCGGCATGGCCGGCGTTCTCGACAGCGCGCGTTTCCGCCTGTTCCTGGCTGAAGAATTCAACGTTTCGGTTCAGGACGTCACTGCCTTCGTTCTTGGCGGTCACGGCGACACGATGGTGCCGCTCGCACGTTATTCCACCGTTGGCGGCATTCCGCTGACAGATCTCGTCAAGATGGGCTGGCTGACCGCCGAGCGCCTTGAGCAGATCATCCAGCGCACCCGTGACGGCGGTGCTGAAATCGTCGGCCTCTTGAAGACCGGTTCGGCCTATTATGCGCCGGCCGCTTCTGCAATCGAAATGGCTGAATCCTATCTCAAGGACAAGAAGCGCGTTCTGCCCGCCGCTGCCCACCTCTCGGGTCAGTATGGCGTAGACGACATGTATGTCGGCGTGCCCACCATCATCGGTGCCGGCGGTATCGAGCGCATCATCGAGATCGAACTGAACAAGGAAGAAGAAGCCGCCTTCCAGAAATCCGTCGGCGCTGTCGCTGGTCTTTGCGAAGCCTGCGTCAACATCGCTCCGTCGCTGAAGTAATAGCTTAAAGCGGCTCCAAACAGGGATTATTCCATGAATATTCACGAATATCAGGCCAAGGCTCTTCTGAAGGGCTACGGTGCGCCGGTTGCTGAAGGCGTCGCCATCCTCAAGGTCGAAGAAGCCGAAGCTGCCGCAAAGCAGCTTCCCGGCCCGCTTTACGTCGTCAAGAGCCAGATCCATGCTGGCGGTCGCGGCAAGGGCAAGTTCAGGGAACTCGGCCCCGACGCCAAGGGCGGCGTTCGTCTGGCGAAGTCGATCGACGAGGTCGTCTCCCATGCCAAGGACATGCTCGGCAATACGCTGGTCACCGCGCAGACGGGCGATGCCGGCAAGCAGGTCAACCGCCTCTACATCGAAGACGGCGCCGACATTGCACGCGAACTTTACTGCTCGCTGCTGGTTGACCGTTCGGTCGGCCAGGTCGCTTTCGTGGTTTCCACCGAAGGCGGTATGGATATCGAGGCTGTCGCCCACGACACGCCGGAGAAGATCCACACCATCGCCATCAACCCGGAAAAGGGTGTGAGCGACGCTGACGTTGCCGCGATCTCCAAGGCTCTCGAGCTTGAGGGTGCTGCAGCCGAAGACGCAAAGTCGCTGTTCCCGATCCTCTACAAGGCCTTCAACGAGAAGGACATGGCTCTCCTCGAGGTTAACCCGCTGATCGTCATGGAAAATGGCCATCTGCGCGTTCTCGACGCCAAGATGTCCTTCGACGGCAACGCGCTGTTCCGCCATGACGATGTCAAGGCGCTGCGCGACGAGACCGAAGAAGACGCCAAGGAAATCGAAGCCTCCAAGTGGGACCTCGCTTACGTGGCGCTAGACGGCAACATCGGCTGCATGGTCAATGGTGCAGGTCTTGCCATGGCGACGATGGACATCATCAAGCTTTACGGCAAAGAGCCGGCTAACTTCTGCGACGTCGGCGGTGGCGCCGGCAAGGAGAAGGTTGCGGCAGCCTTCAAGATCATCACGGCTGACCCGAAGGTTGAGGGTATCCTCGTCAACATCTTCGGTGGCATCATGAAGTGCGACGTCATCGCCGAAGGCGTGATCGCCGCGGTGAAGGAAGTCGGTTTGCAGGTTCCGCTCGTTGTTCGCCTCGAGGGCACCAACGTCGAACTTGGCAAGAAGCTCCTGAACGAATCTGGCCTTGCGATTACGGCTGCTGACGATCTGGACGACGCAGCCAAGAAGATCGTCGCGGCGATCAACGGCTAATTGAGGGACCGGAAATAATGTCTATTCTCGTTAATAAAGACACGAAGATCCTCGTTCAGGGTCTGACCGGCAAGACCGGTACCTTCCACACCGAACAGGCGCTTGCCTATTACGGCACGCAGATGGTTGGTGGTATTCACCCGAAGAAGGGTGGTGAAACCTGGACCGGATCGAAGGGCGAAAGCCTGCCGATCTTCGCAACGGTTGCTGAAGCCAAGGAAAAGACCGGTGCAGACGCATCCGTGATCTATGTTCCGCCGGCAGGTGCAGCCGACGCCATCATCGAAGCCATCGATGCGGAAATCCCGTTCATCACCTGCATCACCGAAGGCATCCCGGTCATGGACATGGTTCGCGTCAAGGCTCGCCTCGACCGCTCCACGTCGCGCCTGCTCGGCCCGAACTGCCCGGGCATCCTGACGCCGGAAGAATGCAAGATCGGCATCATGCCGGGCTCCATCTTCCGCAAGGGTTCGGTCGGTATCGTTTCCCGTTCGGGCACGCTCACCTATGAAGCCGTGTTCCAGACATCCAACGAAGGCCTCGGCCAGACGACGGCTGTCGGCATCGGCGGCGACCCGGTCAAGGGTACCGAGTTCATCGACGTGCTCGAAATGTTCCTCGCCGACGAAGCCACGCAGTCGATCATCATGATCGGCGAAATCGGCGGTTCGGCTGAAGAAGATGCGGCGCAGTTCCTGATCGACGAAGCCAAGAAGGGCCGCAAGAAGCCGATGGCCGGCTTCATCGCGGGCCGTACGGCTCCGAAGGGCCGCACCATGGGTCACGCCGGCGCTGTCGTTTCCGGCGGCAAGGGCGATGCAGAGTCCAAGATCGCAGCCATGGAAGCAGCCGGCATCAAGGTTTCGCCTTCCCCGGCGCGCCTCGGCAAGACGCTGGTTGAAGTCCTCAAGGGCTGAGACCACATGAGACCGGTAACGGGCGGCGCGGCTTTATCGCCGCGCTGCCCGATGCCGCAAGAAGACAGACAGACGGCATACCGCCCCGGCGGCAGACAGCAATAATCAAAGCGGCAGGCCGGTGAACGGCCCTAACGGCATCGAGGAGGCGGACGGATAAGTCCGCAAGAACACAATGGCAAGGCAAGAAGCGAACGAGCAGTTTCAGATCACGTCGTTTCTGGACGGCGCGAATGCAGCCTATATCGAGCAGCTCTATGCCCGGTACGAAGAGGATCCCTCTTCCGTGTCGCCGGAGTGGCAGAGCTTCTTCAAGGCACTGTCCGATAATCCGGAAGATGTGAAGAAGGCGGCCAAGGGCGCCTCCTGGAAGCGTGCCAACTGGCCTATCCCGGCGAATGGCGAACTGGTATCCGCACTCGACGGCAACTGGGCCACGGTTGAAAAGGCCATCGAGAAGAAGGTTCAGGCGAAGGCCGAAGCCAAGAGCGCCGATACGGGTAAGCCGGTCAGCGAAGCCGAAGTGCTGCAGGCGACCCGTGACAGCGTTCGCGCCATCATGATGATCCGCGCCTACCGCATGCGCGGCCACCTGCACGCCAAGCTCGATCCGCTCGGCATTGCCGTTGCGGTTGAAGATTACAACGAGCTTTCGCCGAAATCCTACGGCTTCGAGGAAAGCGACTACGACCGCAAGATTTTCATCGATAACGTGCTCGGCCTCGAATATGCGACCGTGCGCGAGATGATCGATATTCTGGAGCGCACCTACTGCTCCACCATCGGCGTCGAATTCATGCACATGTCCAGCCCGGAAGAAAAAGGCTGGATCCAGGAGCGCATCGAAGGCCCGGACAAGGGCGTCGCCTTCACGGCTGAAGGCAAGAAGGCCATTCTGTCGAAGCTGGTCGAAGCCGAAGGCTACGAGCAGTTCCTCGACGTGCGTTTCAAGGGCACCAAGCGTTTCGGCCTGGATGGCGGTGAATCGCTGATCCCGGCGCTGGAGCAGATCATCAAGCGCGGCGGCCAGGAAGGTCTGGAAGAAGTCGTTCTTGGCATGGCCCACCGTGGCCGCCTGAACGTTCTGACCAACGTCATGGGCAAGCCGCATCGCGCCGTGTTCCACGAATTCAAGGGCGGTTCGTTCAAGCCGGACGACGTTGAAGGTTCGGGTGACGTGAAGTACCATTTGGGTGCCTCCTCCGACCGTGAATTCGACGGCAACAAGGTTCACCTGTCGCTGACGGCCAACCCGTCGCACCTCGAAATCGTCAACCCCGTCGTCATGGGCAAGGCGCGTGCCAAGCAGGACCAGCTTGCCAAGCAGTGGGACGGCGACATCATTCCGCTCTCCGAACGCGCCAAGGTGCTGCCGCTGCTTCTGCACGGCGACGCCGCTTTCGCGGGTCAGGGCGTGGTCGCTGAAATTCTCGGCCTTTCCGGCCTGCGCGGCCACCGCGTTGCCGGCACCATGCACTTCATCATCAACAACCAGATCGGCTTTACGACGAACCCGGCCTTCTCGCGTTCATCGCCCTATCCGTCCGACGTTGCCAAGATGATCGAAGCGCCGATCTTCCACGTCAACGGTGACGATCCGGAAGCGGTGACCTATGCGGCCAAGGTTGCCACCGAATACCGCATGAAGTTCCACAAACCTGTCGTCATCGACATGTTCTGCTACCGCCGCTTCGGCCATAACGAAGGCGACGAGCCGGCGTTCACGCAGCCGAAGATGTACAAGGTCATCCGCGCTCACAAGACGGTCGCCCGCATCTATGCCGACCGTCTGATCGCCGAAGGTCTGATCAGCGAAGGCGAATTCGAGAAGATGAAGGCCGACTGGCGCGCCCATCTCGAGCAGGAGTTCGAGGCAGGCCAGTCCTACAAGCCGAACAAGGCCGACTGGCTTGATGGTCAGTGGTCGGGCCTGCGCGCCGCCGACAATGCCGATGAGCAGCGTCGTGGCAAGACCGGTGTGCCGATGAAGCAGTTGAAGGAAATCGGCAAGAAGCTGTCGACCATTCCGGAGGGCTTCACCGCCCACCGCACCATCCAGCGTTTCATGGAAAACCGCTCACAGATGATCGAGACGGGCGAAGGCATCGACTGGGCAATGGCGGAAGCGCTTGCCTTCGGTTCGCTCGTTGCCGACGGCCACAAGATCCGTCTTTCCGGTCAGGATTGCGAACGCGGCACCTTCTCGCAGCGTCACTCGGTCCTCTACGATCAGGAGACCGAAGAGCGTTATATTCCGCTCGCCAACCTTTCGCCGACGCAGGCGCGTTACGAAGTTATCAACTCGATGCTTTCGGAAGAAGCCGTTCTCGGTTTCGAATATGGCTACTCGCTCGCCCGCCCGAACGCGCTGACGCTCTGGGAAGCCCAGTTCGGCGACTTCGCCAACGGCGCGCAGGTGGTGTTCGACCAGTTCATCTCTTCGGGTGAACGCAAGTGGCTGCGCATGTCCGGTCTGGTCTGCCTTCTGCCGCATGGTTACGAAGGGCAGGGCCCGGAACATTCGTCCGCCCGTCTGGAACGCTGGCTGCAGATGTGCGCCGAAGACAACATGCAGGTTGCCAACTGCACGACGCCGGCCAACTACTTCCACATCCTGCGCCGTCAGGTGAAGCGCGACTTCCGCAAGCCGCTGATCCTGATGACGCCGAAGTCGCTGCTGCGTCACAAGCGTGCCACGTCTTCGCTGGCGGAGCTTGCAGGCGAGTCCTCCTTCCACCGTCTCCTGTGGGACGATGCTGAAGTCATCAAGGATGGCCCGATCAAGCTGCAGAAGGATTCGAAGATCCGCCGTGTCGTCATGTGCACGGGCAAGGTCTATTACGATCTTCTCGAAGAGCGTGAAAAGCGCGGTATCGACGATATCTACCTGCTGCGCGTAGAACAGCTTTACCCGTTCCCGGCCAAGGCGCTCATCAACGAGCTGTCTCGCTTCCGCAATGCGGAGATGGTCTGGTGCCAGGAAGAGCCGAAGAACATGGGTGCGTGGTCGTTCATCGATCCTTACCTTGAATGGGTTCTGGCGCATATCGACGCCAAGTACCAGAAGGTCCGTTACACGGGCCGTCCGGCGGCCGCCTCTCCGGCGACCGGCCTGATGTCCAAGCATCTGGCGCAGCTTGCTGCGTTCCTGGAAGACGCGCTGGGAGAGTGAAAACTCTCCCGCATCGCCCCGCAAAAAAGACACCTGAATAACGGAACTAGATCATGGCCACTGAAATCCGCGTACCAACCCTCGGCGAATCCGTCAGCGAAGCGACCGTCGGCACCTGGTTCAAGAAGGTCGGCGACACCGTCAAGGCCGACGAACCGCTCGTTGAACTGGAAACCGACAAGGTTACCGTCGAAGTCCCGGCGCCTGCGTCCGGCGTTCTCACCGAAATCGTTGCGCAGAACGGCGAGACCGTCGGTCTTGACGCCCTTCTCGGCCAGATCGCCGAAGGTGCCGCTGGTGCAGCAACCTCCGCTCCGGCTGCCGAACCGGCAAAGCCTGCAGCAGCAGCTGCTGCACCGGCTCCCGCGGCAACCGCCGCTCCGGCAACCGGCTCCATGCCGCCGGCACCTGCCGCCGGCAAGCTGCTGGCTGAAAACAACCTGTCCGCCGATCAGGTCGACGGTTCCGGCAAGCGTGGCCAGGTTCTGAAGGGTGACGTTCTCGCCGCTGTCGCCAAGGGCGTTTCGGCGCCTGCCGCCGCCCCGGCACCGGTTGCTGCTGCTCCCCGTCCGGTTTCGGCCGAGCAGGATCAGGTTCGCGAAGAGCGCGTAAAGATGACCCGTCTGCGCCAGACGATCGCCCGTCGCCTGAAGGATGCGCAGAACACCGCCGCCATGCTCACCACTTACAACGAAGTGGACATGAGCGCGGTCATGGACCTGCGTAACCGCTACAAGGACGTGTTCGAGAAGAAGCATGGCGTCAAGCTCGGCTTCATGGGCTTCTTCACCAAGGCCGTGACCCACGCGCTGAAGGAACTGCCCGCCGTCAACGCTGAAATCGACGGCACTGACATCATCTACAAGAACTATTGTCACGTCGGCATGGCTGTCGGCACCGACAAGGGCCTTGTCGTTCCGGTCATTCGCGATGCCGACCAGCTCTCCATCGCCGGCGTCGAAAAGGAACTCGGCCGCCTCGCCAAGGCAGCCCGCGACGGCTCGCTCGGCATGGCCGACATGCAGGGCGGCACCTTCACCATCACCAATGGTGGTGTCTACGGCTCGCTGATGTCTTCGCCGATCCTCAACGCACCGCAGTCGGGTATTCTCGGCATGCACAAGATCCAGGAGCGCCCGGTCGCCATCGGCGGTCAGGTCGTCATCCGTCCGATGATGTATCTCGCGCTCTCCTACGATCACCGTATCGTTGACGGCAAGGAAGCCGTGACCTTCCTCGTCCGCGTCAAGGAAAGCCTCGAAGATCCGGAACGTCTGGTTCTTGATCTTTAATCGGTCTTGCTTTTCCTTTCAGCGGGATTTCAACTGAGGTCCCGCTGAAATTGCATCAGGAGAGCGAAAGTGCAGCCGACATTTCTTGCCGCTTCACCCTTTTTACCGCTGATCGGTCTCAGCGTCCTGCTGCTTGTGGCGCATATCATGCTGCAAGCCATGACGGCCACGCGGGAACTGGGGCTGGACTGGAATGCCGGTCCACGGGATGCGGAGAAGAAGCCGGAAGGCAGGTTTACCGGCCGTGCAGCCCGCGCTTCGGAAAATTTCCGAGAAACCTATCCGGCTTTCATAGCGCTCGCCTTTGGCGTCATCATGGCCGGCGATCCGTCCGGACTGGCACTGACCGGCGCGTGGATATGGCTGATCTGCCGAGTGATTTACATACCGCTCTATCTGGCCGGCGTACCTTATATCCGCTCATTGGTCTGGCTTGGTTCAATGCTCGGCCTGCTGTTGATGCTCTTCGTGTTGATGTTCTAGAGGCTTGTTTCAGATGCATCAGTATTTGATCGAACTTGCATCCCTGATGGCGATCTTCGCTTTTGCGATCGTCTCGCCCGGCGCCGATCTCGCCATGGTGATGCGCCAGGCCATGGTGCATGGGCGCAGACAGGCCATCATCACCAGTTTCGGTGTGGGGACGTCGCTGATGTTCCACGTCACCTATACGATCCTCGGACTTGGCCTGATCATCTCCCAGTCGATCTATCTCTTCAACATCGTCAAGTGGCTCGGCGTCGCCTATCTGATCTATATCGGCGTCAAGGCGCTACGCGCCGGCAAAACCGAGTTGCCGGAGGCCGATGCGGATGGTGTCGTGCCGGTCAAAAGCAGGCAGACCGCCCTGAAGGCTTTCACGCTCGGCTTCGCCGCCAATGCGCTCAATCCCAAGCCGGTGTTCTTCTTCCTGTCGATCTTTTCGACGGTGGTTCATGCGCATACGCCGGTCACCATCAAATTCGGTTACGGCCTCGTCATGGCAAGCTGCCTCATCCTTTGGTTCGTCGGCGTCAGCCTTTTCATGACCACGCCGCGGATGCGCGCTGCATTTCAGCGCGCCAGCCAATGGATCGACCGCACCAGCGGCGTGGTCTTCATCGCACTCGGTATAAAACTCGCAACGGAAAAAGCGGCCTGAGTTTCAGGTCAAATGGAAGCTGGGCAATGATCCGATATCTTGCCCCTATAAAGCAGGAACCAGAACATGGCATATGATGTAGTTGTAATCGGCACCGGCCCCGGCGGTTATGTTTGCGCGGTCAAGGCGGCACAGCTCGGCCTCAAGGTCGCAGTCATCGAGAAGCGCGCGACCTATGGCGGCACCTGCCTCAATGTCGGCTGCATCCCCTCCAAGGCGCTGCTGCATGCGTCCGAAACCTTTGCGCATGTCGCCCATGGCGTCGATTCGCTCGGTATCGAAGTCGCCGCGCCGAAGCTGAACCTTGAAAAGATGATGGGCCACAAAGACGGCGTGGTGAAGGCCAATGTCGACGGCGTGGCATTCCTGTTCAAGAAGAACAAGATCGACGCCTTCCAGGGCACCGGCAAGGTGGTTTCCGCCGGCAAGGTTTCCGTCACCAACGACAAGGGCGGGAGCCAAGAAATCGAAGCGAAGAATATCGTCATCGCCACCGGTTCCGATGTTGCCGGCATTCCGGGCGTTCAGGTCGATATCGATGAAAGCGTCATCGTCTCCTCCACCGGCGCAATCGCTCTTTCCAAGGTTCCGGAAAAGCTGATCGTTGTCGGCGGCGGCGTCATCGGCCTTGAACTTGGCTCGGTCTGGTCGCGTCTCGGCGCGAAGGTGACCGTGGTCGAATATCTCGACAATATTCTCGGCGGCATGGATGGTGAGGTTTCCAAGCAGTCGCAGCGTCTGCTCGCCAAGCAGGGTCTCGATTTCAAGCTCGGCGCCAAGGTAACGGCCGTTGAAAAGACCGCTGCCGGCGCAAAGGTGGTGTTCGAGCCGGTCAAGGGCGGCGCTGCTGAAACGCTGGAAGCAAACGTCGTGCTGATCTCAACCGGCCGCAAGCCCTATACCGAAGGTCTCGGCCTTGCGGAAGCCGGCGTCGTGCTGGACAGCCGCGGCCGCGTCGAAATCGACGGCCACTACAAGACCAATGTCGATGGCATCTATGCTATCGGTGACGTGGTGAAGGGCCCGATGCTGGCCCACAAGGCGGAAGACGAGGGCGTTGCGCTCGCGGAAATCCTCGCCGGCCAGCGCGGCCATGTGAACTACGACGTCATTCCGGCTGTTGTTTATACGCAGCCTGAAATCGCCTCCGTCGGCAAGACCGAGGAAGAACTGAAGGCCGCTGGCGTCGCCTACAAGGTCGGCAAGTTCCCCTTCACCGCCAATGGCCGCGCCCGCGCCATGCAGGTGACGGATGGTTTCGTGAAGATCCTTGCCGACAAGGAAACCGACCGGGTTCTCGGCGGCCATATCGTCGGCTTCGGCGCCGGCGAAATGATCCACGAGATCACCGTGCTGATGGAGTTCGGCGGTTCTTCGGAAGATCTGGGCCGCACCTGCCATGCGCACCCGACCATGTCGGAAGCCGTGAAGGAAGCAGCACTGGCGACATTCTTCAAGCCGATCCATATGTGATCGGGCCTGGGCCGGACGCTCGAATATTAAATTTCAGTCATCTGCTGAACCCCGGCTTGCCATGCAGGCCGGGGTTTCTCATACTCGCGCCATAGCCTGTCTAACCTTTTGATAAAAGGCAATAAAATGGCATCTTCCAGTCAAGTTTCCTTTTCCGTTCCGCAGCGTGTCATTCACTGGGCAATGGCGCTTCTGATCTTCTTCAATCTGCTGTTTCCCGACGCCATGGCCCATGCCTACCGGCTGATGCGGAGGGGCGAAACACTGACACCGGAACAGGTGTCTTCGGCCAATATTCACGCCTATGTCGGTTTTGCCATCCTGTTGCTTGCGGCACTGCGTCTCTGTCTGCGCTTTTTCCAGGGCGTGCCGCCGCATCCCGTTGAAGAACCGCGGCCGTTTCAGATCGCGGCGAAGGTGGCACATCTCACCTTTTATGCCCTGTTCCTCGTCCTGCCCCTCTCCGGTATCGCCGCTTATTATTTCGGTGCCCAGCCCGCCGGGCAGTTGCATTCCGGTCCCTTCAAGGCATTGATGTGGGTGTTGATCGCCGGTCACATCGTCGCCGTTCTGGTTCACCAGTTCTACTGGCGCACCAACGTCCTGAAGCGCATGACACACGGCTAAGCGGCGGTTTGTCGCGTTCCCGGTTCCTCGGAAAAAGAGGACTATGATCCTTGCCGCATCGTGCGGCTGGGGTTCAGGAATGCAGGACATTGAAGACATATTGCCGGGCGCCGACTGGCGGGATCGCTATCAGGGAGAGATGGTGACGCCCGAGTTGTCCTCACTCGATGTGAGCAGGCTCCTTCTCGATCATCCTCCGGCATGGATCAGCAGCCTTATGGCGCTTCGAAACCGCCTCGTAGCGTTTTTCGGGTTGAGAACTGTTGAACTGGCGGCTGGTACATCGGCAGGAGGTTTTCCCGTCCTGTCCTCCACGCCACAGCGGACCGTGCTGGGCTTCGACGACCGTCATCTCGATTTCCGGATCGTCGTCGATCTCGAAGAAAAGGGAAACCGCCAGCTGGTGCGTGTCACCACTATCGTCCGGCGCAAGAACCTGTTCGGGCGGCTTTATCTTCTTGTCGTCGGGCCGTTTCACCGCCGCATCGTGCCGGCGACGATGCGGCCGTTCTGTGCCAATGTCCGGCCCGTCAGCATCGGGAGTGAGCGGGTCAGTCGACCCGCGTGAGGGTGAAGCCTTCCGCGCGCAGCAGTTCTACAAGGCCTTCCTCGCCCGGCAGATGCAGAGCGCCGACGGCCATGAAGACATTGCCCTTCGCAAGCTCAGGGGTGGCCCTATCAGCCATGACATGGTTACGGTCGGTGATGATGCGCTGTTCGAAGGCGGCGTAGCCCTGTTCGCTTTCCGCCGCCGCCTTCTTGGGGTCCAGGCTTTTCAGCATCGGCATGGTCATGCCGATATCGCCGGCGACGTAGAGATCGGTCATGGTCGTCATGACGTCATCCATGCGGTCGCCGAGTTCCAGCGTTTCGATCAGCGCCTGCAGATGAAATTCCATCGGCAGCTCGGACATGGCCGTCAGCTGCTCCACCATGGTCTCCAGCCCGACGAGGCGCTTTCCGTCCGCAAGCGCATCTTCGGCCAGCTTCTTGTCGAGAAAGGAAAGGCCTGTCGCCTTGCGGGCGAACTCGCAGGCGGGCAGGGCGACGAAGCTCGACAGCATCCAGGGCTTCATGCGTGAAACGGCATTCAGCGGAATGCCGCGTTCCTTGAGACCCTTTTCCAGGCGCACGACATTTTCCGGGGACAGGATGTCGGTGATCGATTTGCCATCCAGAAACATGGTGAGCTCGGGCTTGCTCAGCAGCGACGCCGCAACCTTCTTGTCGTCGACGATTTCGTCGGACTCCACGATGACGGTCGCGGATTTTTCAAAGGCGGGGCTGGCAGCGGTTGGCATTTCCAGAACACGCGGATCGGTGACATGCATGGTGCCGAGAAGATAGGACGGGGCCGTGCCTGCCTTTTCGATGCGCCAGAAATTGCCCTTGCCGTTCGGAATGGCAGCCGCTTCCTGTTCGATCTTAGCGAAAGCTTGCGGATTGGTCTTGCGCATCTCGACAAGAATGTCGCTGCCCGTGCAGGTGATCTTCTGCTCTGCGGCCCCCGCTTCAGTAAGCGACAGCAAGGTCATGAGCAGAATGGCAACGGCGGTGACATGCAGGGCAGCGAGCAGCCAGAGCAGGGCGTCGCCGGTCTTGCCCATCAGGGTGGCGGTGAGATTTTGAGGTTTTATCAGGCTGTGCATCGGTCCAATCCGGTTCTTGTTCGCTTATAGAACGGTGGCTTGGACGTCTGGTTAATGTTTATGGTTAACCAATTCCTGCTTCAGGCGCGCGGGTGGGCGTTATCGTAGATTTCCAGCAGTCGCGCGGTATCGACGCCGGTATAGACCTGCGTAGTGGAGAGGCTCGCATGGCCGAGCAGCTCCTGAATGGTGCGCAGGTCCCCACCGCCGGCCAGAAGATGGGTGGCGAAGGAATGGCGTAACGCATGTGGCGTGGCGTTCTCCGGCAGGCCGAAAGCGCCGCGTAGCTTCTGCATTTCCCGTTGGATGATGGCCGGCTGCAGCTTGCCGCCGCGTGCGCCAAGGAACATCGGTTCATTCGCCGCCAGCGCATAGGGGCAAAGCTTCCTGTAGGTATCGACCGCTTCCGTGACCACTGCGAGCAGCGGCACGATCCGCGTCTTGTTGCCCTTGCCGGTGATACGCAGGCTGCGGGCGCCGGGCGGAAAATCGGCCGGGGTGAGACCCAGCGCCTCGGAAATGCGCAGACCGCAGCCATAAAGCAGCGAAAGAACAGCGGCATTTCGGGTGGCGATCCAGGGTTCTTCGTTCAACTGCGCCTCGGCCGTGGTGATCTTCAGCGCCTGGCGGTCGGTGAGCGGTTTCGGCAGGGATTTCGGCTGTTTTGGCGCGCGCATGGCGGTGGCGCCGGCCGCATTCACGAGTCCCTTTTTTTGTAGGTGGTGCAGCAGCGAGCGCAGGCCGGCCAGATGCCGGCCGAGCGAACGCGGGCCGGCGCCTTCCTTGCGTCGGTTGGCCAGAAAGGCGCGCAGATCGACAGGGCGCAGATCGGCTATATCTCTTATGGCGGCGGGCTTGCCGATATAGCCGGTGAGGAATGTCAGGAACTGGCGGGTGTCGCGCTCATAGGCCTCGACGGTGTTGTCGGCAAGACGGCGTTCGCCAGCAAGGGTGGCGAGCCAGGACTGACGCTCGTTGAGGAGATCGGGTTCGGCAAATGTCAGGATTTCGGTCACGCGGCGCTCCATTCCATGCCTTGAAACTATGCGCTTATGGTCAGCATTTGGTTAAGAGGTGGACTTTGCTGGGCGCCCCCACTACATCCGGGCGGTTTCCTTTTTCCTGTCGCCGGGGCATGGTCGCCACATCATGGCAAAAGATTCGTCCGATCTGTTTGGGGCTCTGTTCGACCCGCCGTCGCCCACGCGTACGGTGCCCGTTCTCGTGCCCATGCCGGCGCCGGGGCCTTACAGCTATGCCGTGCCTGAGGATATGGTGGTGGAGACCGGTTCCGTCGTGCAGGTGCCGCTTGGTCCCCGGCAGGTCTTCGGCGTGGTGTGGGACGATGCCGGCGAGAAGGGCGTCGATCCGAAGAAGCTACGGCCCATCACCAAGAGTTTCGAGTGCCCGCCGCTGAAGGCGGAGATGCGCCGCTTCGTCGACTGGGTTGCCGCCTATACGCTGTCTCCGCCCGGCCTCGTGGCGCGCATGGCGCTGCGCGCGCCCGCCGCCTTCGATCCCGAGCCGATGATTGAGGGCCTGCGGCTGACGGAAGGCCGGCCGGAGCGTCTCACCCCCGCCCGCGAGCGCGTGATGGAGCTGGCGGCCGAAGGCCACGGCTGGACGAAAAGCGGGCTTGCCCATGCCGCCGGCGTTTCGACCAGCGTCATCGACGGTCTCGTGAAGCAGGGCGTGTTCGAGACGGTTTTCCTGCCCGCTCCGCCTGTCGTGGCCGAGCCTGATCCAGATTATGTCGAGCCGCGTCTGGAAGGGCCGCAGAAACAGGCCGCTTCGGAGATACTCGAGGATGTGCGCAAGGGCGGCTTTCATGTCTCGCTGATTGACGGTGTGACTGGCTCGGGCAAGACCGAGGTTTATTTCGAGGCCGTGGCGGAAACGCTGCGTCAGGGCAAGCAGGTCCTTATCCTGCTGCCGGAAATCGCCCTGACGGCGGCGTTTCTGGAGCGTTTTCAGGATCGTTTCGGCGCGAAACCGGCGGAATGGCATTCGGACCTGTCGCCGCGGATGCGCGAGAAGGTCTGGCGGCAGGCGGTGACGGGTGAGGTAAAGGTGGTGGCCGGCGCGCGCTCGGCGCTTTTCCTGCCCTTCGACAATCTCGGTCTTATCATCGTCGATGAAGAGCACGACCCGGCCTACAAGCAGGAAGATCGGGTCTTTTATAATGCGCGCGACATGGCTGTGGTGAGGGCGCGTATCGCCGAATTCCCCGTCGTGCTGGTCTCGGCCACGCCCTCGGTGGAAAGCCAGGTCAACGGCAGCTCGGGGCGATACAACACCATTCACCTGCATACGCGTTTCGGCGATGCGGCGATGCCGGACCTGCATCTCGTCGATATGCGCCGCCACCCGCCGGAAAGGGGAGGGTTTCTCTCACCCGTCCTGCTGCGCGGTATCGGCAAGACGATCGAGAAGGGCGAACAGGCGCTGCTGTTCCTCAATCGTCGCGGTTATGCGCCGCTGACGCTTTGCCGGGTCTGCGGCCACCGTTTCCAGTGCCCGCAATGTTCCAGCTGGCTGGTGGAGCACCGCTTCCGCAATCAATTGCAGTGCCACCAGTGCGGCCATAACGAGCCGACACCCGACCATTGCCCGGAATGCGGAACCTTCGACCATCTGGTCGCCTGCGGGCCGGGCGTGGAGCGTATTGCCGAGGAGGTGGAGAAACATTTCCCCGAGGCCCGCACCATCGTGCTCTCCTCCGATCTCATGGGCGTCAAGCGGCTGCGGCTGGAGCTGGAGGCCATCGTCAAGGGCGAGGCCGATATCGTCATCGGCACGCAGCTCGTCGCCAAGGGCCATAACTTCCCGCTGATGACGCTTGTCGGCATCGTCGATGCCGATCTCGGCCTTGCCAATGGCGATCCGCGCGCGGCGGAGCGGACGTTCCAGCTGCTCTCGCAGGTGACGGGGCGTGCCGGGCGCACGGGTTTGAAGAGCCATGGTCTTCTGCAGACCTATCAGCCACAACATCCTGTCATGCAGGCCATCGTTTCGGGTGATGCTTCCGCCTTTTACGAAAGGGAGATCGTGGAGCGGGAAAAAGCCGTTCTGCCGCCCTTCGGCCGGCTCGCATCAATCATCGTCTCCGCCGATACGCGTGGGGAGGCCGAAACTCATGCGCGTGGTCTAAGGGCCGCCGCGCCGCAGGTAACCGGCATCATGCTACTTGGCCCGGCGGAAGCACCGCTGGCGCTGATCCGTGGCCGTCACCGTTTCCGCCTCTTGGTGCACGGGCGGCGCAATTCGGACATGCAGTCTTTTCTCCGTACATTGCTGGCCAATGGTCCGAAGGAGCGGGGCAGCGTGCATGTACAGCTCGATATCGATCCGCAAAGTTTCCTTTGAACTTTGCCAAAGAGGGCGTTTTCCACTTGTCATGACCGTGTCATAACGCGAGCGAACGACACAATGATTTGGGGAACGAGATGGAGTTTTATTTTCCGGCCGAATTCGGCGAACAACTGGCCTTCGGCGCGGCGGTGGTATCAGCCATCATCGGCCTGTTTTTCATGTTTGCACCGGGGCTGACGCTTCGCGCTTTCGGTCTGCAGCCGGCCGGTGAGCGCAGGGATGGTTATACGCTGGTACGTTCTTCACTTGCCGGGTTCTATCTCGGTCTCGGTGCGGCGGCCCTGCTTCTCGCCCAGCCCATGGTCTATCTCGCCTTTGGTGCGGCCTTCGGCCTCAGCGTGTTCGGGGGCATTCTCTCCATACTGTCGGATGGTGGCGCAACCATGCGGAATTTCTTACTTCTGGTTGTGCACTTTCTGCTGTCCGCACTCGCGTTGAGCTACGTCTTCGGGCTGGTCTGAGGCGGCCTTTTTGCCTTTTGTGACGCACAGATGCCGCATCCTGAGCGAAATCGGAAAATTTAAACGCATTCCCCCTTGCCCAAACGGCGCTTTCCGCTATTACGCGTGTTGCGAGTCCCGGCGTCCTATGCTAGACGGACCGCGAAATTGGGAAAAGGCAGGGGGGAATTCCGGTCTTTTTCGGGGAAATTGAAACGATTTCAAGAATTTGATGCGGTGGAGCCCCATCGCTGATGGTCTTGGACGATTAGCAGGGAAAAAGTGCCCGTGGCAGAGACCTCCCAGGGAACATCCGGTGTAGCGGAAAGGTATGCGTCGTCGCTTTTCGAGCTTGCTTTGGAAGCGGGTACGGTCGAAGCGGTTCAGGCCGAACTGGACAAGTTTGGCGCACTTCTCGACGAAAGCGACGATTTGAAGCGTCTGGTTGCGAGCCCGGTGTTTTCCGCCGAGGATCAATTCAAGGCAATCACCGCGATCTGCGAAAAGGCCGGCATCGCTGGTCTCGCACTCAATTTCCTCAAGGTTGTTGCGAATAACCGCCGTCTCTTTGCCGTTCCCGGCATGATCCGCGCCTACCGCACCATTGCCGCTGCCCACCGCGGCGAAATCACCGCCGAGGTCACCTCGGCACATGCGCTCGACGAGGCGCAGGAAACTGAACTGAAGGCGGCGCTGAAGAGCGTTACCGGCAAGGATGTGGCGGTTTCCGTTACCGTCGATCCCTCGATCCTCGGTGGCCTGATCGTCAAGGTCGGCTCCCGCCAGATCGATACGTCTCTTCGCACCAAACTTTCCACCCTTAAGCTTGCACTGAAAGAGGTTGGCTGATGGATATCCGCGCCGCGGAAATTTCCGCAATTCTGAAAGATCAAATCAAAAATTTCGGCAACGAGGCGGAAGTCTCGGAAGTCGGCCAGGTGCTTTCCGTCGGTGACGGTATTGCCCGCGTTTACGGTCTCGACAATGTTCAGGCTGGTGAAATGGTCGAGTTTCCGGGCGGCATCCGCGGCATGGCGCTTAACCTCGAAGCCGACAATGTCGGTGTGGTTATCTTCGGTTCGGACCGTGACATCAAGGAAGGCGACACCGTAAAGCGGACTGGCGCTATCGTTGACGTTCCCGTCGGCCCGGAACTGCTCGGCCGCGTCGTTGACGCGCTTGGCAACCCGATCGACGGCAAGGGCCCGATCAATGCCGCCAAGCGTTCGCGCGTTGACGTCAAGGCTCCAGGCATCATTCCGCGCAAGTCGGTTCATGAGCCGATGTCGACCGGCCTCAAGGCCATCGACGCGCTCATCCCGGTTGGCCGCGGCCAGCGCGAACTCGTCATCGGCGACCGCCAGACCGGCAAGACTGCGATCATTCTCGACACGATCCTGAACCAGAAGGCCATTCACGACAATGGTCCTGACGGCGACAAGCTTTATTGCGTCTACGTCGCTATCGGTCAGAAGCGTTCGACCGTTGCCCAGTTCGTCAAGGTTCTGGAAGAGCGCGGCGCGCTGCAGTACTCGATCATCGTTGCCGCAACGGCTTCCGATCCGGCTCCGATGCAGTACCTCGCACCGTTTGCCGGCTGCGCCATGGGCGAATATTTCCGTGACAACGGCAAGCACGCCCTCATCGGTTACGACGACCTTTCCAAGCAGGCCGTTGCCTATCGTCAGATGTCGCTTCTGCTGCGTCGTCCTCCGGGCCGCGAAGCTTATCCGGGCGACGTTTTCTATCTTCACTCCCGTCTTCTCGAGCGCGCTGCAAAGCTCTCCGACGAAATGGGCGCTGGTTCGCTGACGGCCCTGCCTGTCATCGAAACCCAGGGTAACGACGTTTCGGCCTTTATTCCGACCAACGTGATCTCGATCACCGACGGCCAGATCTTCCTTGAAACCGACCTGTTCTATCAGGGTATCCGCCCGGCCGTTAACGTCGGTCTGTCGGTTTCGCGCGTTGGCTCCGCCGCTCAGATCAAGGCGATGAAGCAGGTTGCCGGCTCGATCAAGGGTGAACTCGCCCAGTATCGCGAAATGGCCGCCTTCGCCCAGTTCGGTTCGGACCTCGACGCTTCCACGCAGCGCCTGCTCAACCGCGGTGCCCGCCTGACCGAGCTTCTGAAGCAGCCGCAGTTCTCTCCGCTCAAGACGGAAGAACAGGTTGCGGTGATCTTCGCCGGCGTCAACGGTTACCTCGACAAGGTTCCGGTCGCACAGGTCGGCAAGTTCGAGCAGGGTCTGCTCTCCTACCTCCGGTCGGAAGGCAAGGCGATCCTCGACACCATCCGCACGGAAAAGGCTATCAGCGACGATACCAAGGGCAAGCTCAAGGGCGCTCTTGATAGCTTCGCCAAGTCTTTCTCGTAATCAGGGCTCTTTTACTCGGACGGATAACGGATGCCTTCACTAAAGGATCTGAAAAACCGCATTGCCTCCGTGAAGGCGACGCAGAAGATTACCAAGGCGATGAAAATGGTCGCCGCGGCGAAGCTTCGGCGCGCCCAGGAAGCCGCGGAGGCCGCCCGGCCTTATTCTCAGCGCATGAGCGCCGTTCTTGCCAACATCGCTTCGGCGGTCGAGGCGGACGTTGCTCCGGCGCTGATGACCGGCACCGGCAAGGACGACGTGCACCTGCTCGTCGTCTGCACGGCTGAACGTGGTCTTTGCGGCGGTTTCAACTCGCAGATTTCCCGTTTTGCCCGCGATCACGCCCGCAAGCTGATTTCGGAAGGCAAGACGGTCAAGATCATCACGGTTGGCAAGAAGGGTTACGACAGCCTTCGCCGCGAATTTGCAGCCAACATCATCGAGCGTGTCGAACTGCGCGAAGTGAAGAAGGTCGGTTTTGAAAACGCCGACCAGATCGCCAAGAAGGTGATCTCGCTCTTCAACGCGGGTGAGTTCGATGTCTGCACGCTGATCTATTCGGAATTCAAGTCCGTCATCAGTCAGATCCCGACCGGTCTGCAGCTCATTCCGGCCGCAACGCCTGTTGTGGAAGAGGATGCCGCGACGCAGAACGCCGTCTACGAATATGAGCCGGATGCGGCTTCTATTCTGGAAGACCTTATTCCGCGCAACATTTCGGTTCAGGTTTTCCGGGCTCTGCTCGAAAACGTTGCCGGTGAAATGGGCGCCAAGATGAGCGCGATGGACAATGCAACGCGCAATGCCGGTGAAATGATCAACAAGCTGACGCTGTCCTACAACCGTCAGCGTCAGGCTCAGATCACCAAGGAACTCATTGAAATCATTTCGGGCGCGGAAGCGCTCTGAGGTAAGGAAAGAGGGTAAGGATAATGGCTAAGGCAGCTACCCCCAAGAAAACCGCAGCGGTGAACGGCGCGGGCAAGGTTACCCAGGTTATCGGCGCTGTTGTCGACGTGGCGTTCGAAGGCGAACTGCCTCCGATCCTGAACGCGCTCGAAACCGAGAACAACGGCAACCGCCTGGTTCTGGAAGTCGCGCAGCATCTCGGTGAGAACGTCGTCCGTACGATCGCCATGGACTCGACCGAAGGTCTCGTCCGCGGTCAGGCCGTCGCCAACACCGGCGCACCGATCGAAGTTCCGGTCGGTCCGGAAACGCTCGGCCGCATCATGAACGTCATCGGCGAGCCGGTTGACGAAGCCGGTCCGATCACCACGGCCAAGAAGCGCGCCATCCACCAGGATGCACCGTCTTACGTCGAGCAGTCGACCGAAGCACAGATCCTCGTCACCGGCATTAAGGTCGTCGACCTTCTGGCTCCTTACGCCAAGGGCGGCAAGATCGGCCTGTTCGGCGGCGCCGGCGTTGGCAAGACGGTTCTCATCATGGAACTGATCAACAACGTCGCCAAGGCGCATGGTGGTTATTCGGTATTCGCCGGCGTGGGTGAACGTACCCGCGAAGGTAACGACCTCTACCACGAAATGATCGAATCGAACGTCAACAAGCTCGGCGGCGGCGAAGGCTCCAAGGCTGCGCTCGTTTACGGCCAGATGAACGAACCGCCGGGCGCCCGCGCGCGCGTTGCTCTGACCGGTCTGACGATCGCTGAAAACTTCCGTGACGAAGGCCAGGACGTTCTGTTCTTCGTGGACAACATCTTCCGCTTCACGCAGGCTGGTTCGGAAGTGTCGGCTCTGCTCGGCCGTATTCCTTCGGCCGTGGGTTATCAGCCGACGCTGGCAACCGACATGGGCCAGATGCAGGAACGCATCACCACCACGAACAAGGGTTCGATCACCTCGGTTCAGGCGATTTACGTTCCCGCCGACGATTTGACCGACCCGGCTCCGGCAACCTCGTTCGCACACCTTGACGCAACGACGGTTCTGTCGCGCTCGATCGCTGAAAAGGGTATTTACCCGGCTGTTGACCCACTCGACTCCACCTCGCGTATGCTTGACCCGATGATCGTCGGCGAAGAGCACTATGAAGTTGCCCGTAAGGTTCAGTCGACCCTGCAGCGCTACAAGGCTCTTCAGGACATCATCGCCATCCTCGGCATGGACGAACTGTCGGAAGAAGACAAGCTGACGGTTGCCCGCGCCCGCAAGATCGAGCGCTTCCTGTCGCAGCCGTTCTTCGTTGCTGAAGTCTTCACCGGTTCGCCGGGCAAGCTTGTCGCGCTCGAAGACACGATCAAGGGCTTCAAGGGCCTGGTCAACGGCGAGTACGACAACCTGCCGGAAGCTGCTTTCTACATGGTCGGTTCGATGGAAGAAGCCATCGAAAAGGCAAAGAAGCTGGCTGCCGAGGCTGCCTGATCATGAATTGGCGGGCGCGCGGTTCATCCGTGCGCCTTGCCGACAATGGTGGCGAAACCGGAAAGGCTTTCGCCTTTGTTGTAAAAAACAAGTCCGTGACGCCCGCGTAATTGAAAAGAAGTGAATAGCCATGGCTGACAGTTTCAAATTCGATCTCGTTTCCCCGGAGCGTCTGCTCGTTTCCGAAACGGTTACGGAAGTCGTCATCCCGGCTACGCTGGGTGAAATGACCGTTCTGGCCAATCACGCGCCGACGATGACCACGATCAAGCCAGGTCTGGTAACGGTGAAGTTCGCTTCCGGCGAGACGCATAAATATGTCGTCTTCGGTGGTTTTGCCGATATTCTGCCGACCGGCTGCACGCTTCTCGCCGAATCCGCCGTTTCGGCCGATGATATGTCTCCCGACACGCTGCAGAAGCGTATCGATGCGGCCAAGGCCGAAATCGAAGAGGGCAATCATCACCACGAACATCTGACCAAGCTTGAGAAGCACCTCTATGAGCTGACGAACCTGCATGAGGTTCTCGTCGCTGCTTGAAAGCACCGGGCGGGTTCGAAAGAATGACTGCCCACAAAAAATCCAAAACAGAAAGCGGCCGTTTCGGTCGCTTTTTTGTTTTGGGCTGTTGCCTCACCATCAGGCGAAACATGGCTGCTTTCGCATAGGAGCCCACCGGTTGGCCTAGTCCAAGCTTCAGAATGGCCTTGGCGGGATTGCGTCAGTGGTTCACGTGCGGAAAATGGGTAAGGCGAGGAGCGCCTTCAAAGGTTCTGTTTCGATGGGGCAGCCGGGAAACCGATTCCGATTTTCCGGGCTTTCGGTTAGATGTGATAGCGGGAAGAAATGCTGCTTTGGGACCATGAGCGAGGCGAAGCAGATTTTCGTCATGGAGGAGTGATCAGCGTGTCGGCAGAGGCAAGTTACCGAAGGGTCGCACGAACCGCTGTGCGGCAAGGGGCTATAACCGAGGGCGAGAGGGCGGTGCCGGAGGAGGTGCCAGTCGCCTTTTCTTATGGCGGCAGCACGCATGCCGTGATGATGGCCAGCCCCGCCGATCTTGTCGATTTTGCAGTCGGCTTCAGTCTTACGGAAGGCATCATATCCGCAAGGGCGGAAATCCGGTCCATCGAGGTGATCGAAGCCGGGCAGGGTTTCGATGTTCAGGTGGATTTGCAGGATGCCAATGCGGATGCGCTGAGGGCAAGACGGCGACATATGGCGGGCCCTGTCGGCTGCGGTCTTTGTGGCATCGAATCCATAGAGCAGGCGGTCCGCGTGGTACCGGAGTTGAGCGGCGTGCAAGTCTCCGTTGACGGTGATGACGTGGTTGCTGCGGTGAAAGCGCTGAATGAGGCGCAAAGTCTCAATCGCGAAACGAGGGCAGTTCACGGCGCGGGTTTCTACAATCCTCAAAAAGGGCTGCTTGCTGTCCGCGAAGATGTCGGCCGCCATAATGCGCTCGACAAGCTCGCAGGTGCGGTCATCAATGCGGAGATATCTCCCGAGGCGGGAATTGTGGCCGTCACCAGCCGCCTGTCGGTGGAAATGGTCCAGAAGACGGCTATCCTTGGCAGTCCCATTCTAGCGGCAATTTCAGCACCCACGGCACTTGCCATCGAAACGGCCGAGAGGGCGGGTGTCACACTTGTCGCACTGGTGCGGGGTGAAGATTTTGAAATCTTCACCCGGGCGGATCGTATCATTCTATAATGTTGAGGCCGCCATCGTCCCGGCGGCCTCCCGGCTTCAGAACAGGTCTAGAATTCCGCCCATTCCGCTGCGGCGTTTCCGTGAGACCTTGGCGGGGCGGCATATCGTGGCTGCGGCGCCGGAAGTCTGGTAACGACGGCTGGCTTTTTGTTTGCCGCGCGTGTGGGTGATGCCGATGCCTCATGCGATATTCTGAACTGCCGCAGCAACTCGTGCAGATTTTCCGCCTCCGTGGCGAGGCCGTGGCTGGCGGCGGTGGTTTCCTCGACCATGGCAGCATTTTTCTGGGTGGCTTGATCCATGACGTTGACGGCCTGATTGATTTCCCTAAGACCATTCGCCTGCTCGCGCGAGGCTTCAACGATGGCCGAGACATTGGTGTCGATCTCGCTCATCTGCGACTGGATATCCCGGAGCGCGCCGCCGGTTCTGCCCACCAGATCCACACCATTGGCGACCTGTTCGCGGGAGGTGTTGATGAGGGATTTGATTTCCTTGGCCGCAACGGCGGATCGCTGCGCAAGCTCTCGGACCTCCTGCGCCACGACGGCAAACCCTTTGCCCGCCTCCCCGGCGCGGGCGGCTTCGACACCCGCATTCAGTGCCAGAAGATTGGTCTGGAAGGCGATGTCGTCAATGACGCCGATGATGTTGGTGATTTCACCGGAGGACCGCGAAATCGCATCCATGGCGGAAATTGCCTGCTGGACGATATCGCCGGAATGTTCGGCATGTTCTCTCGTCCGCAATACCAGTTTGCCGGCCTCGCCGGCGCGCTGGCTGGCATCGGTAACGGTGGTGGTGATTTCCTCCAGCGCGGCTGCGGTCTCTTCCAGTGAGGCGGCCTGCTGTTCGGTGCGCTGCGAAAGCTGATCGGCGGCGATGCGGATTTCGCCGGAGCCGGAAGCGATTGTCGAGGCATTATGGGCGATGGTCAGCATGGTGGCCTGCAGCCTGGCGACGACTTCGTTGAAGTCTGCACGCAGCTTTTCCATGCTGGGCACGAAACTGTTGTCGAGGCGCTGCACAAGATCGCCTTCGGCAAGTGCCCGCAGGGCATCGGCAAGCACACTGATGGCGCTCATGCGCGGCGTGACATCGGTAGCGAATTTCACCACTTTCACCACCTTGCCGGCCTCGTCCAGTACCGGATTATAGGCGGCCTGAATCCATATTTCCTTGCCGTTCTTTCCGTAACGGACAAATTCATCCGAGATGAATTCCCCTGCCGCCAGTCGCGGCCAGAAGTTGCTATAGGCAGGCGAGGCGGCATAGGCCGGATCGCAGAAGATGCGGTGGTGCTTGCCCTCGATTTCCTTGAGGTCGTAATTCACCGTGGCGCAGAAATTCGGATTGGCGGTGATGATGGTGCCATCCGGCAAAAACTCGATGGTGGCCTGCGAACGGGAGAGCGCCTCCAGCTTGCCCGCATCGTCCACGGCCCTGATCTTCTTGGCGGTGATGTCGGTGGCGATCTTCACGACCTTATAGGGTTTGCCCGAACGGAAAACCGGGTTGTAGGAGGCCTCGATCCAGATAACCGAGCCGTCTTTGCGGATACGGCGATATTCCTTGGCCTGGAACTCGCCACGGGCGAGAGAGTCCCAGAATTCCTGATAGGCCGGCGACGCGGCAAGCTCGCTGTCGCAGAAGATGCGATGGTGCTTGCCGACGATCTCGGCAAGATCATAACCCAGCGCCGTGCAGAAATTTTTATTCGCGGTGAGGATATTACCCTTGAGATCGAATTCTATGACCGCCTGCGATCTCGATATCGCATCGAGCATATTTCTGTTGTCTGCGCTTTTCCCTAACCCCAGCATTATACGTCCCCCAAAAACGGCCCACGGCGCGGCGAGCCGCACAGACTATGCGGTCCACGTCGTATCATGTTGAACAACGAACAGGTTTGCCGCCGAAGGCAGCAATGCAGGCACTTTTCTCTCTCCGCCTCGGTCAGGTATCGGGCCCGCGTGATAGTCGTGCCGGCGCATACTGATCCTCGGTCTTTAATATTAGATATCCATAATATTAAAATGTTCTTATTTAATAAAACGGGGTAAGGAGGAAAAACAAAACCGCCGGGCAGGTGCTCCGGCGGTCTGGATTGATCGAAAGTCTTCGTGCGGTGAGGCCAGCCAAAAGGCCTGATTAGGCCGCGAGATCTTCCGCTTCGGTTCCCTTGAACATTTTCGCGAGGTTCAGGAAGCAGATCATGCCATGTTCGTTGGCGATGATGCCTTCCGAATAGGATTTGTCGAAGGAGGCCGAGATTTCCGGAACCGGCTGAACCTGGTTTGCCGGGATCGTCAGAATGTCGGAAACGCGGTCGACGAGCATGCCGATGACCATATTGTGCACTTCCGCCACCACAATGGCGCTTCTTTCATTGGCGACGGTGCTCTTCATGCCGAGCTTGTGAGCCAGATCGATGATCGGAATGACCGAACCGCGCAGGTTCATGACGCCGATGACGTCTTTCGGTGCGTGCGGAATGGGCGTGGAAGGCGCCCAGCCGCGGATTTCGCGAATGGTCGTCGTCTTCACGCAGAATTCCTGATCATGCAGGCGGAACGCGATGATTTCGAGCGTCTCACCGCCAAAATTGGTAGAGTTAATCATTGCCATCAGAATTCTTCCCAATGCTCGCTGTGGAGGCCGGCGCAAGTGCACCGACACTTGCAATGCGAATTTGGCGTTCTGCCTGGTGCCTGAACAGCCGGAAACAATATTTCCGTCGTCAATGGAAGAGTCGTAGCACGAGATGGTTTCGCAAACCTAAATACGAAGCGGCCCTGGAGCGTTTTCGCTTTTCTTCGAATCGCGAAAATACTCTCTCTTTGATTTTACGGATTATCCGGACGTAAAACCGCTACGCACTTTTACTGCAAATGCTAATATTCTTTCTCGTAAAAAATGCCGGCCGCGCCTTCGCCATCGCCGCCCGCTTCCCCACGCAGCTTCACGCCCCGGCCGACATCGAGATTGATGATGGCTTTTGCACCGGATTCTCCGCTTTGCTGCAGCTCCAGATAGGTTCTTTCGTTCAGATATTTACCGGCGGAAACGCGGGCCTGCCCTTCGGAATCCGTCGAAATATCGAGATCGTCGACGCCGAGATTGCTTCTGAGCTTGTCGAACAGCGAGGTGGAACGCCCGCCGGCCAGCTGGGCGGCCGCATCGGCCAGCCTTGCGATCTGCAGCGCTGAGAGTTTTGACATGGACTGGCCAAAGATCAGCTGCGCCATCACCTCATCCTGCGGCAGGGCGGGCGCCGAGGAGAAAGCAAAGGTCGGATCGTTGGCATTGCCGGAAACCGCCACCGTGATGGTCGTCGAACCGACCGTCGAGTCCGCCTTCATATCGAGAACCGGAACGAGGCCGCCACCGAAACTGATATTGCCGGTGGTGAAATCGAGGCGGCGAGTGAGGATTTCGAGCCGGCCACGGCGCATTTCGAAGCCGCCGGAAATGACGGGAACGGCCGCTGTGCCACGGATCGTCAGATTGCCCGTGAGTTCCGCATCGATGCCGCGTCCGCGCACGAAGATACCGCTCGGTGCATTCACCTGCAGATCGAGATTGATGGTGGAGGAACTGCCGCTGCCGCCCTGGTCAGCCCCGAGCGCCTTGGCCTGCGCGCGCACCTTCGGCGGGGCGTTCTTGTGCTTGACATCGATTTCCGTCAGCGAGGCCGGAAGCTTCTCCGGAATGGTGATGGCGCTTCTGTCCAGCGTCAGGTTGCCGCCCAGCACGGGGGAATTCAACAGCGGGCCTTTCAGTGTCAGCGTGCCGCTCACCACCGTCGTCACCAGCGTGCCGTCATTATAACCGGCGCGATTAAGGGTGATCGATATATCGGCGGGGAAACCCGAACCACCGGCTATGCCGACGCTGCCGGTTCCCGAGATCGTTCCGCCGCCCGCCAGCTTACCCGTCAATCGGGAAATGACCGCGCGGTCGCGGTCGAAGGTGATGGTCGCGCCGAGATCGTTGACGGTCAGGTTCCTGCGCACGTCGGTGAGGCGCGTCCCATCGGTGGTGATGCTGCCGGTAACGACAGGCGCGGAGGCGCTGCCGGAAATCCTCACATCGATGGAGGCGGTGCCATCCACATCGAGACCCTGCGCTGCGGTTTGCGCCGCGACGGCGGAGAAGGGCAATCTGCCTGTAAACGCCATGGAAAGTGGACGATTGCCGGCGATGCCAAGCGAACCGCCGCCGGAAAGCGCCATGCCGCCCTGACCGGAGACATTGGTATCGATCTGCAAGGTGCCGCCGGCAAAGCGGCCGTTCGCCTTGATGCCGAGTGCGGCGAGCCCCGCCGCGCGTGTCTGCGCGACTTCGGCATTGGTCCAGTTCAGATTGTAGTCGACCGCGGGGTCCGATGCCGCACCCTTGGCGCTCACCGTGCCGGAGATGCTGCCTGCCGCATCCAGCCCGGTGGCGAAAGCATTTGCGAGACTGGCGGGCAGCGACCGGATATCGGCATTGACATCGAGCGTCGACCCGGCGGTGCCGTTGACCTCGATGCGTCCTTCACCCGTGATGATGGTCAGATCGGAGATGCGGGCCGTGCCATTCTGGATGGCGATGGTGCTCGGTTTTTCAAGGCGCACCGCAATGCCTTTGGGGGCGGCGGAAAAGGCGTCGAGCCGTACCGTCATCGGCGATCCGCCGGTGTCGGCGCTGCCCTTCACCACCAGCGGTGCATTGTCGTAACGGCCGTTGACGTCGAACTGCGTCGTCGTGCTGGAATGGCCGATGGTGGCATTCAGGGCGGAAATCGAGGCGGCGCCGGCATTGACGCTATCAGCGCTGAGCTTGCCATTGATGGCGAGAGCCTGAAGGTCGTCAATGGAAATATCGGCCGCCAGCTTGGAGATCGTTGTCGTGCCCTGACGGATGCTGCCGCCATTGGCCTTGATCGTTGCCGCAATCCGGCCATTGGCGTTGCTCAGCGTTATGTCACCGGCAATATCGCCGTTCGCCTGCTGCGCAGCGAGCGCGGCGAGCAGGGCAAGATCGGGGAAATTGAAGGAAAGATTGCCCGATGGCAGGAATTGCTGCGAGAATTGCAGCTGCCCATTCAAGATATTGCGGCCTACGGCCACATGCAGCTCGGGGATAGCCGTGCCGTTTTCGGTCTGCACCACATCGGCATTGGCGTCGATCTTCTGCCGGTCGAGGCTGCCGCTGGCGGTGAGTTTTGCCTGAGGCGCGGCGGGATCGGCCTTGCCGGTTGCATTCACCTTCAGCGATTCGAGTGTTCGTCCGGCAAGGATTGCGCTTTCGGAGCCCAGGGTGACGTTGAAATCCGGCGCTGCAAGTGCGCCGCTGGCCTCGATTGCAAAATCGGCGACGCCCTTCGCCTGTGGCGTCAACTTTTCAAGAGCGGGAAATTTACCCGTCAGGCTGGCGCTCAATGCATCGTTTTCGAGGCCGACATTGCCTGTGGCTTCGATCGTTCCCGATTTCACGACGAGGTTTTCAACGCTGGTGCGGCCGCCGATAGTCAGGTCGATATCGCCCTGGAGGGCGATGGTGGTGTCGAATTTTTCCGCGAGCGCCGGAGGCAGCGTGGCGGGCAGCGCAAAGAGCTGCACGCTGGAGGTCAGGCGATTGCCGGCGAGATCGAAACTGCCGTTCAGCGTTCCACCGACACTGGCGCTTTCCAGTGTGGCGCCGTCGAAGCCGATGAAGGAAGAGGTGAGGCTGAGCGGCGCCTTGATGGTTAGGGGTGCCCGCACCAGCCGGTCGATATCGGGGCTGACGAAGGAGGATTGCGCCACGGACAGGACCGTCGCAATCGTGCCGCTACGGTTGGCGATGTTGAGATCGGCGCTCTCGGCCGTCAGCTTGACGTCATCGAGCCTGCCTTGCGGCAGGGAGAGGCTGCGCAACGATACGGTCGTGTTGAGATTTGCGGCGTCTGCGCCACCCTTGAGGGAAAGGTCGAGGCCGTTGATGAGCGCCTGAACCTCGCCATTCTCCAGCGGCCAGCGGAAATCCACGGGGCCGGCGGTGCCGATGAGATTGGCGGCAAGATTGTTCTGACCGTTCGGATCGACCGTGCCTGACGCCGTCAGCAGCAGGGTGCCGGTTTCCAGTGTGCTGCTGCCGATTTCGATGCGGCCCTGCGGCGAGAGCGTGGCGTTTGCGTCGAGCTTCGTCTCGCCGGCAAAAAGCTGGCGGAAGGCGGGGGGCAGCAGCAGGTCCGGCTGACCACCGCCTGCAATTTCGATACGGCGGGTGCCATCATCTGCCAGAAGGTGGCGGCCGGTGACGTTGACGACAGGGTTGCCGGCGACATTGCCGCGCAACGTGCCCGTCCAATTGGAAAGCGGGCCTTCGCCGTTGAGGTCTATCGCCACCGCAGGCGTTCCGGGAAGCGAAAGCAGCGTGGCGAGAAGACCGCCTTCGGGTTCCTTCATCTCCGCTTTCAGCTTGAGAACATTCTCATTCGGAAGGAAGGCGATGTCGGCATTGACCTCCGCATCCGGCGCATTAAGCCGATGGGCGGTGAGCGACAGCCGCATATCGTCCTGGGCAGCCGTGAGATTGCCTTCCGCGTTCAGGTCGAAGGGACGGCCGAGAAGCGATTGGCCAAGGCTGATATCGGGAAAGCTGAACTTGTCGACGGCGATTTCGATCGGTAGCGAGGAATTGCCGGAGCTCTTGGTCGATGTCTGCTCCGGGGCAAGCGGTTTGCGCTCGACATCGATCGATCCGGCCGAAACCCGGTCGGCATGGAAGGTGCCGGCAAGCAGCGAAAGCGGCGACCAGTCGACGGCGATCTGGTTCACGCGGGCATAGGGTCCCTGCCGGTCTGAAAGGGTGACATTGTCGAGCCGCAGGCGGCCGGTCAAAAGGCCGCTCGGGGGCGAAATCTCGATTACCTGATCGGGTGTGGAAACGAGCGATGAAATCTGCTTTGCGGCAATTCTTGCGCCCATCGGTGTAAATCCGACGAACAGAACCGCAAGCAACACCAGCACCACGCCGCACAAAGCAGCGTAGCCCAGCCATTTCAGCAATCGAATCAACGTTTTCATAAAGGGTAATCTACACTCTGTTGCAAGGGTGTTCGACTGCGGCGTTTAAAAAGACTGACCGATGCCAGCATAAATGCCGAAACTGTTGCCGCCATCATATTTGTCGAGCGGCATGGCGACATCGAGACGCAGAGGCCCGAAGGGCGTCGCGTAACGCAGGCCGATACCGGCGCCAGCCCGGATATCGGAAAAATCGGGTGCCACGTCTTCCGAAACCACACCCGCATCGATGAAGGGCACGATGCCGATCGTATCGGTGACCTTGATGCGGGCTTCGATGGAACCGACCACATAGGAGCGGCCGCCCGTCGCGTCGCCGGCGGCATTATAGGGCGATATTTCCTGATAGCTGTAACCGCGGACCGATCCGCCGCCGCCGGCATAAAAACGCCTGGTGGTGGGAATGTCCTGCAGATCGCTGCCGCCGACCAGTACGCCGCCGGAAAGCTTTCCGGCCATGATCAGCCGGTCCTCGGCGCCAAGCCCCTTGTAGCCTGAAATGGAACCTTCGAAAGAGGAAAAGAAGGTGCCGTTCAGCGCTTCATAGCTCGGCTTGGCGGCCACCGAGGCGCGAAAGCCTTCGGTGGGGTTGAGCTTGTCATCGCGCGTATCGCGAACGAATTCCAGCGGGATGGAGGTCGTGAGATATTCGTTTTTGCCGAATGCGTCTTCCGTGTCGGCCCATTGCACCTCGAGGCCGGCTGCGGCTGTATCGGTGTCGTTCAGCTCGTAGGCGAAACCGGCCGTGCCCGTCACCGTCTTGGCGTCGTATGTATCTGGGTGTTCGGTCTTGGCAATCAGGCTGGTCTTGAAGGTGGTACGCGGATTGAACATGCCGGGCTTTGTGAAAGTGATGCCCGCCGAATAATCCATGCCTTCGACGCTCGATGCTTCGGCGATGCGCGAAACCGAACCTTCGATACGCAGCGATTCCGCCTGTCCGAACAGGTTCCGGTGGCCCCAATACCCCTGAAGGCCAATGCCTTCCGTGGTGGAATATTGCGCGCCAACGCCGAAATAGCGGTGCTTGCCTTCCGAAACCTCGATGGTAAGCGGAATGGTGCCGTCGCGCGCCAGCGTTCCCGCTTCCTTGATGGTGAGGCTGGAAAAGACGCCGAGCTGCCGCAGCCGGTCGGCGGCTTTGCGCAGTTTTTCCGGCGAATAGGGCTCGCCGCCATTGAGGCGCGAATAACGACGGATGAAATCGCCATCGACGGTTTTTTCACCCGTGACGGTGACTGTGCCGAGGGGCGCCACGGGACCACCTTCGGCCGCCATGGTGATATCGACCGTGTTCGTCGCGTGGTTGGCGACCGCCTCGCGCTTCGTCAGCTTCGCAAGCGGACGGCCTTCGGCCTTCAGATCGTCGATCAGCTTGTTGCCGGCGCGGATGATTGCGAGAGAACCGGCGTCGCCGCCGGTCGTCAGGCCATATTCCTCAAGGTTGCGACCGGTCACATCGCCTTCAAGCCTGACATTGCCAAGTTTGAACACCGGGCCGGGCGTAACCGTGATGACCACGGGCACCGGAGCGGAATGATCGAACACCGGATTGGGCGGCAGAGCATCCACATCCTTGCCGGCGACGGTGACCTTGACGATGCCGCCATAACGGGCGTTTTCATAAAGCGCCGCGATCAGCCTGTCCCGGTCGTCTCTCGCCTTTATCAGAAGGCCAAGATCGCCGGAGGCCGGCTTGTCCTTGTCGGCGAGAAGAAGCGAGCTGTTTTCCAGGCTGTCTTTCAGGGATTTATCGGCATCGGCGACATCAAGCGTGACGGCATATTTGACGGGGTTGATAACCTCCACCTCCGGTTCTTCCGAACCCCAAAGGCGCATGCCGAACAGTTTGAAGGCAAAGGCATCACGGGTAAACGCCGGATACAGGGCGAACGTCACGGCAACCGCAAGTGCGGTGCCAGCTTTCCGATACGCAATACCTGTCTTCGGGTTAGTTCGTGTTCTTCGCATATGCTGCTTTATGGTTGAGCCTTTATTGTCGCCCTAACCCGTTTCCTGTCCGTTAACATTGCAATTTAATCATAAATAAACGGCTTTGAGGACCCTTGCGCCTGTGTTTTGCTGCCCTTAACGCAAAAAGCCCCGGGTGACCGGGGCTTCTGTGCAACGGTATCTCGTGATGAGATTAGCGGCAACGTGCCGTGTAACGCTGACCGTACTGGTCGCGATAATAGCAATAACCCGGCTCGGAAGCATTGCCGATAAGAGCGCCGCCTACGCCGCCAATTGCTGCGCCGACTGCTGCGCCACGAACGTTGCCCGTGATGGCTCCGCCAATAACAGCACCGGAAACGGCACCGATGGAAGCGCCCTTTTCAGTCTGCGTGCAGCTTGCGAGCGACAGGCCGACGAGCGCAAATATGATTGCCTTTTTCATGAAACTCTCTCCAACGTTACAATGAGCTCTTCGGCTCGGTAGGCGTCCCATATTTATCTGCGGCGACTGCTACCTCCGACCGCCACAGATAACTAACAATTCGATGTCGTTTAGGGAAGCCTCCTCTTCAGGCATTCCTCCGAGCGTAAATCGATTGCGTCCCAAACAACGGCGCGGCTTAAAAAAGGTTCCAAAAATCCGGGTTTTTTGATGTGAATCAATTTTGTACTTTCCATCATCTTCTATAAACGGTTTATTGGAATGGTTCAAAACAACGGCGAATTGACGCAGACGCGGTTAATGTGGCCCACAAGGGTTGACGGTCCCGGTGTCGAGGCAGAAAACGATCTGGTCAATTCTGGAGCATGGCATGGACTTCGAGGCATTTTTCACGACGGAACTGCAAAGCCTGCATTCTGAGGGACGCTATCGCGTTTTTGCGGATATCGAACGCCAGCAGGGCAATTTCCCCCGCGCGACACGGTATAACGCCAATGGCGAGCGCAAGGACGTCACGGTCTGGTGCTCCAACGATTATCTCGGCATGGGCCAGAATCCGAAAGTCATCGAAGCCATGAAAGCCGCCATCGATCACTGTGGCGCGGGTGCGGGAGGCACCCGGAATATTTCTGGCACCAACCATTATCACGTCCTGCTTGAGCGCGAACTTGCCGACCTGCACGGCAAGGAATCGGCGCTGATCTTCACCTCGGGTTATGTGTCCAACTGGGCAACCCTTGGCACGCTCGGCCAGAAAATTCCGGGGCTCATCATTTTCTCGGATGCGCTCAACCATGCGTCGATGATCGAGGGCATTCGGTACGGCCGTTGCGAGCGGGTGATCTGGAAGCACAACGATCTCGAGGATCTCGAAGCCAAGCTCAAGGCGGCGGATCCGAATGCGCCGAAGCTGATCGCCTTTGAATCCGTCTATTCGATGGATGGCGATATCGCGCCGATCAAGGAAATCTGCGATCTGGCCGACCGTTATGGCGCCATGACCTATCTCGATGAAGTTCATGCCGTCGGCATGTACGGACCGCGCGGCGGCGGCATTGCCGAGCGCGAAGGCCTGATGGATCGCCTGACGATCATCGAAGGGACGCTCGGCAAGGCTTTCGGCGTCATGGGCGGTTACATTACCGGTTCTACGGCGGTTTGCGACTTCATCCGTTCTTTCGCTTCCGGCTTCATCTTCACGACGGCCCTGCCGCCGTCGCTTGCTGCCGGTGCGATCGCTTCGATCCAGCACCTGAAGGCAAGCCCCTTCGAACGCGCCCGCCATCAGGACCGGGTGCGCAAGCTGCGCGGTCTTCTGGATGCACGTGGTATTCCGCACATGGACAATCCAAGCCACATCGTGCCTGTCATGGTGGGCGATGCCGCCAAGTGCAAATGGATTTCGGATATCCTGCTCGACAATCACGGCGTCTATGTGCAGCCGATCAACTATCCGACCGTGCCGCGCAAGACCGAGCGCCTGCGCATTACGCCGACGCCACTGCATAGCGATGCCGATATCGAGCATCTGGTCGGCGCGTTGCACCAGCTCTGGTCGCATTGTGCGCTGGCGCGGGCGGTGGCGTAAGGCCGCAGTTTAGACAAGAGAAGACCGGGCCGCGTTTACGCGGCCTTTTCTTTGGTGGCGATCAATTCGCGGGCGTGACGGCGGGCTTCCTCGTCCGCAGCGAAAACATCGTCCATCGTCTCGGCGGAGCGCCCGTCATGCATCCGGTCCATGACCGTTTCGACGATCTCGGCCATATCGAGAAAACCGATGCCGCCGGCAACGAAGGCGTGAAAGGCGGTTTCTTCGGCGGCATTCAGGGCGGCGCCCTGCAAACCGCCGCGCTCCAGTGCCGTGCGGGCCAGACGGATCGCCGGGAAACGGGCTTCATCCGGCGCTTCGAAATCGAGCCGCGCCAGTTTTGCGAAATCCAGCCGCTCGACATTCAGATTGCCGCGTTGCGGATAGGTGAGGGCATAAGAAATAGCGGTTCGCATATCGGGGGAGCCGAGCTGGGCGATATAGGAGCCGTCGGTGTAACCCACCATCGAATGGATGATCGACTGCGGGTGGACGATCACCTCCACCTGGTCGGGCCTGAGATCGAAGAGATATTTTGCCTCGATCATTTCCAGCCCCTTGTTGAACATCGAGGCGCTGCCGATGGAGACCTTCAGCCCCATCGACCAGTTGGGATGGGCGCGGGCGATATCCGCCGTGACATTGGCCATCTCATCGCGCGACCAGGTGCGGAAGGGGCCGCCGGAAGCCGTCAGCACGATGCGTTCCACGGCTTGTTTATGATCGCCCGTTAGGCACTGGAAGATTGCGCTATGTTCGCTGTCGACGGGGATCAGCCTGCCACCGCCCTGCTTGACGGTGCGCAGAAAGACATCGCCAGCCGAAACCAGGCATTCCTTGTTGGCGAGCGCTATATCCGCGCCACGCCGCGCGGCTGTAAGAGTAGGCGCAAGGCCGGGGGTTCCGGCAATCGCTGCCATCACCCAGCCGGCATCCGCCGAAGCGGCTTCTTCAAGGCCGGATTTGCCTGCGGCAACCTCGATGCCGGTGCCGGCAAGGGCGGATTTCAACGCTTCATATTTGTCGTCCTCGGCGGTAACCGCCAGCCGCGCGCCGAATTCCCGCGCCTGTTGCGCCAGGAGAGCGATATTGCCCGCTCCGGTCAAAGCCGTGATCTCGAACCCGTCGCGGCCACCCAGCTGACGGACGACATCCAGCGTGCTGGTGCCGATCGAACCCGTCGAACCCAATATTGTCAGCTTGCGCGGCATTTCACTGGCATTCGTCATATTCAGTCCGTCGGTCTTTTCCGGTTCGCACCTCTTGGTGCTTGTCGTTCTCCCGAAACCGCTACGCATTTTCGGGCCACATGCATTAGCCTCTACTCGCGAAAACCAGCCATAACAAGGACAAAGCCCGGGCTATTGTTTTTGCGGAAGGCAAAGCCATATGCAAGAAAAACAATGAGAGGATATTGATGCGACGTTTCCTGGTTTCCAGCGGATGGATTTTTGCGACAAGCCTTGTGCTGGTCCTGGTCTTCATTCCTTTCGATCCGCGTCTTTCCGAAAGCGCGCAGGCGTTGCCAGGAGGAGTGGTTTCCTTCAACCGCGCCATTACCGATTTCGGAACCTTCCGCTGGATGCTCTATTCCACCGGCCTTCTGGCGATATTGGCCTATGTCGCCGCACGGGTTATAAAGGCGCAGACCTATAATGGACGATTGAGGACGGCATGGCGGCTTCTTGCCTATTTCTTCCTGACGATCGGAACGGCAAGCATTCTCGTCCATACGCTGAAATTCCTGATCGGGCGGGCACGGCCGGAGCTTTTCCTGGAGATGGGCGCCTATAGCCTCACTCCATTTACCGGCGATAATCTCTATGAAAGTTTCCCTTCCGGCCATTCGACAGCCGCCGGAGCTTTTTTTGGTGTTTTTGCCATGCTGATGCCGCGTTTCCGCTGGGCGTTTCTTCTGCTTGCCCTTGTCATCGGTGTTTCGCGTGTCATCGTCGGCGCACATTATCCAAGCGACGTTGCCGCCGGACTGTTGCTCGGCATGTGGACGGCCATGGCCTTCGCCTTTATCTTTGCCCGGTCCGAAATGTTGTTCCGGTTCGATGCGCAGGGCTGGCCGCAGCCGAAAAATGCAAACCTTCCGGCGGCGGATACACGATAAGGACCTTAAGCGGGATGCAGGGGGGAAGGTGATGGAAGAAGCGAAAGTCGCTCCGGAAAATGACGGCAGGGCCGTTCAGCACATCCGTACCGCGGTCGCCGTCGCCGGCGGCGGGCCGGCGGGCATGATGCTTGGCCTGCTGCTTGCGCGCAGCGGTATCGATGTCGTCGTCGTCGAGAAACACGGCGATTTTCTCCGCGATTTTCGCGGCGATACCATCCACCCCTCGACGCTTGAATTGATGGAGCAACTGGGTTTCATCGATGAGTTCCTGAGCCTGCCGCATACGCGGGCGCCGAGGCTGAATGCTGTTATCGGCGGCGAGCGTATCACGATAGCGGATTTCTCCCGCCTGCCGGTCCGTCACCGCTTCATCGCCTTTATGCCGCAATGGGATTTTCTCAATTTCATCGTCGGCAAGGCGGGGCAATACGAAAATTTCCGGTTGCTGATGAATGCGCCGGTGACCGGTCTGGTCGAGCGCGGCGGGCATGTCGGCGGTCTCACGGTCAGCACGCCGGAAGGCATCATCGAGATCGAGGCCGATCTGGTGGTGGGGGCGGATGGACGCAACTCCATTGTCCGCGAGGCGGCGGGGCTGGAGGTGCAGCGCTTCGGCATTCCGACCGAGGTGCTGTGGTTGCGTCTTTCGAAACAGCCCGGTGATCCGACGGAAACCATGGGGCATGCCGGCTCGCGGCAGGGTTTCGTCATGATCAACCGGGGCGATTACTGGCAATGCGGTTATGTGGTGCGAAAGGGATTTTTCGCCGACATAAAGCTGCAGGGAATTGAAGCCTTCAGGGACAGGGTCGCGGAAATCTGCCCTTTTCCACGGGAGCGGCTCGATGAGCTCAAGAGCTGGGACGACGTGCATCTCCTGACCGTCCGTATCGACCGGCTGAAGCGCTGGTGGAAACCCGGCCTGATCTGCATCGGTGATGCGGCCCATGCCATGTCGCCTGTCGGTGGTGTTGGCATTAACCTCGCCATTCAGGATGCGGTTGCGGCCGCTAATATACTGGTGCCGGTGCTCCTGTCCGGTCGTGCCATTGCCGATGACGATCTTGCTGCAATTGAAAAGCGGCGATCCTTCCCGACCAAGGCCACGCAGTTTTTGCAGCGGATGATGCGTATCGGCGGCAAGAAGGGACGGGCCGATGCGGAAAAACCGAAAGGACCGCCAGCCTTTGTATTGGCTATCATGCGGTTTCCGCTTCTTTCCCATTTGACCGGCCGGCTGGTGGGACTGGGCTTCCGCCGGGAAAAGATTAAGACGGTGTGATGCCGCTCAGGCGGTGCCGGCGGCTTCTTTCTCATATTTCAGCCCGATGACGGCGGAACCGATCAGCCCCGGCTCGATGCGGCAGATGGCGGGCACGACGAGAGGGCGGTCGAAGCGTCTCAGAATGCGGCTCCTCACCACCTCGTCCAGAGCGGCGAGAAGCGCCTTCGAATTCGAAAGTCCACCGCCGACCGGCACGATGGTTGCGCCGGTGACATTGATCACCATCGCCAGAGGCGAGGCGAGAATATCGATGAGGACATCAATGGTCCTTGCGGCCTTCGCATCGCCCGCCTGCCAGGCCGCAATAATATCTTCGCTGGTCATCTCCCGCTGGTGAAGATGCGAATGCAGTTTTTCCATGCCGCGGGCGCTGCCGATCGCATCGACGCAGCCGGCAAGGCCGCAACCGCATTCGAAACGCGGCAATGAGACCGGCGGATTTCCGGCCAATGTCGCGGCCACCGGCCCGTGCCCCCATTCTCCGGCGAAACCGCCATCGCTGTTGATGAGCTTGCCGTCGATCACCAGCCCGCCGCCGACACCCGTTCCGAGGATGACGCCGAAAACCACGCGGTGGCCCCGCCCGGAACCGATTTCCGATTCGGCGATCACAAAGCAATCCGCATCGTTGGATACGATGACGGGAAGGTTCAGCGCCTTTTCCAGCTCGTCCTTCAATACCCTGCCATGGATGCTCTGAATATTGGCGACAGTGGCCTTGCCGGTGTCGGGATCGATGACGCCGGCAATCGACAGCGACACGCAACCGGGTGTGCCACCGCTATTATCGATGACCGATTTCAGGCCGGCGGCGAAGTCTTCAAAACTGGTCTTGGGCGTCGGGATACGCGGCACGGGCCGAATATCGTCGGGAGCGTAGGCAATCGCGCCCTTGATGGTCGTTCCGCCTATATCGAAACAAACGATCATGATTCAGGCTCCGGAACGTGCGGCATCGTGGATTTTTTCTCCTGATATCCATGTCGAATGCATCTGAAGATCGGGTGTCAGCATGACGAAATCCGCATCGAAACCGGGCAGGAGCTTACCTTTGCCGGAAGCGCCGACCGCCTGGGCAGGATAGGCGGAGGCCATTCTCAAGGCCTCTTCCAGCGGTGTGTCCAGCTTTTCATGCATGAAGCGGATGCAGGAGAGCATATCGATATCCGCCCCCGCCAGCGTGCCGTCTTCAAGCGTCAGCCGGCCGCCGTTGCGATAGACACGCCTGCCGTTCAGTTCGAAACCGTCGTCATCCGTACCGATGGTGGACATGGCGTCGGTGACGAGGAAAATGCGGCCGGGACCATTCTTGGCGCGAAGCGCAATGCCGATCGCTGCGGGATCGACATGGAAACCATCGGCGATCAGCCCGCAATCCAGCTTGCCGTTCGAAAGTGCCGCGCCCACCAGTCCCGGTTCACGGTGGCCGAGCGGGCTCATGGCGTTGAAGAGATGCGTCACCATGGACGCGCCGGCCTCGACATAAGCCGTCGCGACGCTGAGGCCCACATCGGTATGGCCGAGGCTAACGACGATGCCGGCTTTGCGCAGCGCTGCGACCTGCTCCTCGGTTACGTTTTCCGGGGCGATGGTTGTCAGCACGAAAGGAAGCTTCGCCTTGCAGGCCGTCAGCACCGCAAGATCGGCCGTTTCCATCTTTCGGATCAACGCCGGATCGTGTGTGCCCTTGCGTGTGACCGAAAGATGCGGTCCTTCGAAATGCAGGCCGAGAAAGCCGGGCACCCCTGCCTTGTGTGCGGCGATGCCGGCTTCGGCGGCTTTGGAGGTGATGTCCGGCCGGTCGGTGATGAGGGTGACCATCAGTGCAGTGGTGCCGAATTGCGCATGGGCCGAGCAGATGCGGGCAATACCGTCCACATCCGGCGCATTGTTGAACATCACGCCGCCGCCGCCATTGACCTGAAGGTCGATGAAACCCGGTGCAATCAGCAGTCCTTCCGTGTCGATGATTTCGGCGTCTGCGGGCACGGATACGCGGTCGATGATGTCGACAACGTGGCCATCACCGGTCACGAGCGCTTTGCCATCGTGCCACGCGACGCCATCGAAAATGCGGGCGCCGACAAATGCCTTGCTGCTCATTGGGTTTCCGTCACCTTCTTCAATGCCACGGGTGCATCCGGATTGAAGCCGCGTGCGCGCGACAATTGCTCGATGAAGCCGTAAAACGGCGCGATCAGCAACAAAGCATCGGTCAAAGGGTGATTGGTTTCCACGAAGGGCAGAGGCTTGGCCGGGTTGCCCTTCGCGGAGGTAACAAAAACGCTTGCGCCCTTGCCGGCGAGACCGGCCGCGATCTCAGTCACGGAGGTTTCGGCGCGGTCACGCGCGGCAAAAGCGATCACGGGAAACTTCGGCGCGACCAGGGAAACCGGGCCGTGCATCACTTCCGCCGAGGAATAGGCCTCCGCGTGGAGTTCGCAGGTTTCCTTGCATTTGAGGGCGGCTTCCGCGGCAATGGCTAAAGCGGGGCCGCGGCCCAGCATATAAAGCGATTCTTCGCCCTTGACCGCTTCGCCGATCTGGCTCCAGTCGAGCGCGATGGCCTTGGCGAAATTTTGCGGCAGGGCGCTGACGGCCTTGGCAAGCAGGCTGTCTTCCGTCCATTCGGCAAGGATTGCGAGGCCAGCGACGATGGAGTTGACGAAAGATTTGGTTGCGGCCACCGCTTTTTCAGGACCGGCCTGGATGTTGATGGCGTGATTGGCTGCCTCGCCGAGTGGGGAGGGCAGGGTGTTGACCAGCGAGAAGGTGAGTGCGCCGCCTTTGCGAGCGCTTTCCGCCAGGGCGACGATGTCAGGGCTTTTGCCGGATTGCGAGACGGCAAAGGCCGCCGCCCGGTCCAGCCGCAGCTTCGTCTGGTAGATCGAGGCGAGCGAGGGGCCGAGCGAAGCGACAGGAAGCCCGGTCTGCAATTCGATGGCATATTTCAGAAAATGCGCGGCGTGGTCGGAGGAGCCGCGCGCAATGGTGACGATAACGACCGGATCACGGGCCTTCAGCCTGCCTCCGGCTTCGTGGAAGTCGGCATTGGCATTGTCCAGCAGGCGGGCGACTGCATCGGGAATCTCATCGATTTCCTGGCGCATCAGGGTTGTCATCGTTTCGTGTCCTTGATCAAGGTTGTCACTCGGGGCCCATCGTCAGTTCGGCGACGAGGTCATAGGCGTCGCTGCGGTACAGCGCGCGGGATATTTCCATGAGGCGCCCGCTTTCCAGATAGGCCATGCGCTGCACGGAAAGCGCTGCCGAGCCTGGCGCAACGCCAAGCAGCAATGTTTCCTCATCCGTGAGATTGCGGGCGGAGATGCGCTGAATGGCACGCACGGGGCGAATGCCGTTTTTCTCAAGCTCCAGATACAGCGAGTTTTCCACCAGTTGCGGGTCAGGCAGAATATCGCCGGGCAGGCTGGTGACTTCGAGTGCGATAGGCTGGTCATTGGCAAGACGCAGACGCGTGAGCCGCGCGACCATGGCCGATTGGGAAAGGCCGAGCGCCATCATCTCGTCGCCGGTCGGGTGGAACAGGCCTCTGTCCAGCCAGCGGGTGCTTGCCGTCATGCCGCGCCGGCGCATGTCCTCGGTAAACGAGGTGAGCTTGGTCAGGGGCTGCTGCATACGGGTGATGGGCTTGACGACGAAAGTACCCGAACCGTGCCGGCGAACGAGAAGGCCGTCGCGGACGAGATCGTCCACCGCCTTGCGCACCGTGACGCGGCTGACGCAGGCGCTTTCGGCGATATCGCGCTCCGGCGGCAAGGCGTCGCCGTGCTTCAGGCGGCCGCCATTGATGGCGTCTTCAATCGTCTGGCGCAGTTTCAGGTAAAGCGGGCCGCCGCCTGATTGCAGGTCGTCCAGATTAAGCGCTGCCCCGTTCATCCATAACCTCTGTCACGATCCATGTGGTCGGCGATATGGCCGGCTCTGGCTATATCATATGCCACACAATCGGCAATACCAAAATAGAACCATTACTATATTTGTACGATTAATCGGTGGTTTTTTCGATATTTTGCCGAATAATGAGGCTCAGTGCTTTATATTTTCGCATTAACCAAAAAAATTTTCTCGATAGCGGAATTGCTCTGGACGATTGGCATTTTTTTGGTATTGTTTTTTGCGTCGGTGGTCGGCGGCGATCTGTTTCGCATCCGTCGCGCCGGGAAAATCGGTTTCCAATTCGCGACAGCGTTTGCGAAATCGAATTTAGCTTGACCGTCGTGAAAATTAATTTCATCGTGACGGGAAATTATCGCAGATAACTGGACGGCCAGCACAGAAATGGTTGCTTCTGCGAAAATGAATTACGAATGAACAGGGAACAAAGTTCATGAAGGTGGGAATTATCGGACTCGGATTCCGTCTCGGTTATCTGGGCTACGTTTTTCATGAGATCGACAAGGATTTCGAGATCGTCGGTTATGTCGACCCTCATCCGGCAGGTCTGCCGGGTTTGCAGGAAAAGGGCATTTCGGCCGGCAAGGTTTATGACAGCCCGGAAGCGCTGATCGCCGGTGAAAAATTCGATCTCCTGATGATCGGCTCGCCGAACCACATGCATCTGGAGCATATCCGCATCGGCCTTGAGGCCGGTTGCACCATCTTCTCGGAAAAACCCATCGTCGTCAGCATCGAGGAAAGCCTCGAACTCGCCCGGCTGCTCAACAAGCACGGCCATGAGCGGCTGCTTGTTGGTCTGGTCCTGCGTTATTCGCCGCTTTACCGCGATCTGCGCGCCGCGCAGGCCGAAGGCAAGCTGGGCGATGTTGTTTCCATCGAGGCCTCGGAGCATATCCCGCCCTATCACGGCGCATTCTTCATGCGTGACTGGCGGCGTTACGAGAATTATTCCGGCTCCTTCATGCTGGAAAAATGCTGCCACGATCTCGATCTCTATAATGGCGTGGTCGGCGCGCGGCCGCGTTTCGTGTCGAGCTTCGGCGGTCGCAAGAGCTTCACGCCCGCGAACGCGCCGCAGAATGACGGCATCAACGACATGGAAGTCTATCACCGCAAGCCGAGCGGCTGGATGGGCTCCGACAAGGTGTTCGACAGCGACGGCGACATCATCGATTACCAGACGGCGATCGTCGAATATGAAAACGGCGCGTCGCTTGCCTTCCATACCAATCTCAACGTCCCCGATGATTTCCGCCGCTTCTGCGTCATCGGTGCTAAGGGAATGGCGGAGGGTGATTTCGTGCGAGGTTTCCTGAACGTTCACAATGCCCGTACCAATGAAAAGACGGTCGCCAAGACCTATTCGGCGGCGACCACGCTCTCGCAGCATTATGGCGCGGATGAGCAGATGGCCGAGGATGTGATCGCCCATATCGTCAAGGGCGCGCCCTTGCCGGTTTCCGCGCTCGACGCGATCGAGGCCGGCATTCTGGCGCTTGCCATGGATGAAGCGCGCCATGGCCGCAAGGTGGTCGATCTTAAACCGGTGTGGGAGGAGTATGATCTGGCGCTGCACGGTCAGCCGAAATCCCCCGCCGTGAAATCGGCTTGAGGGGGACTGCGCGATGGATGCAAAACGCAGCGCAGTCATCTTCGCCTGGTTTCTTCTTCTGCCGGCGCTCTTCTACATCACACTGATCGTCGCCTATCCGCTCGTCGATACATTCATTCTGTCGTTTACCGATGCGTCGCTTAAAAAAGTGACGAATTGGGTCGGTTTCATCAATTACGAGAAGATTTTCAACGCGACTTTTGCCGATGTCATCACGCGGACTTTTGTCTGGACGTTCTTTTCCGTCTCGATAAAGATGATCATCGGCACATTTGGTGCCGTGCTGCTGAACTCCGCCGTTCCCGGTCGCGCAGTGTTTCGCATTCTGACCATGCCGCCATGGATCGTGCCGATGGCTATCGGTATTTTCATGTGGGGCTGGATGTATAACGGCCAGTTCGGCATGATTTCCGGGGTGCTGCAGAATCTCGGCCTGGTGGACGGCCCGGTCGCGTTCCTCGCCTATGGCAGAACGGCCTTCTGGGCGACGATCGTCACCGATGTGTGGATCGGCGTGCCGATGGTGACGCTTTATCTGCTGGCTGCAATCCAGTCCATTCCGCAGGACCTTTACGAAGCGGCGTGGACGGACGGCGCCAGCCGCGCCTATCGCTTCCGTCGCATCACGCTGCCGCTGATGCTGCCCGCCATGATCACCATGTCGGTCCTGTCCCTGATTTCGACGTTCAACTCCTTCGATATCATCTGGATCCTCACGCGTGGCGGTCCGAACGGCGAAACCACAACGATGATCATCGACACCTACAAGACGGCGATAGGCGCTTATAAATATGGTGAAGGTGCCGCACGCGCCGTGCTCATCTGCATCTTCCTGTCGATCTTCACCTTCTTCTATTTCCGCATCACCCGCCGTTTCTCGCAGGAGGCCACACGATGACCGACAGACATGCGAGGATCAACCGCTACACCTGGTATGAAATGGTCGGAATCTATTGCGGTATCGCCGTATTCCTGGCCTTCGTGCTGGCGCCTTTCGTCGAAGGCTTCCTGGTATCGCTGAAGCCGCTCAGCCTGCTGTTTTCCTCACCCTACAGGTTCTGGCCGGAGAACGGCTCCTTCGAGGCCTACCGGACGATGTGGGTGAGCGTACCGGGCTTCGCGCTTTATATTTTCAATTCGTTCTTCATCGCCGGTTCGATCACCCTGATCGTGCTTGTGCTCGTCATACCCGCCTCCTATGCCTTTGCGCGTTTCGAGTTCAAGGGAGCCGGCCTGTTGCTGGGCATATTCCTGGCGGTGAAGATGTTCTCCGGCGCGGTGCTGCTCATCCCGCTGTTCCGGCTGATGCGGTCCATCGGTGTGCTGAACAGTTATTTCGCGATGATCATTCCCGGTGTCGCTTTCATCATCCCCACGGGCATCCTGCTTCTCGTGACCTATATGCGCCGCATTCCCCGCGAGCTGGAGGAAGCGGCCTATGTGGATGGGGCGAGCCGGCTTTATACGCTTCGCAGGGTGGTCTTGCCGATCGCAACGCCGGGCATTGCTGTTGTCGCGATTTCCTCCTTCATCGAAGCCTATGCGCAGCAATTCATCTACGCGCTGACCTTCAACTCGAAGACGGAATACATGCCGCTGCCGGTCGGGCTGTTTGCCTATTTCGGCCGGCAGGAGGTCGTCTGGAACGAGCTGATGGCAGCGAGCTTCGTGGGCATCGCACCGGCGATGATCGCGATCTTCCTGATGCAACGATATCTCGTCGGCGGGCTGACCGCCGGCGCGGTGAAATAAGCAATAACCGGAACGACTACCAAAACGGGAGACTAACCATGGCACTGAAACATTACGGATTGGCGCTTTGCGCTTTCGCATTTGCCGGTTCCACCGCCCTTGGCACGGTGGCGGCGCATGCCGCCGACAAGGAGATCAGCTGGATCTATTGCGGCGACAAGATGGATCCCATCCATGAAAAATACATCAAGGAATGGGAAGGCAAGAATGCAGGCTTCAAGGTCGTGCCTGAGGTCGTCGGCTGGGAGCAGTGCCAGGACAAGGCCACGACGCTCGCCGCTGCCGGCACACCGGTCGCCATGGCCTATGTCGGTTCGCGCACGCTGAAGCAGTTCGCGCAGAACGATCTCATCGTTCCGGTGCCGATGACCGAAGACGAAAAGAAGAGCTATTACCCCAACATCGTCGACACGGTCACCTTCGAGGATACGCAATGGGGCGTGCCGGTCGCTTTCTCGACCAAGGCGCTTTACTGGAACAAGGATCTGTTCAAGAAGGCCGGCCTCGACCCGGAAGTGCCGCCGAAGACCTGGGCTGAAGAAATCGCCTTTGCCAAGCAGATCAAGGAAAAGACCGGCATTGCCGGTTATGGCCTGCCCGCCAAGACCTTCGATAATACCATGCACCAGTTCATGCATTGGGTTTACACCAATAATGGCAAGGTAATTGACGGCGACAAGATCACCGTCGACAGCCCGCAGGTTGTTGCAGCGCTGAAGGCTTACAAGGACATCACGCCCTATTCCGTCGAAGGCCCGACCGCCTACGAGCAGAACGAAATCCGCGCGATCTTCCTCGATGGCAAGGTCGGCATGATCCAGGCGGGCTCGGGTGCTGCAACCCGCCTGCAGGAAACCAAGATCAACTGGGGCATCGCCACCCTGCCGCTCGGCCCTGAAGCCAAGGGTCCCGGCACGCTGCTCATCACCGACAGCCTTGCGATCTTCAAGGGAACCGGCGTGGAAGAAAAGGCGACCGAATTCGCCAAATTCATCACCTCGCCCGGCCCGCAGGGTGAATATGAGCTGCAGGGCGGCGCCGGCCTCACTCCGCTGCGTCCGTCAGCCAAGGTCGATGAATTCGTAGCCAAGGATCCCTTCTGGAAGCCGCTGATCGAGGGTATCGCCTATGGTGGTCCTGAGCCGCTCTTCACCGACTACAAGGGCTTCCAGGACACGATGATCGAGATGGTGCAGTCCGTCGTTACCGGCAAGGCAACACCGGAAGATGCCGCAAAGAAGGCATCCGCCGCTCTCGAGCAGTACAAATAATTTCTCATGACCACGGATGCGGGCGCAAGGCCGCCCGCATCCTCTCAATTTCGCTGCGGGAATGCCTGCGCTCTTTTTTGGCGCTCCCTCCCGTATTTTTCAACGGTTCCGATCCGGCGCGGTTTTGTCCCTGTTTCGGAACATCTCTGAACGTGGCCTGATGTCGGCCGCTGACGGGAGAGGCAAGTCTTGGGTCAGCTTTATCTCAACAACGTCCGCAAGAACTATGGACATTTCGAAGTCATCAAGGGCGTTCAGCTCGACATCAGGGATGGCGAGTTCGTCGTTTTTGTCGGCCCTTCGGGATGTGGTAAATCCACATTGCTGCGCATGATCGCCGGCCTTGAGGAGATTTCCGCCGGCGACGTCGTCATTAACGGCGTGAAGGTCAATGAATTGCCGCCGGTCAAACGCGGCATCGCCATGGTGTTCCAGTCCTATGCGCTCTACCCGCATATGACGGTTTTCGAAAACATCGCTTTTCCCCTCCGGGTCGAGAAGATGGAGGAGGAGAAGATTAGGCAGAAGGTTGAGGGTGTCGCGAAAATCCTCCAGCTAGACCAGCGCCTGCAGCAGCGGCCCGGCAATCTGTCCGGTGGCCAGCGCCAGCGCGTGGCGATCGGCCGCGCCATCGTTCGCGAGCCGAAAATATTCCTGTTCGACGAGCCGCTTTCGAACCTCGATGCCGCCCTTCGCGCCGATATGCGCATCGAATTGACCAATCTTCACAAGACGCTGAAGGCGACGATGATCTACGTCACCCACGATCAGGTGGAAGCCATGACTATGGCTGATCGTATCGTGGTGCTGAATGCCGGGGAAATCGCCCAGGTCGGTGCGCCGCTCGAGCTTTACCACAAGCCGGCGAACCTGTTTGTGGCCGGCTTCATCGGCAATCCGAAAATGAACTTCCTGAAGGTCACCTGCAAATCGGTCAGTGCCGAGGGCGTGACGGTGGCCTATGAGGGCCAGACGATCACTGTTCCGGTGGAGCCCCGTGCCGGTCTTGAGGGTAAGCAGCTGACGCTCGGCATTCGCCCGGAACATACCGGTCTCGAAGCGGCCGATCTCAACATCAAGGTCGCGCCGAGCGTGATCGAGCGGCTTGGGGTGAATACCATCGCTTATGGCGTCGCGCCGACGGGTGAGAACTATTGCGCTCTGCTTCCCGGCTCCGCGCCCGTTATCGTGGATGAGCCGATCGTCACCGGCGTCAAGGCATCGGATTGCCATCTCTTCGATGAAAGCGGCATTGCTCTCGATCGTCGCGTCGACCTGTCAGTCCTCAAGCTGATCCAATAGGAACGGAGCCGGGCCATGCACTCTGTCGTTCCATGCCCGGCTTTTCCTGATGCGATCCGTTTTCGGCGTTTTTCGTCCGTCGTCGCGAGGCGAAAAAACAACGCCGGGCTTTCGGCCCGGCGTTCAAGGCTGTCGTACACGTCTGCTGGATCACGGCATCGGGTTGGGCATGTAGCCGGTGAAGCCGCTGATCTTCCAGCGGCCCTGATGCAGCCGGCAATAATAGAGGGTCTGCCACTTCATGACGTCGAAGCTGCCGTCGGCCTTGCGGAGCCCGCCGTCGAACTTCTTGCGCACCAGCGCGGTTTCGCCTTCCACTTCGATCTCTTCCAGCGTGGTGGTGGTGAAAATCGCATGGCGCGGGTCTTCCGCGAATTGCTGGGTCTGGAAATCCTTCGCCTGCCGCAGCCACTCGTCGCGATAGGCCTCAAGCGAGGGGAAGGACAGGCGCCAATTGTCCGGGTTCGCATCACGGTTGGCGTTGATGCCGAGGAAGCCGTCCTCTACGAAATCATCCGCGACCTTCGACCAGTCGGCCGCAAGGAAAGCGTCGATATCGCGCGTCACCAGCATCTCCCAGATGGAATGGCGGGCGGTGTCGGTTTCGGGAAAGGGGTTCTTGAAGGGATCACGCATGGTTTGGGTCCGTTGTTGAAATTATTTTCAAGATTTGGAGATTTCTCTGGTGAATATTGTTGGCATATGCTCATCTTCCAATCAACAGAGAAAATGATTTTCAAATCAAAGGTATCCGTCGTGTCGTCAAAGGGACGAAACATGGTCGATTCATGGGTCTATGCGGTTGACGGGCGCGCTTTATTAGGGTGCATCGGCAATGGGGCCAAGCGTTAAGTTTTGGCGGAACGGAGACCGGTGAGCATGGATATTTTCGCAAGGATACAGGAAGACAGGGGGCAGTTCTCGCAATCGGAACGGCGGATCGCCGATATTCTGGTTTCGGACTTTGAATTCGCCGTCAATGCGTCGATCATCGAGCTTGCAGCCCGCGCAGAAGTCTCGCCGCCGACGGTGACGCGGTTCTGCCGTCGTCTCGGTTGCCAGAGCTTTTCGGATTTCAAGGTCAGCCTTGCCAAGACGGCCTATGTGGGTGTCCGGTATCTCACATCAGAACCTTCCAGCACCGGGCCTTCCGATGTCGCGGAAGAGGTGTTGGCCAAGGCGCAGGAAGCACTGTTCCTGCTGCACAAGACACTCGATCCCGCGATCGCCGACGAAGCGGCGGTCAGGATCGCCAATAGCGGCATGATCTACGCCTTCGGTGCGGGCGGCAATTCCTCGATGATCGCTTCGGAAATCCAGAACCGGCTGTTCCGGCTGGGTTTGCGCGTTTCGACCAGTGCCGATCACAGCATGCAGCTGATGATGACGGCTGCGGCGCGCAAGGAAGACGTGATTATCGGTTCGTCCTTTTCCGGCCGCAACATGGAACTGGTGAAGTGTTTCCGGCTGGCGCGGGAAATGGGGGTCACCACCATCGCGCTTACCCAGAGCGACACGCCGGTCGCTGCCGCGGCCGATATGGTGGTGGCGGTTAATGTGCCCGAAGGAAACAATATCTTCCGGCCGACCTCGTCCCGTTACGCCTATCTGGCCGCCGTCGACATATTGGCGACGCTTGCCGCTTACCACCAGCGGCAAAGATCGATGGTGACGTTGCGTCACATCAAGCAGCAGCTCGTGGAGCATCGCGATCCGGATGACAAGCAATTGCTCGGTGACTGAGGGCGAGAAAAAATACGGGCAGTTTTGCCTGCGGGCCCCTGTGGTGGGTCGGAAAGTTTCAAGGGAGTTGTAAAGGTGATGAAGGACAGGAAAGACCAGCTCGCCATCGTAACCGGTGCGGCAGGGGATATTGGCCGGGCGATTGCTGCGGCACTTTCTGAAAGCCACGCGAAGGTGGTGCTGGTCGATATCGATGCCGACGGCCTGTCCGAAGCGCTTTCCAGGCTTTCCGGTCCGGGTTTCGTTGCGAAAACCTGTGACGTCACCGATCCGCAGGATCTTGCGCGGCTGGCCGCAGACGTTTCCGTGCTGGGGGATGTTGCCACCCTCGTCAATAATGCCGGTGCGGCACGGGCTGTCAGCCTGCATGACACGACCGCTGAGATATGGCGCAAGGACAATGCGCTCAATCTGGAAGCGCCGTTTCTTTGCTTCAGGGCTTTCGAGGAGGCGTTGAAGCGCACCCAGGGTTCCGTGGTCAATATCACCTCCGTCAATGGCATGGCGGTGTTCGGTCATCCGGCCTATAGCGCGGCAAAGGCCGGGCTGATCCATCTGACCAAGCTGATCGCCGTCGAATACGGCAAATTCGGTATTCGTTCCAACGCTGTCGCGCCGGGCACCGTGCGCACGCAGGCATGGGAGGCGCGTGCCGCCGCCAATCCTCAGGTCTTCGAGGAAGCGAAACACTGGTATCCGCTGCAGCGCATCGTCAGACCCGAGGATGTCGCCAATGCGGTTACTTTTCTCGCTGGTCCGCAGGCCGCCGCCATCAGCGGCGTGTGCCTGCCGGTTGATTGTGGGCTGACGGCAGGGCAGGCGCCGCTGGCCCGGACTTTTTCGCAATCCGAACATTACTGACCGAAACCCTCTGACGGGTTCAATGCGCAATAAGGGGAGCATCATGGCGCTCGCACAGTATCGTCTCGAAAATTCATGGCATCCGCTCGCAGAGTCCGCATCCGGCGGCTTCACCTTCACGCTGGTCAATCTTTCCCGCGAACCGCTGAAGGATTTTCGCATCGTCTATACCTCGCTGACACGGACGGTGGACAAGCCGGTGTGCGGCAATGCCATCTATCTGCGCCGCAACGCCAATTTCCATGAATTTGCCCCTCCGTCCGGTTTCGTGCTGGAGCCGGGCAAATCTTGGCGCTTCACCGTCGATGGCCTGTTGAGACCCGCCCGGCATCGCACGGATGGCGCAAAATCCGCCTATGTCAGCCTTGCCGATGGCACGCATCGCGCCGTGGATGTGGGTGACCTGATGCTGGATGGGCGCCACAGCGAGCCGGCGCCGGTGCTGCTTCCCGAAGGCAAGCTCGATCTGCCCTTCGCCATCCAGCCCTGGCCGGCTGAAATCGATGCCGAACCGGGCGAGGGCTTTCCCGTCGCACTTTTCCCGATGGAAGACGCCAAAGCGGAGGAAGTGCTTGCGGTGGAAACCGTGTTGTCGTTGTTCCGCAGGCTCTTTGCCGTCGGGCATGTGCCTTTCAGCCTTGCGCCGGTGCATGAGGGAAAACCGCTGCATTTCAAGCAGCATAGCGGGCTGGAAGCGGAAGGTTATCGCATCACCTTCTCCAACAACGCTGTCACCGTGGAATATTCGGCCGCTGCCGGCCTGCAATATGGCCTGACAGTTCTGGCGCAGCTGCTGCATGGCGCGCGTATCGATCCGAAGTTCCGTTTCCCGGCCTCCGGCACGATCAGCGATGCGCCACGTTATAGCTGGCGCGGTTGCCATCTGGATGTTTCGCGGCAATTTTATCCGACCGATGATGTGCTGCGGCTGATCGATATTCTCGCATGGCTGCGCATGAACCGCTTCCATTGGCACCTGACGGATGACGAGGCGTGGCGTCTCGAAATCAAGGCCTATCCGCTGCTGACCACCGTCGGCGCGACGCGTGGTCCGGATGCGCCGCTTCTGCCGCAGCTCGGCAATGGTGCGGAACCGGTTTCCGGCTATTACACGCAGGATGATGTGCGCCTGGTCGTGGCGCATGCGGCGGCGTTGAATGTCGAAATCGTGCCGGAGGTGGATATTCCCGGTCACAGCACCGCGGCTCTTGTTGCCTATCCGGAACTGACGGACGGACAGGAAGCGCCGGACAGCTATCGCTCGGTGCAGGGATATCCCAATAATGCGCTCAACCCGGCCATCGAGCCGACCTATGAATTCCTCGGCAAGATCTTCGATGAGATGGTGGAGCTGTTCCCGTCGCGGCTCATCCATATCGGCGGCGACGAGGTTGCAGATGGCTCGTGGCTCGCCTCGCCGCTCGCCAAGGCGCTGATGGACAAGGAAGGGCTGGACGGCACCTTCGGCATTCAGTCCTATTTCATGAAACGTATTCAGACGATGCTGCATGAGCGCGGCCGCCAGCTTGCCGGCTGGGACGAGGTTTCCCATGGTGGCGGTGTCGATCCGGCCGGAACATTGCTGATGGCATGGCAGAAGCCGGAAGTCGGGCTTGAGCTTGCAAAGCAGGGTTATGATGTGGTGATGACGCCGGGTCAGGCCTATTATCTCGACATGGTGCAGGACGAAGCCTGGCAGGAGCCCGGCGCAAGCTGGGCCGGCACGGTTCCGCCGTCGCACACCTATGCTTATGAAGCTGTCGGTGACTTTCCAGAAGAATTGAAGGAGCGGATGAAGGGCGTTCAGGCCTGCATCTGGTCTGAACATTTCCTCAATCGTGCCTATTTCAACCATCTGGTTTTCCCGAGGCTACCGGCCATTGCCGAGGCGGCGTGGACGCCGAAGGCCCAGAAGGACTGGCTGCGCTTTTCCGCCATCGTTCCCCTGAGCCCGGTTTATTGAGGGGAGGGCGACATGCGTATTGCCGTTGGTGGAATCCATACCGAATGCAGCACCTATTCTCCGGTGCTGATGGGGCAGGAGGATTTCCGCGTCTTTCGCGGTGCGGAGCTTCGGGAGGCCGAATATTTCAACTTCCTCGGCGAAGGCGAGGCGGACGTATTGCCGCTTCTGCATGCGCGGGCGGTGCCGGGCGGCCCCGTGTCGCGCGCGACCTATGAGGCGTTCAAGGCGGAGTTTCTCGAACGCCTTACGGCGTGTCTGCCGCTCGACGGACTTTACCTTGCCATGCATGGCGCGATGAATGTCGAAGGTATGGACGATGCTGAGGGGGACTGGATTTCCAGTGCCCGCGCCGTAGTCGGAACGGATGTCGTGGTCTCTGCGAGCTATGATCTGCATGGCAACGTCAGCCAGACGATCATCGATCAGCTGGATATATTTGCCGGCTATCGAACGGCGCCGCATATCGACGTGCGCGAGACGATGGTGCGGGCGTGGACGATGTTGTTGAGGGCCTTGAAAACCGGTGAAAAGCCGGGCGTGGCCTGGGCGAAAATTCCCGTTCTGCTGCCGGGTGAAAAGACATCCACGGAAGACGAACCGGCCCAAAGTCTCTATGCGGTTCTGCCTGACTATGATGCCCGACCCGGCATATGGGATGCGAATTTCATGATCGGTTACGTCTGGGCGGACGAGCCCCGCGCAACGGCCTGCGCCGTGGTGACGGGAACGGATAAAGGGGCAGCGCAAGCCGTCGTGACCAAGATCGCACAATCCTACTGGAATGACCGGGAGGATTTTCGTTTCGGCCCCGTGACCGAGCCGCTTGAGGTCATTCTGGATATTGCGGAAAAAACCGCAAGCCGGCCGGTCATCCTCGCCGACTCGGGCGACAATCCGACGGGGGGTGGGGTTGGTGATCGCGCCGATGTTTTGGCTGCACTGATTGCGCGCAACTGGCAGGGTGCGCTGCTGGGCGGCATCACCGACAAGCCGGCGGTCGAAGCCTGTTTTGCAGCCGGCGAAGGTGCGCGCCTTTCCCTGAAGATCGGCGGCAGTCTCGATCCGCAGAGCCCTTCCGTCACCGTCGAAGCCAAGGTTCTGAAACTGGACGATCCAGGTGCGGCCGATCAGCGGCAGGCGGTGATCTCCACCGGCGGCATCACGGTCATTCTGGCGGCTCGGCGCCGGCCTTATCACATGATTTCCGATTTCACCCGTCTCGGCTTTAATCCAAAGGACGTGCGGCTGCTGGTCGTCAAATCAGGTTATCTTTCACCGGAGCTTGCGCCGATCGCCAATCCCAACCTCATGGCGCTGACGGAAGGGGTCATCAATCAGGATATCGAAAACCTTCCAAATCGCCGCCGGGACGGCGATTTTTACCCATGGAAGCCGCATTTCGACTATAGCCCCAAACCTATCCTTTCGGCCCGCTGGCGATGACGGCGGTCCGGTAGCTCCTATCCAGCGATCCGGCGGTGCCGGATCATCTCAGGCGAATATCCATGCCGTCGGCTCTTTCCATCGTCATCAACAATCCGTCGATCCGCATCGGGGCGCTCGCCATCCTGTTCTTCGGATTTTCGAATGCGGCGACCGCCCCCTATCAGGCGGTCATCGGCATTCGTGAAATCGGTCTCAGCAACAGCGTCTATTCCCTGCTGATGCTTTTTGCCGCCGTCATCAATGTCAGCGCCAGCGTGCTGATGGGCATCGTTGCCGACCGGCTGGGTGAATATCGCAAGCCGATGCTCTATATCGCGCTCTTTGGTGTCAGCGGTTATATGCTGGTCTATCTGGCTGGCAACGCCACCGCCTTTGTCGCCGCAAAGCTCGTGCTCCTGCCGATTTTCGGGGCGATGAATTCGTTGATCTTCGCGCATGTGCGTGCCGATGCGCGCAACCTTTCAACGGGCGACATGATCGCGGTGAATTCGATCATGCGGGCGACGATCTCGCTTTCCTGGGTGCTGGTGCCGGGCATTGTCGGTATTTTTCTGGTGAATTCCGGCAATATGCTGATGGCATTCCTGTTTTCCGGCATTTGCGCGCTCGTCTGCTTTCTGCTTGTCGCCTTCTGCCTGCCACGGGCCGCCACGCCGGCATCGGCGAAGACCGAAGCGCGTTTCGGCCTGCGCGCTTCGCTTGCGGAAATCGGATCGCGGCGGGTGCTTCTCAGGGTCATCGCCATTGCGCTCATCTGTTCGATGCTGCACCTCAACGATTCCGTGCGCTCGCTCATCATAACCGGACAGGCAAAGGGTACGGTGGCGGATATCGGTATTGTTGCGGGTATCGTCGCTGCGCTGGAAATCGTCTTCATTCTTCTATGGGGCTGGATCGAGAAGAAGGTTCCGCAGACACTGACACTTGCGGCGGGAGCGGGGCTTTATGCCATCTATCTCATCCTGCAGGGGCTTGCTTCCGCGCCGTGGCATATCTACGCGCAGACGGTCATCAGTGCGCTGGGTGCCGCGGCGATCATCAGCATTCCCATTACCTATCTGCAGGAACTGATCGCGGACCGGCCGGGACTGGGAAGCTCGCTGATTGCCGTCAATATCTTCCTCGGCGCTGGTCTGGGTGCGTTGATTTTTGCCGTTGGAACCCTGGTCTCCACCTATTCGGGGACTTCCATATTGGGAGCGATCGTGGGGCTTGGCGGCGTTTATATGCTTTACGCGCTTGATGGAAAGGGCCGCCGCAGGTAACGGCCACCCAAATGAAAGAGGTTACGATGATTCTCGAAATTTGCGTGGACGATGTCGCCGGTCTGGAAGCGGCGGTCAATGGCGGCGCCGACCGCATCGAGCTCTGCGCGGCGCTGTCGGGCGGCGGTGTCACGCCATCGGCGGGTTTCATGCAACGGGCGGCGTCCTGTGGGCTGCCGGTGAGCGTCATGATCAGGCCGCGGGCGGGTGATTTCGTGTTCACGCGTGACGAAGCGGATGTGATGAAACGCGATATCGACACGGCACGTGCCGCCGGCCTTTCCGGCGTGGTGCTCGGCGCATCACGTGGCGATGGTTCGCTCGATATCGGCTTGCTTGAAGAACTGCTCAGTCATGCCGACGGGCTGGATGTGACCTTGCACCGGGCGTTCGATGTCGTACCCGACATGGAAGAGGGCCTGGAAGCCGCCATCGCGTTGGGGTTCCCAAGAATTCTCACCTCCGGTGGTGCGCGTTCGGCGCTTGAGGGGATGGAGGCTCTGGCACGCCTGTCGGAGATTGCCGAAGGCCGGATCGTCATCATGCCCGGTGCCGGTGTGCGTCCGCAGAGTGTTCAGACCTTGCTGGATCGCTTTCCGATCACGGAGATTCACGCATCCTGCTCCGCCGTACCATCCTATGATCCGGATAGCAGGGTGGCGAAGCTCGGTTTCACCGGTGCGGGGCGCAAGGTTACCGATGAGGCGGCGGTTCGCGACTTGAAGACAATTCTCACCGCTCATCATAAAGGCGGCGCAGAACTCTAGCCGTTCCGGCCGCGCCGTCGAGATCGAGCGTGATCGTGCCGGGTGCCGGCAAGGTCAGCGCCGCCTTGATGGCATCGGCCATCGGCTGCGCCGAAATGTCCTTCTCCTCCAGCACATTCGCCAGCCCCAGCCGCGTCAGGCGTTCGGCGCGGGCGCTTTGCTCTGTTTCGCCACCGGCTGCGAAGGGAACTAGAAGCGAGCGGCATCTGGCCTGAAGAATATCGCAGACGGTATTGTAACCCGCCTGTGACACCGAAAGCCGTGCGCCGGCGAGCAGACTTGCGAAATCCTTGCGGAAACGGAAGACGGATACATTGTCCGGCGCCTCTGCCGAGATCGCATCGAAATCCGCCTGCGGCACGTTTGGACCGGTCACGAGGCACCAGTTCCTGATGCCATCAAGGAGAGGGGCCGCCTCAAGAGCGGCCCGAATGAGTGCGGCACCGACGGCGCCCCCGCCTGCGGAAACCACGATATCGAATTTTTCCGCCGGTTCCGGCGGCGGAAGGGGAGCGACGAGGCCGGTATAGACGATGCGCTGGCTGATCTCGCCGGCAAGCGGAAACGTGTCTTCCAGCCGGGCGAAATCCGGATCGCCGTGCACGAGCACTGCGTCGAAATGTTTCTTCACCAGGGACACGGTCTCTTCGTCCCTGCCGGGCTTGGTCTTTTCCTGCAGGATATCACGCAATGATGTCATCACGAGCGGGCGCGGTTCGCTATCCTCGATCTCATCGAGAAGCGGTAATAATTCGAAGCGCACCTGCCTGCGACCGAAAGGAAAAGCCTCGATGATAACGATATCGGGTTTGGCACCGTGATAGGCGCCGATCAGCATATCGGTCCTAAGCCGCCTGAAGTCGTCATCCACCGGTTTGCCGGAACTGTCGACCAGACCGGCAAAGCTGCCGTCGCTGACGGCAATGGGCGGCAATTCGACATGGCGGATGCCCTCGCCCGGAAAGCCCGGAACCGGCGTGCCGCCGGTCACCAGCACGACATCGAAACCGTCCGCCTGAAGGGCGTTGGCAATGCGGCTGGCGCGGGCGATATGGCCGATGCCAAGAAGATGCTGGACGTAGAAGAAGACGCAGGGGCGTTTTTCCGGATCGGTCATGGCGTTTTTTCCCACTCGGTCTCGAACAGGGCCTTCAACTCGGCAATGCTGGTGCGATGGTCGAAAGCCGTTCGGACGCGGTCTTCGGCGGCAGCGCCCAGACGCTGGCGCAATTGCGGATCGGTGATCGCGGCGCGAAGTGCTTCTGCAAAGGCGGCCGGATTTTCCGGCTCGGTCAGCAGGCCGTTTTCACCACTGACGAAGAATTCCGGAATGCCTGAGATATTGGTGGAGATGCAGGTCAGCGCCTGGCTCGCGGCCTCGACCAGCACATTGGGAAGGCCATCGCGGTCGCCATCGCTGGTGATGCGGCAGGCAAGGGCGAAGAGGTCCGCTTCCCGGTAGTTCTCCAGCACCTGTTTCTGGTCCATGGCCCCGGTCCAGACGATCCTGTCGGCAATGCCGAGTTCGTCCGCGAGTTTCTTCAGCGCAACCAGTTCGTCACCGCCGCCGATATGGGTGAAACGCCAATGGATATCCTGCGGCAGCGAGGCGAGCGCGCGCAGGAGAATATCGATGCCCTTTTTCTTGACCGCCCGGCCGACGCTCAAAATCCTCACCGGATCATCGGCATCTGAACCGTCTCTTGCCGGGCGCGGCGTGTCGAAATGCGGGAAACGGGTGAGATCGAGGCCATGGTAGCTCAGATGCACATTCTGTCTGGCCCCGGAAAGGCTCTGCAGGTGCTGGAAGCCGCCGGCGGTGCAGGTTACGGCCCAGCGCGCGCTTTGCAGCTTTGCGGCAAGGTCGCGGTCGCTGGAGGTCCAGATATCCTTGGCATGGGCCGAAATCGTCCAGGGCGTGCCTGTCATGAGGTGGGTATAGGCGGCGACTGAGGCGGGCGTGTGGATGAAATGGACATGCAGCCATTCGGCATCTTCAGGCCATTCGTGCGCGAGCACCGCAGCCTGGCCAAAACGGCGGAAGCGGTTGCGGCTGAGATCATGCGGCAGATCGCTGAAAAACTGGCGAAGCGCTTTGGTGAAGCCCGGCTTTTTGCGGCAGGCCCAAACCGCCCTCAGAACGCGCAGCGGTTCCTCGTGCAGATACTCCGGCAAATAGGTAACGGGTGCGCGGATTTCATCGTGAACGGGATGGCGTTTTTTATCCGTCGGACGGCGCATCGACATGAGTTCGAGTTTCAGCCCGGCCTTTTCCAGTCCCAGAAGTTCCTGGGCGATGAAAGTCTCGGACAGGCGCGGATAGCCCTTGAGGAGCACCACGATTTTTTTTGTATCGGTCACGTTGCGCGTGTCTCTTTTGAAGCGGTGTTTGTGGGGGAGCCGGTCACGCGGTCAGCGTGATCGGCGCCTTGTCGCCCTCGGGCGGCAGCCATTCGGCGATCCGGCGCGATATGTTTTCCAGACCGTCGAGCTTCAGCCCGCACGCATTGACGGAAGGCGGAGCGCGGTTCGGCAGCGCTTTCAGAGCTGCCGCCATTTTTGCCGGGTTTTCGGCATCTTCCGGCAGAAGCATGTCGAAAAGGCCAAGCTCCGAAGCGCGGCTGGCGCGGATGAGCTGCTCTTCCCGCGGCACCGTGCGGGGCACGACGAGGGCGGGTTTGTCGAAGGACAATATCTCGCAGACGGTGTTGTATCCGCCCATGGAGACGACGGCCTGCGCGCCGGCGACGAGGTCTTCCATGCGGTTGTCGAATTCGATGATCTCGATATGCGGAATATCGGCAACGCTGCTCATGAAGCGCTGACGCTGATCGGCGGGCATATAGGGGCCGAGCACCACCAGCGCCTTGTGCGTCAGTTCGCTGTCATGGCGATAGGCATTGATGACATCGTCGATAAGTTCACTGCCATCGCCGCCGCCGCCGGTGGTGATGAGAAGATAATCGCCTTCCGGCCGATGCGCCACGGTTTCGGCCTGCGTTTTGGATCGTTGCAGAAATCCCACGAAATCCATCTTGTCGCGCACGGTCTGCGGAACGTCGAGCCCTGTCAGCGGATCGTGGAAATCGGGTGGGCCATAGATCCATACATGGTCATAGAACTGGCCGATCTTGGTCATGACATTGTTGCGCTTCCACTCGGCCTCGAGCAGCTGCGGCGCATCCATGACGTCGCGCAGGCCTATGACGAGCTTGGTGCCCTGTCCCTTGAGATAAGCGAGCGTTTCCTCCACCTCACCGCGCAGGCCCATCGGCTCCTTGTCGACGATGAAGATGTCAGGCTGGAAGCTTTCGGCGGTGTGGTAGATGATGGAGCGGCGCATCTTCAGCGTTTCCTGAAGATCGATATGTCTATCCATGGACGTATATTCGCCGTTGCGCAGCTTGATGACGCTCGGGATTTTCACGAAATCGACGCGGGCGCGGTAATCGAAAGCGCCGGCAATCGTTGCGCCTGAAATGATGAGGACGTTGAGGCCGCGATAATCCTCCACCAGAGCATGCGCGATGGTGCGACACCGCCGCAGATGCCCGAGCCCGAAAGAATCATGGCTGTACATGAGGATACGCGCGTCGTTCAAACGGGAGGTCATGGGCCACACCTCTTTTTGCCTTTCACAAAAAAGGCGATGGCGGAAGGGCAGTTTATCAAAGGGTGTTCCATTTTATCTGAAGGGATCCGCAGCATCACGTAGTCCGTCACCGAAGAAATTAAAGGCCAGAATGACGAGAACGACCGGGATCGTCGGGATGAGAAGCCATGGATATAGCGCAATGACGCTGACGCTGCGCGCCTCCGTGAGCAGAATTCCCCAACTTGTGATCGGTGGCCTGAGACCGAGGCCGAGGAAGCTCAGTGCGGTTTCGCCGAGAATCATGCCGGGTATCGTCAGGGTGGCCGAGGCGATGAGATGCGACATGAAGCCGGGAATAAGGTGCCTGCCGATGATGCGCGGCGTGCCGGCACCCATCAATTGTGCAGATAAAACATAGTCTTCTTCGCGAAGCGCCAGAAGTTTTGAGCGCACGGCGCGCGCAAGGCCCGTCCAGTCCAGCATGCCGAGAATGATGGTGATGCCGAGATAGACGAGGATGGGGCTCCAGGTCACCGGCATGATTGCCGCAAGCGCCAGCCACAGCGGAATGCTCGGGATGGATTGCAGCACCTCGATGATGCGCTGGACGATCAGGTCGAAGGTGCCGCCGCGATAACCCGCCAGACCGCCGATCACAATGCCGAGAACGAAGCTCATGGCGACGCCGAGAAGGCCGATGGTCAGCGAAATGCGCGCGCCATAGATGATGCGGGACAGCACGTCACGGCCGAGACGATCCGTGCCGAGCAGGAACAATTCACCGCCCTCCGCCGGGCAGACGAGATGGGTTCTGCCCTCGAACATGCCCCAGAAACGATAGGTATCGCCCTTGCAGAAGAAACGCAGCGGCTGGATATCCGTCGGCACATCCCGATAGACGCGCCGCAGATTGTCCATGTCGAGCGTCATTTCCCGGCCATAAACGAAGGGGCCGACAAATTTTCCGTCATTGAACAGGTGAATGGCCTGCGGCGGCGCGTAAATATGCTCGATATTGCGGGTGTGGAGATTATAGGGTGCGAGAAACTCGCTGATCAGGATCGAAAGATAAAGCACCACCAGAAAGGCGCCGGACCATACCGCGATCTTGTGCTGACGGAACTGCCACCACATGAGGCGGAGCTGTGAGGCCTTGCTGAAGGCCGCCATTCCCGACGTGTTGGGTTCGATCAGCGACGGGTCGAACGGTGCGGTGGAGACATAATGTGGCAGCGCTTCGCCGGGTTTCGGAATGGATGAAGTCATTTGACGTTACCACCTCCGAAGCGGATGCGCGGATCGAGTATGGCAAGGGCGATATCCGACACCAGAACGCCGATCACCGTCAGGAATGCGAGGAACATCAGGAACGAACCGGCCAGATACATATCCTGGCTCTGTAACGCCCGGATGAGCATGGGGCCGGTGGTTTCGAGCGACAGGACGACGGCGGTGATTTCCGCGCCTGATATGATGGCGGGCAGGATCGAGCCGATGTCCGAGATGAAGAAATTCAGCGCCATGCGCAGCGGATATTTGGTGAGCACCTTGAAGGGGTGCAGCCCCTTGGCGCGGGCGGTGACGACATATTGTTTCTGCAGTTCGTCCAGCAGGTTGGCGCGCAGGCGGCGGATCATGCCGGCGGTGCCCGCCGTTCCGATGATGAGAACGGGGATCCAGATATGTTCGAGGATCGATTTGAACTTTGCCCAGCTCATCGCCTGGTTCAGATATTCCCGGTCCATCAGATGGCCGATGGAGATGCCGAACCAGATATTGGCGAAATACATCAGGATCAGCGCCAGCATGAAGTTGGGAATGGCGATGCCGAGCAGGCCGAGAAAGGTGAGCCCGTAATCACCCCAGCTGTATTTATGCGTGGCGGAGTAGATGCCGATCGGAAAGGCAAGGATCCAGGTGACGATGATGGTGACGAAGGAGACGAGAACCGTCAGCCAGAGGCGGTCTCCCACCACATCGCTGACCGGCAGCTGATATTCGAAGGAATAACCGAAGTCGCCGACGAGCATGCCGGTCGCCCAGCGGAAATAACGGATCGGGGCCGGCTGGTCGAAACCGTAGCGGACGCGCAGTTCCTCGATTTCGGCAAGGTTCGCCGTTTCGCCCATGGCGCGCAGCTCGGCGACATAACTTTCGAAATAATCGCCCGGCGGCAGCTCGATGATGGTGAAGACCAGCATCGAGATCAGGATCAGCGTGGGGATCATGACGAGGATGCGCTTTACAATATACCGCAGCATATCAGGCGTCTCCGTCATACCAGAAGCTATCCGGCATATAGACGCCGAGATAGGATGTGGGCTCGTAACCGAAAAGCGCCTTGTCCGGCACGTTTCGCATGCGTTTGACATGGACAACGGGTTGCAGCGCGCCGTTGACGATGCCGATGGAAAACACCTGCTGCGTGTAAATACCCAGCATTTCCAGCCAGATGGCTTCGCGCTCCTGTTCGGTGACGCTTCTGCGCCATTTCTTGAGGAGATCGAGCAGATGCGCCGCCTCCGGCAGATCGGGCTCCTTGCCCTCGCGTCCGCCGGAAAGATAATGCACGCCCCAGACCGGCCATTGCAGCTGGTCATCACCGGTGGGCGCGAGGCCGGAAGGCAGCATGTCCGGCGTCGGCACACCATTGTCCATGCCCATCCATACCGACATCAGCACCTCGCCGCCCATGGCGCGCTTGCGGAAGACATCGCGCTGGGTGGGGCGGACGGAAACGGCAATGCCGATATGCCGCCAGTGATCCGTCACCAGTTCCATCACGTCGGTTTCGAGCGTGCTCTCGCCTGTCGTTTCGACGATGATATAGGCCGGACGACCATCCGGCAGGAGCCGAAGGCCGGCATTGTCGCGCTTGTCGAGACCGGCTTCATCAAGCAGCCTGTTGGCCGCCGCCCGGTCGAAGGCGCTCCAGGCGTCCGCAAATTCCTGCCGGTAAAGCGGGCTTTCCGGCAGAACGGTATCGGCGCTTTCCTTTGCCAGCCCGTAAAAGCAGACCATGTTGATTTCGTGCCGGTTTATCGCGAGCGACAGCGCCCGGCGCACGCGGACATCCTGGAAAGCGCTGCGCCAGACTGGGTCGGCGCAATTCAGATTGGGCAGCAGCGCGATACGTGAACCCTGAGAGCGCTTGTAGAGGTTCACCTTCAGGGGAAAGCGCTTTTCGGCATCCTTCAAAAAGGTGTAGTCGGCGAAATCGAGGCCGAAATATTGCAGGTCGCTGTCGCCGGATGCCGTCTTGGCCGAGATGATATCGGACGAGGTGACGTTGAGCAGGAAACGATCGAGATAGGGCAGTTGCAGGCCGTTTTCGTCGACCCGGTGATAATAGGGGTTACGCTCGAAGACGAATTGTTCGGCCGGCGGCGCGGTCGTGTTGCGCCAGGCATCCAGCGTCGGCAGGTCGGGATTTTCGGGACGCACCTGCCGCGACATCTTGATATGCAGCCCGCTCCAGTCATCCGTCTTGTTTTTCTTGATCAGCTTGGCAAGCTTTTCCGCCGTCTGATATTTGACGTGGAACTGTTTCATATAGGCGGCGGGCAAAAACAGCCGCGCCGGCGAAGCGGCGGCGAGTTTCGCCAGAAAATCCGGGTTCGGACCATCCCAGGTGTAGCGTACCGTCAACGGATCAACGACCTCGATCAACGGCGGCTTGCTGTTGACCAGAAGTTCGATCGGCGGGCCGCCCTTGTGGATTTCCCGGTTGAGGGCGACGTCTTCCCAGAAATAGCGGAAATCCTCGGAGGTGAAATCGCTGCCGTCGGACCATTTGTGGCCTTCGCGCAGCTTGAAGGTGAAGATGCGTTCTTCCTCAACGTCGTAACTTTCGAGAATATCCGGATGAAGCTCGAATTTCTCGTCATAACCGACAAGGCGGGCATAGTTGCTGATCGGCATGAGCCTGATATCGCGCTGGCCGCCAATGAGCATGCGCACCGAGCCGCCATGTTTTCCCGGCTCGCGGCCAAGCGCTTTCATGTCGATGACGCGCGGGTTTTTCGGCAGGCGTTCGGCGACGTCGGGCAATTCGCCCTTTTCGCGTTTTTCCTTGAAATAGCTGGGGTCGGTATAGGCAGCCCGGGCATAAGCCGGCAGGAAGACGGAGGCCAGGAGGGCAAGGGTGGTGCGACGCGTGATCAAGGGCGAAGCTCCCGAATATCCGCATTGCCGTTTGCAAGCACGAAATGGCCTTCGCCGAGATCGGCGGAAATCATGTCGCCATCACCCTCGTCGCGAAACTGTTTGCCCCAGTCGAATTTGCCCGTCGCGCTGATCTTGCCGATGGTGCGGAAATCGAGCGGACGGTCGAGATCGGGGAAAGGCACGGCCGCCAGCAGGGATTTGGTATAGGGGTGAACCGGAGAACGCATCAGGATTTCGCGCGGCGCCAGCTCCACGATACGGCCCTCGCACATCACGGCCACGCGGTCGGCCATATAGTCCACCACCGCGAGATTGTGCGAAATGAAGAGATAGGTGAGCCCGAGATCCTGCTGCAAATCCTTCAGCAGATTGAGGATTTGCGCCTGCACGGAGACATCGAGTGCGGAAACGGGTTCGTCGCAGATGACAAGCTCGGGACCGAGCGCCAATGCCCTGGCAATGCCGATACGCTGCCTCTGTCCACCCGAAAAACTGTGCGGGTAACGGTTCAGCGCGCTTTCTCCAAGCCCGATGGCCCTGACGAGATTGCGCACTTTCTCCGCGCGGTATTTCGCATCGCCCCGTCCGTGGATTTCCAGCGGCTCGCTCAGGATGTTGCCCACGGTCATGCGCGGAGACAGCGACGATATCGGGTCCTGAAAGACCATCTGTATCTTCGAGCGCAGCTCTTTCAGGTCTCCATCCCTGGCATTGAGGACATCGATGTCGCCCTCAGGCCGGTGAAAGGTCACCGAGCCTTCATCCGGGCGAACGGCGCGCATGAGGATTTTGCTGACGGTGGTTTTGCCGCTGCCGCTTTCGCCCACCAGCCCGAGGCATTCGCCGCGGCGAATTTCAAAACTGACGCTGTTGACCGCCTTGGTGGCGTTGGCGTCACCTTTGCGGAACCAGCTGGACTTTCGGGTCGTGAAGGTCTTGCTGATATTGTCCACGGTCAGAAGCGGACCGGGGGTCTTGTTCACGGCGGCGGTTTTCTTGCCAACGAGGCTTTCGTGGTCAATGTTGATTTCGCGCAGCGCCTTCAGCCTTTCGCCGGGCTTCATGTCGAAATGCGGCACGGCGGCCATCAGGCCCTTGAGATAGGGATGGCTCGGCGACTTGAAGATGTCGTCGACCGTGCCGGCCTCCATGATTTCGCCCTGATAGATCACTGCGACCTCGTCGGCGATGTTGGCCACCACGCCGAGATCGTGGGTGATGAGCAGCATGCTCATGTTCAGGCGGCTCTGGAGATCGCGCAAGAGCTTGAGGATTTGCGCCTGTATGGTCACATCCAGCGCCGTCGTCGGCTCGTCGGCGATCAGAAGTGCTGGACGACAGATCAGCGCCATGGCGATCATGGCGCGCTGGCGCATGCCGCCCGACAATTCGAAGGGATACATGTTCACGACCTTTTTGGGTTTGGAAAACCCCACGAGGTCGAGCGTTTCATACATTTTTTCCGCACGTTCGGCAGGCGACAGGATGCTGTGAATCCTGAGCGCCTCGTCGATCTGGTTGCCGACGGTGTGCAGCGGCGAGAAAGATGTCATCGGTTCCTGAAAAATCAGGCCGATGCGGTTTCCGCGTATCGAACGGATTTCCCGGCCGTCCTTCGGCAGTTGCAGTAGATCGACGGGGCCGGCTGCGGCATTTTCCGGATCGGTAAACAGCACGCGACCGTTCACGCGCGCCGTCTTGGGATGAATGCCCATGATGGTCTGGCCGATGACGGATTTTCCGGAGCCGGACTCGCCGACGAGAGCCGTGACTTTTCCCGGAAGAATGCGAAGGCTGGCGCCCCTGACGGCATCGATGGTGCCGCCCATGAGAGAAAACGTGACCCGCAGATTTTCAATACGGAGCAAATCTGCGCCTGCGCTCATGCCAAAGGGTTCCTTGCCGTCTCTTTATCGTTGCCTTGTGACAATTTGTTCAGGAGGGCTTAAATTCACGTTATCGCAGGGTTTGTTGTCTGTCTATGCCTCTGAAACATCGAATTGTTTAGCAAATTCAAAGCCGGCTTCCGAAACACGATGGCTTGCCTGACGCCTTTTGTTTGGCGATATGTTAACGAGCGTTTCTGGATGAGGATCCATGTCCGACAAGAAATATTATGATGCCCAGCTGGATAAAGCCCGGCAGTTGCAAAATGGCGGCCAATATGCGGAAGCCAATGCGCTTCTCTTATCGCTGGTTGCAGCAAAGGACGGCCACCTGATGGGTGAGAAAACGGTGCTCGGCCTGCCGCGCCGGCTGCATGCGGCCCGGCTGCGCCTCGCCAAGGCCGAGGGCGATATGGTCGCCAAGATCGGTTATCAATATACGCTTGTTCCACCCCCGCAGGTGCTGGAGAAATATGCGCGGTTTTCCACGGAAGAACGCCGCACGATCAGCCTTAAAAGCCATGAGGATGTGCCAAGGCTCATCCACCAGATATGGATCGGGGAAAAAGCCGCGCCGGTGTCGGTTGAGGCATGGGCCGCCCACGCTTCGAACCACGGTTACGACTATCGCCTCTGGCGGGAGGCCGATCTTGAGCGTGAAGGGGTGTTTTCGAACGGCGTCTTCAAAACCATGCTGGACAAGGGCGATTATCCGGGCGCGGTGGATGTGGCCCGTTATATCCTGCTGGAGCGGTTTGGCGGCATCTATCTCGACTGCGACTGGTATCCGGCGCGGGACGATGTGAGCTTCGATACATTCCTGCCTCTGGCGGGGTTGACGGCGTTTGACGAAAAGACGCCGCGGGACACGGGGCAGGGCAGCATGCTGCTTGCCAATTCCTTCATCGCGGCTCCGGCCAGGCATCCGGTTTTCAGCAGGATGCTTGAAGCCTTTCCCGGGATTATCGAAGACATGCCGCGTGCGCCCGCCTGGTGGTCGACCGGTCCTTTGATCTTCACCATCGTCGCCCGGGCGGGCAGCATCAGCCTCGCGCCGGCGGGGTTCGTTGCCGCGTCCCTTCCCGACCGCGCCCCCTTTGAGACGGTAGAAGCGGTCAGGTGGAAACTTTCCACTGAGGCGAGCGGGCTGCTGATCGCCTGGAAATCATGGTGAGATGTCCTCGACCAGGTCTTTCGAAGAACGCCAGCGAGCGGCCGGATGCTTGGCGGTCACCTCGAAAAGCCGTCGCAGAAAGCGCCAGACATTGTCGTCATGCACGAGATGATGGGTAAGGATGCCGGTCGTGCCGCCGTTTTCGGCGGCGCTCAGGATGCGGGCGGCGGTTTCGGCGAAAAGCACGTTGTCGTCGCGGCCGCCGCGGCTGCCGTGCCAGTCTATCACATCGACATGGGTGTTCAGGCAGGGCGGCAGGGTGGTTTTCTCCGGTCCGAAAACGGAGAGGGCACGATATCCGAGGCCCGCCAAGGCCTTCACGATACCGGCATCTATGCGGTTCCACGGCGGCACGAGCATCGGCACCAAACGTCCGCCATGTAAGTCATGGAGTTTATCCAGTCCGGATTGCAATTCATCGAGAACGACGGCCGGATCGCGATGCGATCCGAGTTCCTGTTTCTTTTCCTTCTCGCCGGCATAATTCGTATGGGACCAGCCATGGACGGCGACCTGGGCGATATCAGACGCATCCAGATGCTGCGCGAGCCTGCCTGTCGTTGTCTCGGGAATGACCGCGAGCGTGACCGGAACGGAAAAGCCGCCGCAAAGATCGAGCAGCGTGTCGAGCGCCTGTGTCGGCTCCACCGCATCGTCGTCCCGGAGCCAGAGATCGGCGGATATGCCGCGCCGCCCGCATTCGTCCAGTGCCGCAACGAGTTTTTCCAGACTCATGATGTTCGCGCCTTTGCTTGCAGCAGGATATGGTTCAGTTCTTTCGCGGCGTTTTCCAGAGACCGTTCGTTCCTGACGAATTGCCGGGCCGCCCGTGCCAGTTCTTCGCGCTGTCTGCCGTTGCCGAGCAGGGTTTTAATCGCATCGGCATAGGCGGCTCTATCATTTTCTGGTGTCAGTAATCCTGTGGCGCCGGATTTTACCACTTCGGGGACGCCGGCCACTTCTTCGGCCACAACGGGCAGGCCGGCGGCCTGCGCTTCGAGATAGGCGAGACCATAGGCCTCGCCATGGCCCGGCCAGACATAGAGAGAGGCTTTTGAAAGAAGCGTTGCGATTTCGGCCGCGGTTTTTTCCCCGTGCCAGACGAGACGGTGATTGGGAAACGCGCTGAACATGGCCTGCACGGCCGCGCGTTCCGGTCCGTCACCGACGATATCCAGCGTCCAGTCGAGATTTTGCGGCAACAGGGTGAGCGCTTCAGAAAGGGCGCGATAGCTATCGAGCTTGTCACCCGGCCGCATCATGGCGACGGTGATGAGCCTTGCAGGTGTCGGTCGGGGTGTGTTTCTGAGAAAGGCCTCGGCGTCGATGAAGGGCCGCAACATCGCCCAGCGAAGGGCGAGAGAGGCACGCACCAGCCCTTCACGATCCCGCGCGGTGAAGCAGATATTGATGGCGGCGGCGTTCAATGCGGCCAGCAAACCGTCCTGAACCGCCTGCCATCCCATCCCATTCCGCTTGGGCGAATAGGACGCTTCGGCGGTGACATAGGGGATGCGGAAACGTCTGCCCAGTTCCGGTCCGAGCAAGTCGGGGGCCTTGTAATAGGGGTGGTAGCAAAACCAGAGATCCGGCACGCCCTCCCGTCGCCAGCGCCGCGTGATGGTCTCGATTTCGCGCTCGGCCTCATCGGCGAGCAAGGCCCTTGCCGAGTCATCCGCCTGTTTCAGAAAACTGCGCAGTTGCGAGGCGACGGAAACATCGTGACCGCCCATCGTCATCGCTTTCATCAACAGGCGGGCCATCAGCCGGTCACCGGAGGGAACGGGATGGTTGGGCGATTTGAGCGGCGAATAAAAGGCGATCTTCATGGCGATGGTTGTGCGTTGCCGGTGGCTCGGGCGTCAACCGGAATTTGAAAGGGCCGAGCCTTGACAGGTCCGTCATTCTTGCCCAACTGAAAGGCATCTTTTGCACATGCGCGGAGCGTGAGACGCTTTGACTTCCCCAGACATTTCCAAAACCCTGCTTTCCAGCATCGAAAACAAAAGCGCCAAAGCGGGGGTGATCGGCCTCGGCTATGTCGGTCTGCCGCTTGCCATGACAATCGCCAAAGGCGGTTTCAAGGTTGTCGGCTTCGATATCGATCCCGGTAAAATTACCGCGATCGAGGCCGGGCGCAGCTACATCGAAGCGGTCTCGGACGAGGTGTTGGCAAGTGTGAGACAGGATGACGGCTTTGTCGCCACCTCGGATTTCTCCAGGCTTGCCGAATGCGATGTCATTGCCATCTGCGTGCCCACGCCCCTCACAAAATATCGCGAGCCGGACCTTTCTTATGTCGAAAAGACCTGTCGCGATATTGCCGCCCATCTGCGCAAGGGGCAACTCGTGGTTCTGGAATCGACCACCTATCCCGGCACGACGGACGGCGTGGTGAAGACCATCCTGGAAAGTACCGGGCTCGTCTCCGGTGTCGATTTCTTCATCGGCTTTTCGCCAGAACGGGAAGATCCCGGCAATCGCGATTTCGAGACCTCGACCATTCCGAAGGTCGTTGCCGGCGATGGCGATGCGGCCGGTAAGCTGATGGCGGCCTTTTACGGTTCGGTGGTCAAAAAGATCGTCCCTGTGTCTACCAATGCCACGGCCGAGGCGGTGAAAATCACCGAAAACGTCTTCCGTGCCGTCAATATCGCGCTGGTCAACGAACTCAAGGTCGTTTACGAGGCCATGGGTATCGACATATGGGAAGTGATCGATGCGGCGAAGACCAAGCCGTTCGGTTTCATGCCGTTTTATCCCGGCCCGGGTCTTGGCGGCCATTGCATACCGATCGACCCTTTCTACCTCACCTGGAAATCCCGCGAATATGAATTGCCGACGCGGTTCATCGAGCTTGCCGGCGAGATCAATACCGGTATGCCCCGTCACGTCATCGGGCGGGTTGCCGAAGCGCTCGATATTCATTCCGGCAAGGCGCTCAGCCGTTCGAAGGTGCTGGTCGTCGGTCTCGCTTATAAAAAGAACGTACCTGACATTCGCGAAAGCCCCTCGCTGAAGCTCATCGAGCTTATTCAGGAGCGTGGCGGCGAAGCGGCCTATTTCGATCCCCACGTGGCCGAAATCCCGAAAACCCGGGAATATAGCCACCTGATGGGGATGAAATCCGTATCATGGGACAGGCAGGCGATCGGCGCCTTCGACGCCGTTCTCGTTGCCACCGACCATGACAATGTCGATTATGCTGCTCTAAGCGAATGGGCGCCGCTTATCATCGACACACGCAATGTCTTCGCGCGTCGGGATATTTCCGCAAAACACATCATCAAGGCCTGATAACATGAGCCGACTCGATAGTTTCATTCGCCGTCTGACCGCGCAGCGGGATATCCTCAACCATGTCGCAGCCGATCTCGATCTGCCGGGCGAAGGGGCGCTTATGGAAATCGGCCTTGGAAACGGGCGCACTTTCAATCACCTCCAGGAGCTGTTCCCCAACCGCCGCATCATCGCTTTCGACAGGGCCATGGGTGCCCATGCCTCCTCCGTTCCGGCGCAGGAGGATCTGGTGATTGGTGAAATATCGCAAACCGCTCCGGCTTTCGTCGGCACGGAAGCGGCATTCGTGCATGCCGATATCGGCACGGGCTATCCGGAAAAAGATGCGGTCACCCTCACATGGTTGCCCGATCTTGCTGCGGGTATGCTGGTAAAAGGTGGCATCGCGGTCAGCGGCCTGCCTCTGGATCATTCCATGCTGAAGCCGTTGCCGGTGCCGGCAAGCGTGCCGACGGACCGCTATTTTCTCTATCGCAAGATTTGAAGCCGGTTGCTCCACCAGAAGTATCGGAGCGATCTCATAAATAGCGCTCGCTCTCTTCTTTCGAGAGCAGGAAGACCTTCATTTGCGAGTTGCGCCCGCGAATGGCGATTTGTTCGCTTCTGAGGTCGGCAATCTCCTGTCCCGCCTGAATGATGGCCGGTTCGGAAACAACGATTGCGGCGCCGAACTCCTTGGCCTTGGATTCGAGCCTGCTTGCCACGTTGACGGTATCGCCTATCGCCGTCAGGGTTTTTGCGGCGCCATATCCCATGACGCCGACGATGGTCGGACCAGAGTGAATTCCAACCACCACTTCCAGCCGGACTGCGAATTGTTTTTCCAGCCCTTCGTTCAGGATCGAAAGCTCCCGCAATATGATTGCGGCTGCTTTCATGGCGTTGCGGCAGGCATTTTCCGCGTCATCGCCCAGTCCGAAAAGGGCCATGGCGCCATCGCCGATAAATTTGTCGAGATGGCCTCCGGCCTGCTCGACGGCCTGGCCGACAATGGTGAAATAGCGGTTGAGGAGAAACACGACGTCGTAAGGCAGCTTGGCCTCGGAAAGCGTGGTGAAGTTGCGCAGATCGCAAAAGAGGATGGCGATTTCCTCTTCCTTACCGGGCCGGGCCGCCTGTGCATCCGCCGGCAGGTCGCTCTGCTGCGGTGGCGAGACGAGAAGCGCGATCTGGACATCGTGCACAGGGCGCAACTGACAGCCGAGCCGCACGTCCGAATCGGCATGGATGCGTCGCAACGTGGTTTGCTCGATGTCTCCGGGAGGCGGAAGCGGCCCTTTACTGCCGAGAACCCTCACCCGGCAGGTGGAACAGCGTCCCTTGCCGCCACAGACGGAATAATGCGGAATGCCGGTCAGCCTGCTGGCCTCAAGGATGCTCAGTCCGGCCGGAACGCGCGCCTGTACACCATGTTCATAACGGATTTCGATAGCCGTCGATCTCTGCCGCCAGCTTCGCACGCCGCGCAACATGAAGACGAGCATCACGGCACCGGCGAAAAGTGCCTCTGTCGCGCCGGTGATGAACTGGATCTGCGTTTCCATCTCCCGCTGCAGCGGAATCTCGTCCCTTTGCACGGTTGTATCGGTAAGCCCCGGGGGGAGCGCATATTTTTTATCGACTTCTTCCAGCCAGCGGCCCGCATCGCTGAAGCCCAGCAGCGCCAGAAGTGGCAGCATCACCGCTACCGTCATGAATAGTCCGGCAATTCTCGGATACCAGTCCCGGTATCGCAGCCAGAAATACAGGCCGATACATCCGTGAACCCATATGACGATCAGGGCAAGGCTTTGCCACGCTCCTCCCACGGGGTTGTTGATCCAGAGCCGGCGAACAACTGAGTAATAGCCGATGTCGATGCCGTAAAGCATGCGCGATACGCGGATATTGACGGCATGACCGATGATCAAAAACGGGATCGACAGGCCGAGGATGACCTGAAGGGCTTCGCGAAGCGGCATGCGCAGCGTTCTGCGCTGATAGAGCGAGCGCAGAACGAGGCAGACGTGCACGACAACCGAGCCATAAAAAAGCAGGCTGCTGACGGGGTTGAGCCAGATCAGGCTGAACCATTTTCGCGCCCGTTCGGCGGTGTCGATGGAGATGAGCGCGAGGGAATGATTGAAAAGATGGGAAAATACGAAAGCCAATATGATGAGGCCGGATAAAATCCGGGCGCGTCTCAAATTGGTCTCCGAAAAGAAACGGATCATGCAAATCCCATCATGTGGTCATTCGGCGCAGAATCATCATGTCGTACGTGATGGCATCCTTACTGCAGGGTGTCTCGTGGCAATATCGTGGAGCAATTGATCGGAAACGGTCAATTGTGCGTGTTCGAATACCCGCATGGCAAAAGATGTTGAATCAGGACTTTAAAAAAACGGTCGAACAGGCCAAACCTTCGCGGGAGCCAATTGCGATCAGAGTTCGATGATCTGGCCGTCCATGGCCGCAAATGCACCGCTGAACAGGGCTTTCGCCTGTTTTTCGATACTATCCAGTTCCTCGTCGCTGCGGCTTGGGGCGTGGTGGATGAAGCCGACATTTTTTGCGCCGGCAAGTTTGGCGAGCCGGATTGCCTGTTGCCAGGAGGAGTGGCCGTAACCGCGATAGAGGCCCATTTCGTCATCGGTGAACATGGCGTCGTAAAGGAAAAGATCGACGTCCCTGATCAGGTCGAGCACGGTTTCGTCGATGCTGCCCGGCTCATGTTCGGTATCGGTGATGATGGCCAGCGACTTTCCTTCCCAGTCAAGCCGGTATCCGACGGCGTTGCCAGGGTGATTGAGCATTCCGGTTCTGATTGAAAGGCCAGGATGCACATCGAGTACATCGCCCGCCTTGAAGTCCCGCGTTGCGATCCTGGCGCAGCAAATCTCCAAGGGAACGGGAAACCAGGGCGGGCTCATGAAGTCCTTGAGCATTTCCCGGGTCGTCATGGTGCCGGCGAGGTGCCCCGACCAGATGGCGACATCGTTGGAGCTGTTATAAAAGGGTTTGAAATAGGGAAAGCCGACAATGTGGTCATAATGACAATGCGAGAAAAACAGGTTGACGTCGGTGATGCCTTCCGCCCGCAAGGCAAGGCCAGCGGGATGCAAGCCCGAACCCGCATCGAACAAAAGAACGTGATCACCGCATCTTACCTCGATGCAGATGGTATTCCCGCCGTATTTTCGGAAGTTTTCACCTGAAACGGGAAGCGTTCCCCGCGCACCCCAGATCTTTACCCGAAAATTTCTATTACTTTCCCGACTTCTCGTGTCGGAATCGAACGCCATGGCACACCCCAATAACAACGTAATCTTGCACGCTTTCCTCCCATGAAAGCCCGTTGTTTCTATAGATTCTTATATCCGCACATTTTCAGCGGACGTCTTTACCCCTTATTCAGTCAGCATTTCATTTATATTGCAATAGTACGACATTTATTTTTCCAATATCGCCATTCAAGGTAGCAAGGAATTGTCGTTTATGTCTTTACGCCTGCGCGTGCTTTGCTCAGCTCCGCCGTCGTCTGGGTCAGGCGTTCGGCGAGAACGCGCATGACCTTGATGGTGATGTCGGGGAAGTCGGACATGAGCTTGAAGAACTGTTCCTTGCCGATACGCAGGGCTTCCACATTGGTGGAGGCGCGGATGGTTGCGGTTCTGACGCTGTCACAGAGGATGGCGATTTCACCGACGATGGCGTTGCCGGTCATCTCGGCCACTTTCAACGTGCCCGATGGGGAATCGACCAGAACATCCACTTTTCCGGTCAGGAGAACATAGGCCGCATCGCCGACATCTCCCTGTCGGAAGAGTATATCCCCGGCGTGATAGGACACCCGGTCGGATGCGAATGCGAGCAGCTTGAGTTTGGACGGTTCCATTTCCGAGAAAAACGGGACCCTTTTCAACATCTGAATTTCGTCTTTAAACAGCATTGCCTTACCCTGTTCTTGTTCCACCTCGGTCACATTCTTGGATTTATGTCGCGACCATGTCCTTGAATGTACCGTTTTCCTCGGCGAGAGTCTCGTAACTTCCGTCAGCCGTGACCAGGCCCTGATGAACGACGATCACCCTCTCGAACATGCGTGAGAGGTGCGCATTCGACAGGACCCACACGATCGAGGGGTTATTGTTGTTCTGTTTCAGGAGTGTGATGACCCGTTCGACAATTTCCTCCTGCTGTCGGGGATCGAGACCGGGAAGGGGGCGGTTGAAGACGTAATAATCGGATTTGCGGATCAGCGCCCGCGCGAGATTGAGCTTCTGGCGCTGAAGCGGGCCAAGCCGCTTGCCGCCGGCACCCAGGTTGAAATCCAGTCCCACCGCCAGCACGCGCTCGTACACGCCCTGCTTGCGCATGACATCCGCGACGATGCGGGTAATGCGTCGCGAGGCGTCGGTATAGCGATGGCTCACCTTGCCGAAGAGAATATTGTCCAGAAGGCTGGTGGCGCTCATATATTTGGTCGGATCGTAGATTTCGATCACGTTTTTCAGGCTGTCAGGCAGGTTCTCGTGGAACATGTGCCGGACTTCGACGATCCGGTCCATGATTTCCGGCGACAGCAGGCCGAAACGCTGGCGGGGCTCGACATAGAAGAAGCTCAGCCGCAGCATCGCGCGTTTTTCGCTCTCATTGGCCTCGTCGAAACTTTTTCCCTGAAGCCGCTGCAGCATCTGTTGATAGACCGGAATGTCATCCGGCGTCATGAAGGTGAGCTGCTGGAAGAAGGGGTGGTCTCCCGGCAGGTCGGCGAAGATTTCCACGATGTTTTCGGCAATCGTATACCCCATTTCGAACAGGGTTTTGACGAGGCCGGTCTCGCGCATCAGCGAACGGAAATAGTCGCTCTCGATGACGACCCTGATCGTCTGGGAGGAGTCCCGCATGGTGCCGAACAGCAGGTTTTCACCGACCGTCGCCTCGCTGTTATAGCTTTCCAGCTCGAAGGGCGCGATGAGGCCGCTCAGATTTTCCTTTTCCAGTTCGGCGCGCAGCACATGTCGCAGTTCCACGATGCGGGCGGCCAAGTGCAGGTCGCTCAGAGGATCGATCGTTGAGCGCAGGGCAAATTCCAGAATATCCTGCGACAGTTCCACGCTGTCGAGGACGGCCAGAATGGCCTGGATGAGGTTCTCCGGTTTGCCGTCGCCGGCCGGGCTTGAGGCGTAATCGATCCACTGGCTGTTGATGTCGATCAGCGGATTTCCCGCCATCTTGGCCTCGCGGATTTCCCATTTGCGATGCTCCAGCGCAGCACCCTCGTAGTTCTTGTCTGCGAGTGGTGCGTGTTTGAGACCGTAAAGCAGATTGTCCTTCAGGCTGGCGTGGAAAAAATAACTGTCCGAGGAGACGTAGGAAATGCGCCGTCCGGTCAGCGATTCCGGCAGTTCCAATATGTCGACATCGTTGATGCTGACCTTGCCCGAGGTTGGCCAGAGCGTGCGGCCGATTGCATCCGCCAGCGCCTCGGCTCCCGAGCCGCCGACGATGGCAATCACCTCGCCCGGCTCGATCTTCAGCGATGCCTGCTCCAGAAGCCGGCTGCCGCTATCGTCTTCAAGCGTCAGATTGGCGATGACGAGCGGCGCGGCGATGGCCGCGACGGTTCCGGGGGACAGTTTCTGCACCTTGTCGTCGATCATGTTCGGCGTATTGAACTGTTCGAAGACCTGCTCGTATTTTACCTGGACATCCTGTCGCGCCTGATCCCAGTCGATCAGTTCCTTCAGCGGTCCTGGCAGTTCCTTATAGGCGTTGATGACAGCGACCAGCTGCCCGACATCGAGGCTGCCCTTAAGGGTCAGATACCCGCCGAGCGCATAAAAGAAGAAGGGCGTGAGCTGCGCGAGGAAGTTGTTGATGAATTTGACCAGAAACTTCCACTGGTAGAGATCGTAACGAATCTTGAAGATATCGCCGAGCCGGTGCGAGGCGTCAGCGCGCTCGTAGTTGGAGGTATCATAGGCGTGGATCGTGCCGATACCGTCGACCATCTCGCCGATACGTCCGGCAAGCTGGCGCGCGCTCAACTGCCGCTGGCGGCCGAGTTCGATGAGGCGGCGGCGCATTTTGGGGATGATGCCGACCTGTATGGCGGCCATGAAAGCCGCGATCAGACCGAGCCATAAATTCTGCACGAGAATGAAGAAGAGCGCGGAGAGCGCCTGACCGCCGAGAAGCGCCGGCTGCACGAAGGCGTCGCCGGTAAAGCCGCCGAGTGGCTCCACCTCGTCCTTCACCATGCTGGAGATTTCAGCGCCCTTCACCCGCTTGAAATGAGAGGGCGGGAACCGCAGGATTTTGTCGATCAGTTCAAAGCGGATACGCCGCAGAAGTCGTTCGCCAAGGCGGCCCTTGTAGGTATTGATGTAATATTTGAAGAGCCCGTTGATGATGACAAGCGCAAGGAACGTCAGGCTGAGCGCCATCAGCATCGACATGCGGTTGAGTTCGAGCCCGGGGAATAAGGTCACGGTGCCCCAATAGGGAATATCGACCGTGAGATGCATGAAAAGCTGCGTCGCATTCGCCCCTTCGAAACCATCCCCCTGAATTGGGCCGTTGACGATCTGCTTGGGCAGATCGAAGGCGAGGAAATAGGGGATCATCGACAGGGCCACGATCAGCAGAATGAAAAGCTGCTGCCGCCTCGTGTGCGACCAGATATAACGCGTAAGGCTTTGTTCCATATAAAACTTCTATGACCTGCCGGGCGAGGCTCGGCGTGTTGGTTTGCGCGGTGTCTAGACGATCCGGTGGCCGGGTGGCGCAACCTCCTCCTGCAAATAGGTATGGGACTCGCTATTTATCAGTATATTCAAGCGGTTTCGAGCAAAATAGCGGCTCCGCCGAGACTTGTCCGCTATCCCGACGCCTGTTTTTACAACGTGTGGGTGGCAGGCGATATAAATGCGACTATATTTTTAGACTTCTCTAATGTTGTTGTTTTTATTGTGGAACAGGCGTTAAGACGCTTCGATATAATGATCCCGTAGCGGTTGAGCCAGACACTGGCGTAATGATGGCAAGGTCGATGGCGATAGATATTTCAGAGCGTACAGGCAGCGATCCGTCTCTTGATGCGTTGTCGCTTTCCGGCATTGCCCTAAATGGGGCAATTGCGCATCCGATCTCCTTTGACGGGCTCACGGGGATTTTCCATCCGGCGCGCGAAGATGTCAGACAGCGCCATGCCGTTCTTTTCGTCAGCCCATGGGGCATGGAGGAGCTGTGCAGCCGCAAGTTTCAACGCATATTGGCCGAGCGGTTGGCCGCTTGCGGCGTCGCCAGCCTGCGATTTGACTATCTTGGCGCGGGTGATGCCCTTGATCCTGATGATGTGGGCCGTGCGGCGGACTGGGTTTTTGACGCGCGTGCAGCGCTCAACGGTTTGAAGCGTCTTTCAGGCTGCGCTGAGGTGGTTGTTGTCGCTCAGGGCGTCGGCTGCCTGATCGCGGTACAGGCGTTTGCCGATGTCGCCGAAGCGGGTTCCATGGCGCTTCTGGCGCCTGTCGTTTCCGGCCGCGCTTATCTGCGTGAGTTGGCTATGTGGTCGTCCATGATCGATGATGGCCTTGGCCTTCGGCCCGCGCAGCGCATGACGGAGGCGGGATCGATTGCCGGCTTGGCCTTGCCTGCGGGTGTTGCGGATGCGATCAGGAAGGCCAATCTTTCAAATCTGACGGCCGTTCCGGCGCGCAGCATTCTTGCTCTTTCCCGACCGGGCCGCGTGACCGATGCCGATTTCGCCAAGCATCTCGCCGCGATTGGCGGTGAGGTGGAGGAGGCGGAGTTTTCAGGCTATGACGATCTCGTCTCCAGCCCTACGCTCTCGAAAATATCCGACGATGTGGTCAACCGCCTGGTCGATTGGATACTCTCCCGGACCCAGGCCGAGAGTCCGGTGATCCCCGAGGAGGATTTCACCCTCAATGCCTCGCAGCGTGGGCGCGGTTTTGTCGAGCAGCCGGTGCAATTTGGAGAAGGCGGACGGCTTTTCGGTGTTTTTTGCGGGCCGGACGATCGGCAGGCGGTTTCCTCAGTTCTTCTGCTGGGCGCCGCCTATGACCGGCATGCGGGCTGGGGCAGGCTTTCCGTAAAGATGGCCCGAATATTGGCGCGCGAAGGTGTGGCGTCGCTTCGCTTCGACGCGGCCAATATTGCCGACAGCCCCCCGGTCAAAAACGTGCCCGAGCAGGTTCTTTACGATGCCGCGCAGAATGACGACGTGGCTGCCGCACTCGATTTTCTCGGCAAGCGCGGCAAGGGACCTTTCATTGCGGCGGGCCGGTGCAGCGGCGCGTATCTCGCCTTCAACGGCGCAATCGCCGATGAGCGGATCCGTGCCGTGGTTGCGGTCAATCCGGTTGTCTTCCATTGGCGCAAAGGCCGCTCGGTGGATGAGGCGCTGCATAAACGTCCGCGTTCCTTCGGGGAATACAGCCAGCGCTTTCGACAGGGTGCGACATTCAAGCGTCTCATCAGCGGCGATGTCGATGTGGCAAGTGCGGGGCTGAACATCGTCAAGGCGACGATCAAGAGGCTTTCGACAAAAACAGCGAAGCTGTTTCGCAAGGGCAGTGAAGAGGGGCGCGCCGTTTACGGCGCGTTCGACGCATTAAAAGCGAATGATACCGCCGTTCATCTGCTCTACAGCGACAATGACGATGGCCTGGAACACTTCCAATATTACTTTGACGCCAATGGCGAAGGACTAGCCGCCTACAAGAACGTGTCGCTGACCATTATCCCCGATGCCGATCACAATCTTTCAACGCCGGAAGCCAAACAAATCTATATCGACGCGGTGAAGCGGCTGGCTCTCGAGCATTTGCAGTAAAAATGCTGGGCCGCCGTGCTCTAGAAGGAAAATCGCCGGCTGGAACCCAGTGACACGACCTCTCCGGAAGGCGGGGCTTCTGTCGCCGGGGTCTCCGGCAGGAGGCTGATTTTTCTGGTTTCGCCGGGGCCGAGATGGAACCAGTTTTCTGAGGCGTAGTAGCCCTGCACTTCGACATGGACGGATTGCGCCAGCCGGTCCGTGCCGATTTCAAGAGACCAGTTGCCGCTCGTTTCGCTGATCGTGGCCTGAAGGTTGGCGGCGTGCAGCGCCTTTTTCCGGCCGAGAGGGAAATGGAACGCGTCGGCGATCACATGTCCTGTCGCAAGGTCGCGAAGCCGGGCGACCGTTACATCATGGGACGGAGGGCCGAAACGATAGGCATAGGTCGTATCGAAAAAGGCGCCGAACAAATCTGTTGCGGCAATGGTCTGGCTCTGTCGCTGCAAAAGCGTGAGCGGTCGTTTGGCGTGGACGACGGGTTGCACGCCTTCGCGCAGGCAGGTTAGTTCCAGCATGGCTTCGAGGCCGCCGCCGGTCTCGTTGACGAGATGGATATCCAGCCCGTTCGTGCCCTCATCGGAAAAAGCAACCTGGATGGGGCGGAACGCCCTTTTCAACGCGTGCCAGACAGATTTGGGCCGGCCAGTGGCATCGATGATACCCCAGCCCGCGCCGGGAACGAGATCCTGCAGGGTCCAGACCAGAGCGCCCTGACAGGAGGAACCGCTGCGCCGCCATTCAGCGAAAGTCGCCTCCATGACCTCGGCCGTCGCGGCGCGGGACATGTCGAGATAAAGGCCGCCGTCTTCCCGCCGCAGCACATCCGGTTCGACGTCGTATAGAAGCTTCAGATAATGATCGCGAACATCTTCGAAATCCCAGGATGCGCCGCGATCGCGCGGTGCGCGTGCCTTCCATCGCGGATCGTGCACGGCCAGTCCGGGAAGATATCTGTCCAGCGTTTCCTGTTCGGGAATATTGGCGAAGGCCAGGCACTCTGCGGCGAAGCGCAGATCGGCGCGACGCGCATCTTCCAGCGGGCGGCAATAGGCACCCACGCCGTAATAATGGCCGACCCCGGCATTGGGAAAGAACGGTAATGCGCCGCCTGAAGGAGAATTGGCGACATAGGCTGCATCCGGCCGCTTCCCGGCGACGAGTTCCGGCAGGACCGCCTCGGTGAGCGTTCCCTTCCATATCTGTTCTGGCAAGCCGAGCATCGCACCCTGCTGGTACATTTCACTGCCGCCGCAGAAAACGGCGAGCGACGGAGAAAGCGCGGTGGCCTCAAGGAACTGCGAGATTTCCGTGACGATATGCTGGCGCAGGCTCTCATCCTTTGCCGGGTAATCGAAATTGGCGAGCATGGCGTCCTGCCACACCAGAATGCCGAGTTCATCGCAAAGTGCGAAGAATTCCGGTGTCTCATAGGCCATGGTGCCGCCGATGCGGATCATGTTCATACCGGCTTGCGCGGCTTTCCGCAGCCATGGCTCATAGTCCGGTCTCGTTCCAGGCAAGCGCACAATGTCGGCCGTCGTCCAGACTGCGCCGCGGCAAAAGACGGGCTGGCCGTTCACCTTCAGGCCGAAACCGTTGCCGTCATCGCCGTGATCGATCTCAACCCTGCGGAAACCGGTGCGTCCCAGCCTGTGCTGCGTGCCGTCCAGTTCCAGAACTACGGCGTGCAGCGCCGGTCTGCCATGGGTGTGAGGCCACCATGTTTCGACATCGGGTATGCGGAGTTCGCCGGAAAACTTGCCATTCTCAACCTTGGAAAGATCGGCGCTGTAACCCGCGCAGCTCAACCGTACCGACGTTACAGGCCGGTTGGTTTCCAGCGCGATGCCGATTGTCCCCGTCCCTGCCTCGTCCAGTGAAGATCGGAGCGTGCACAGCACCCCGTCCTGCCTTATCAGGCTGATGGGGCGCCATGGGCCGGCGGCGTGGATTTCCGGGCACCAGCCGGGCATATAGCCGAGTGCGGTGGTGCGGATCAGCCGCAACCCCTGTGTATTCATCATCTGCGGCCGCCAGCGGGCGCGGGGGCCGGTTTTTTCAAGTCTTGGCGCAAGCGCCCGGAAGCAGATCGAAAGCTCGTCCGCGCCTGTGAGTTCGACGGGCACTTCCAGCCTTTCGAACATGCTCTGGCTGGCGGCGATCAGCTCGCCGTTGAAGAAGATTTCCGCAATGGTGGAAAGACCATCGAAGCGCAGGGTGGCACGCTCACTGGCATCGGAAATCATCGTCAGCCGGTACCATGCATCCCTGTCATTGAGGGGCGCCGGGGCAAGGCGGTCGAATTTTCCGGCGTTTTCCAGCGCCTGCGCCACGGTGCCGGGAACGGAGACGTGGAAGCTTTCGAGCGATGCCGGAATATCGGACGGCGTCTCACAGGCACCGGCGGGCGTCAGCGTCAGCGTCCAGCCTTCACTCAGCAATTCCTCGCTTTCGCCGGGAAGGTAGATCCTCACGCGGCCTCGCTGGCATCAGTGAGTTTGGTCGCAAGCGCTTTCATCACGCCATCCCACGCATCCGCTGCTGGATCGAGCACGGTGGCCAGCGCATCAAATTTGCGGCGGGTAACGGCGCGGGCGAGCTGGAACTGAACGGTTTTGGCAACCTCGGAAATCCTGAGCGCCTGGTCTCTTGCTTCAGAGAAACCGTCCGCGTCCAGCCATTCGAAATGGCTTGCCGCCAGTTCGAAATTCGCGCCGAGCTGGCGCAGCGTGTTGAAGGCATATTTATGGAAGAAGCCAAAGGGCCTGTCGGCGACCTTTTCCACCTGTGCCGGAAAAACGCTGGCAAAAGCACGGACCGGGTTGGCGGAGGGCCGCCGCGAAAAATGAAATTTCAGCAGCCGTTCGGCCGTCTTGCGAATATGTGTGGGTGAGGAATTATCGTCCGCGAATTTTGCAAATTCGGTGTAGGGCAGGAAAGGCGGGTCGGTCTCGGCCAGGTGATGCTGGAACAGCCCGTCGAAATCCTCGCCGGAGAGATGGAAGAAGCCGGCATTGTGGAAATAATCGAGTTCCCGCTTTTCGAGATCGAGCCGGTTGATGGCGATGGTGGTCTTGCCGTGTTCCTTCCGGTATCCCACCCCATGGGTGTCGGGCATATAGAAGCTGTCCATCTCGATCAGGCAGATGCGGCCGCGCTCGAGCTGTGCCTCGATATGGTTTTCCACCTTATCGAAGATCGCAAGTTCGGTGGCGCGAACGCCATAAAGTGCTTCGAGATCTTCCAGCGGCACCTTGAAGAAGGTGAACTGGTCACCTTCGAAATCCTGCGTGAGCGTGAAACCGAACATGGCTTCCGGTGGCAATCCTTTCGAGGCCAGTACCTCGATCCACAAATCGATGTAGCAATTGGTCTCCGGCCACATTCTTTCAGAGGAATGAAGCGGATGCTGCACATAGTTTTGGGGATCGAGACCCGGAAAAATCTGCCGCATGGATAATCAGCCCCAGAGGGTTTCCACGACCTTTGCAGGCCATTTTTTCACGTCGAGACCGTGATGGGCAAACAATGCGAGTGCGATGCGCTCGAGGCCAAAACCGACGCAGGCGGTGTGGGCGACATCGCCATTCGCAAGATTGAGGCCCCATTTCTGGCCAAAGGCATCCTGATGGTAATTGAAGCTCATGCAGGCCGTCGGGCTGGTCGCTGACGTGACCGGGATCAAGAGCTCGAATTTCAGGTTCTGGTCGCGCTGGTTGTTGGCGAGCATCTTGCCGGCGCGGCCGAAGAAGGGATCGTTGGCGATATCGATGGTGACGTCGAGCCCGACTGCTTTCATCATCTCCACACCGCGATCCATCCAGGTCTGGCGGAATTCGGTGACGTCGGACTCGGTGCCCATGCAGACATATTCGCGCATGCGGAAAAGCTGCTGGCGGGCCGGATCCTTGGAAGGCTCATGGCGGAAGCAATAGGACTGGATGTCATAAAGACCGCCGCCGGCAGGAAGGGCGCCACGCTTGGCAATCGTCGGGTAAAGCGGATAGCAGGCCGCCGGCGTCAGCACGATGTCGGTGGCTTTCTGGTCCTTGGTCCAGTCGCCGCCCTCATCCATGGTCTTCAGCAGGCTGACATGGTCGAGTTCGCAGCCGCAGAAGGAATGGACAGTGCCGGCGAGCTGCGGGAAGCTCTTCATGTAACCGCTCTTTTCGAAATAGGCACGGTTGATGCCGGGCGGAAAGCGGATCGCTTCGGCGCCATCGGCGCCACCGGTGCGGTCGATCAGCCGCTCGAATGCGGCAATCACATCCTCGAACTGGCCGCTGCGTCCATAAAGACCGTCCACACCCGTTTCAATCAGCAGGCCTTCTTCGAACAGTCGATCGAGAAACGATGTTTGCATGTCCATGGTCTTATCCCAAGAGGCTGGTGTCCTGCTTGTGAACCAGCAGGAGATTGGCAGAATTGCCGAGAATACGGTCGTTGGAAATCATCAGCCGGGCGGAATGCGCGTCGCGCAGGTGCCGGCCGAGGCTATAGGGCGTACCGTTCTTGTAGCCCATGATGCCGCAGACCAGCATGGCATGATCGATGATCTCAAGAATGGTTTCCGAAGAGCAGATCTTCACATTGTTCATGGCAACGGCAAAGGCCATCGACATCAGTTTTTCGGGATCACTCTTGGTATCCTCGTAAGCCTTGATGCCGGCGATGATGTTGGATTTGACCACCTGCAGCTTGGTGGAAACCTCGGCAAGGCGGATCGCGCCCGGAGGGGCGGTGCCGGGTGATTTGCGGGCCGCGGCCCTGACGAAGGATTGCGCACGCAGCACCGCGTCGGAGGCAATACCGTACCAGACGGCGCTCCACAGGAGATGCGAGCTTGCAAGCATGGATTGCGCGGCGATTTCCGCGAAAGGTTTCGGGAAAATCTGTACCGCCGGCGCTTCGCCGCGGAACAGGAAGCCATCCGAACAGGTGCCACGCATGCCGAGCGTATCCCAGACATGGGTCTTCTCGAGCGTATACTGGTTTTTCAGGAATACGGTCATCACCTGATCGGCGGGCGCGGCATCCTTGTGGGCGCGCGAGGTGATGAGGATCGCATCGGCATTGCTGCCATAGGAAATGACGGTGGCATCCTTTTCCAGCCGGCAGTTATCGCCTTCGACTTCGATCGCGCAGATGGAGTTGCGCAGATTGCCGCCGATGCCGCCTTCGGTGGTGGCGGAGCCGAGCAGAAGCTGTTCGCCGGCAACGCGGCGCATGAAGCCCGGATGCCAGCTGCTCTCCACGCCGTGCTCCACCAGGCTGGACAGCTTGATGTGGTGCATGGCGAAAATCATCGCGGTTGCCGAACAGGCCTGGCCGAGCCGGGCGCAGATGTCGGCGATCTCCTGAACGGAGGCGCCTTCGCCGCCGAGCGAGGAGGGCACCTGAATGCCGAGCAGACGTTCCTGCCGCAAGGCATCGACGGCTTCCTGCGGGAAGCGGCCGGTGACATCCACCTCATCCGCATGCTTTGCGGCAATGATCGCGACACGGCCCGCGCGCGCGGACAGCGTTTCATCCTGCGGCGCCACGGTCACGTTCATCAGGCTGCCTCTTTACCATCCAGAATGAGCTTAACGGTGTCTTCAATCGCCCTGATGCTCGCAAAGGACTTGCGGTTCAGCAGATTGTCCGGGAATTCGATATCGAAAGCTTCTTCAATACCCAGCATCAATTGCACCGACGCAAAGGAAGACAGGCCCGCTGCATAAAGATCGGCTTCATCTGCAATCGTATCGACAGGGGTGGGAAGCTGGCCGAATTTTGCCAGTATTTCACGAATAGTCGCATTCATTCCGACGTATCTCCAATGAAATCAACACTAGGAAGGTTTGTGCTTATCGTTATGCCGCAAACGATAATATTCACCTAAACCGTTAGGTTAATTACAACTAACGGCAGCATGCGCCATTCCCGCACCTTTGCCAAGCGTTGATGAGCGGCCTTGACAAAAGCCGGGTGGTGTCTTTTGCTGTGGCCATTCACCAGGGGTGTCCCGTCAAGGGGCTGAGATTCTGCTTTCATGCGCAGTGACCCGTTGAACCTGATCCAGTTCATACTGGCGTAGGGACGGTGCAAAGACCTGATGTCGGGCGGGCGCATGGCGCCGCGTATCGGCACTTCGGTATTTTCCATCATTCCGGCTCGAACTGGGTCTCCACAGTCAAACTTTGGAGCCTCAAGATGAATATCGCTGCCAAGACTATCCCGCTGTCGGTTACCACCGGACCGCATGCCGCCTCCACGAAAATCCATAAACCGGGAATCCTTCATCCGCATATTCGCGTGCCGATGCGCGAGATCGCGGTGCACCCGACGGCGGGCGAACCGCCGGTGACGGTCTATGATTCCTCCGGCCCCTATACCGATCCGACCCATCCCGTTCTGATTGAAAAGGGTCTGCCGCGACTGCGTCACGACTGGGTCGTGGCGCGCGGCGATGTCGAGGCTTATGAGGGCCGGCACGTCAAACCGGAGGATAACGGCTTTGCCACCGGCGAGCGGCTGACGCCGGAATTTGGCGTGCGCCACCAGCCGCTTAAAGCGACGGCGGGCAAGGCGGTGACGCAGCTTGCCTATGCGCGGGCGGGCATCATCACGCCGGAAATGGAATTCATCGCCATCCGCGAAAATCTCGGACGCGAGGCCGCGAAGGAAAAGCTTGCGCGTGACGGCGAGAGTTTCGGCGCGCATATCCCTGATTATGTCACGGCGGAATTCGTGCGTCAGGAAGTGGCCTCGGGTCGCGCCATCATTCCCGCCAACATCAACCACCCGGAACTTGAGCCGATGATCATCGGCCGCAATTTTCTGGTCAAGATCAACGCCAATATCGGCAATTCCGCCGTCACCTCCTCCATGGCGGAAGAGGTGGAGAAGATGGTCTGGGCGATCCGCTGGGGTGCCGATACCGTCATGGACCTTTCGACCGGGCGCAACATTCACAATATCCGCGAATGGATCATCCGCAATTCGCCGGTGCCGATCGGCACGGTGCCGCTTTATCAGGCGCTGGAGAAGGTGAACGGCATTGCCGAGGATCTCAACTGGGACGTGTTCCGCGATACGCTGATTGAGCAGGCGGAACAGGGCGTCGACTATTTCACCATTCATGCCGGTGTGCGGCTGCATTATATTCCGCTCACCGTCAACCGCGTCACCGGCATCGTCTCGCGCGGCGGGTCGATCATGGCCAAGTGGTGTCTGCATCACCACAAGGAAAGTTTCCTCTATGAGCATTTCGAGGAGATTTGCGATATCTGCCGCGCTTATGACGTCTCCTTCTCGCTGGGTGACGGCCTCAGGCCCGGCTCGATTGCCGACGCCAATGATGCGGCGCAGTTCGCCGAGCTGGAGACGCTGGGCGAGTTGACGCAAATCGCCTGGGCAAAAGATTGCCAGGTGATGATCGAAGGCCCCGGCCATGTGCCGATGCACAAGATCAAGGAGAATATGGACAAGCAGCTGAAGACCTGCGGCGAGGCGCCCTTCTACACGCTTGGGCCGCTCACGACAGATATCGCGCCCGGTTACGACCATATCACCTCAGGCATCGGGGCGGCGATGATCGGCTGGTTCGGTACGGCGATGCTCTGCTACGTCACGCCGAAGGAACATCTTGGCCTGCCGGATCGTAACGACGTGAAGGTTGGCGTTATCACCTACAAGATCGCCGCTCATGCCGCCGATCTTGCCAAGGGCCATCCGGCTGCGCAGGTGCGGGACGATGCGCTGTCGCGCGCAAGGTTCGAGTTCCGCTGGGAAGACCAGTTCAACCTGTCGCTCGACCCGGATACGGCGCGTTCCTTCCACGACGAGACCTTGCCGAAGGAGGCGCACAAGGTCGCGCATTTCTGCTCCATGTGCGGGCCGAAATTCTGCTCGATGCGGATTTCCCACGATATCCGCGCCGAGGCGCAGAAGGAGGGGCTGGAGGCCATGGCCGCACGCTTCAAGGAAGGCGGCGAGCTTTACATGCCGCTTTCGACGTCCGCGAGTGCCGAATAACATGCGTGTTCTCATCAAGGGAACGGGGGTCGCCGGCCTGACGGCGGCCTTCGAACTGGCGGGGAACGACATTAGCGTCGAGGTTTGCGAGCGCAATGCCGAACCCTCTCGCGGCGCATCGTGGTATGCGGGTGGCATGCTGGCGCCCTGGTGCGAGCGCGAAAATGCGGAAGCGGCGGTTCTGACGCTCGGCCAGGCGGCGCTCGACTGGTGGGATGCAGCGGTCCCCGGTCTTGTGGTCCGCAACGGCACGCTGGTCGTCGCACCCGCCCGTGACAAGGCGGAGCTATCCCGTTTCGCCTCGCGGACCAGCGGGTATCGCTGGGTGGATGAGGGCGAAATCGCCGGTCTGGAGCCCGATCTTGCCGGTCGCTTCAGGTCCGGACTTTATTTCTCGGACGAAGGGCATCTCGATCCGCGCCTCGCGCTGCAATCGCTATATGAGCGGCTTTGCCTCATGGGTGTGCGGTTCCACATGGGTACTCCGCTGGACGAACAGCCGTTCGACCGGGTCGTGGATTGCACCGGGCCTGCGGCGGTGGGAACGATTTCCAGCCTTCGCGGTGTGCGGGGGGAGATGCTCTATCTCGGCACGCGGGAGGTTTCTCTTTCTCGTCCCGTCCGGCTGCTGCATCCGCGCATTCCGCTTTACATCGTGCCGCGCGAGCCCGGTCGTTTCATGGTGGGCGCAACGATGATCGAAACCGAGGATGCGGGCGCCATTTCCGCCCGCTCGATGATGGAATTCCTGAATGCCGCCTATGCCGTGCATCCGGCCTTTGCGGAGGCGGAAATCATCGAGACCGGCACGGGGGTGCGTCCCGCCTATCCAGATAATCTGCCTGATGTCACGCAGGATGGCAGGACCATTTTCATCAACGGCGCGCACCGGCACGGTTTTCTGCTGTCGCCGGCGATGGCGCGGCAGGCGGCTGAAATCGTCTGCCAAACACTCTCTAAAAAGGAAAAGGATCATGAAACTTCTGGTGAATGGCGACGAGCTTGATCTCGCCGCCGAGACGCTGGCCGGCCTGCTCGCCAGCCTCGAATACGAGGGTGAGTGGCTGGCGACGGCGGTAAACGGCGATCTGGTGCATTCGGAAGAGCGTGCCGATTATAAGCTGAAGGCTTTCGACCGTATCGAAATCCTTTCGCCGATGCAGGGAGGCTGAAACCATGCTGACGCTTTATGGTCGTGAGGTCTCGTCCCGTCTTCTCCTCGGCACGGCGCGCTATCCATCTCCCGCCGTGCTTGCCGATGCGGTGCGGGCGAGCAACACGGATATTCTGACGATTTCGCTGCGCCGGGAAACGGCGGGCGGCAAGAAAGGCGGTCAGTTTTTCGAACTGATCCGCGAGCTGGATCGCCACATTCTGCCCAATACCGCCGGTTGCCACACGGTCAAGGAAGCGGTGCTGACGGCAAAGATGGCCCGTGAGGTGTTCCGCACCGACTGGATCAAGCTGGAGGTCATCGGCCACCATGACACGTTGCAGCCTGATGTCTTCGCACTTGTCGAAGCGGCGAAAATTCTCTGTGACGATGGTTTTGAGGTCTTTCCCTATACGACCGACGATCTGGTCGTCGCCGAAAAGCTGCTTGAGGCGGGTTGCAGGGTATTAATGCCCTGGTGCGCACCGATCGGCAGCGCCATGGGACCGCTCAATCTGACGGCGCTGAAATCCATGCGGGCGCGTTTTCCGGATGTGCCCTTGATTGTCGATGCCGGTATCGGCCGCCCGTCGCATGCGGTCACGGTGATGGAGCTCGGATACGATGCCGTTCTGCTCAACACGGCGGTGGCGGGCGCGGGAGACCCGGTCGGCATGGCGGAGGCCTTTGCCCGGGCCATAGAGGCTGGCCACCAGGCATATCTCTCCGGGCCGCTGGAACCGAGGGACATGGCCGTTCCCTCGACGCCCGTGATCGGAACCGCCGTTTTTTCCTGATTACGGCTTGTCGCCGACATCAGGCCCGTCACGTTTTGCGTTGACAGTGCCTGATGGTGGCGGGATACCGGAAAAAAAGGGGAAGCGGCATGGCGGCACTCACCAATCTTCTGACGGATATTGACGGCGTTTCGGTCGGCAATGTTACCGATCTCGCCCTTGGCTCCGGTGTTACGGCGATTGTTTTCGAAAAGCCCGCCATTGCTTCCGGCTCTGTTTTGGGCGGCGCACCGGGCGGGCGTGATACCGGGTTGCTCGACCCTGCGATGACGGTGGAAACGGTGGATGCCTTCGTGCTGTCAGGCGGTTCTGCCTTCGGGCTGGATGCGGCTGGCGGCGTTCAGGCCGGGCTGCGTGAGATCGGACGTGGCCTGCAGGTGGGTTCCACCCGTGTTCCCATCGTGCCGCAGGCGATCCTGATGGATCTGCTGAATGGCGGCGACAAGGATTGGGGTTTGCATTCGCCCTATCGTGAGATGGGATATGCGGCATTCAAGGCGGCGCGTGCGGCGCCCTTCGAGCTTGGAACGGTCGGGGCCGGAACGGGTGCGACGACCGCCACCTTCAAGGGCGGGCTCGGTTCGGCCAGCGCCGTCAGTTCCGGCGGCTATAAAATGGCGGCCATCGTCGCCGTCAATGCGCTCGGCTCGGCAACGGTTGGAACGAGCCGCCATTTCTGGTCCGCGCCGTTTGAGGTGCAGGGTGAATACGGCGATAGCGGTTTTCCCGATCGTTTCGGGCCGGATCATACCGCGCTTCGCCTCAAGGGCGTCAATCTCACGGCAACGACCATCGGTGCGGTGGTGACGGATGCCGCGCTCACCAAGGCGCAGGCGCATCGCCTTTCCATCATGGCGCATGACGGGCTGGCGCGCGCCGTTCTACCAGCGCATCTGCCTAGTGACGGCGACACCATGTTTGCGGCCGCGACCAGCGAGAAGCCGCTTGAAGGCGGCATTCATTTTGCCGAGCTTTGCTATCTGGCCACCATCGTCATGGCGCGGGCGGTGGCGCGTGGCGTCTATGAGGCAACGGCCTTGCCGGTGGATGGAGCGCAGAAGGCCTATCGCGATCTTCATGGACGGGGCTTTGAACGATGAGTGACGCCCGTTCACCACTGAAGCCTGTTCTTCGTATTGACTTTCCGCCCGGAGAACGTCTCGGTCATGGCAAGATCGAATTGATGGAGCTGATTGTCGAGGCCGGCTCCATCTCCGCCGCCGGGCGGGCGATGGACATGTCCTATCGCCGCGCATGGCTGCTGGTGGATGCACTGAATCATATGTTCAGGCAACCGGTTATTGAATCGCAGCGCGGCGGCAAACAGGGCGGCGGTGCGGCGCTGACCGCTTTCGGCACGGAGGTGCTGGAGCGTTATCGCGGCATGGAAAAGCGGATGAACGAGGCCTTGCGCGCGGATATCGACTGGCTGGAGGCCAACCGCAATCCCGATGCGGCCCTTAATAGGGATCGAGAGCCGCCGACTTTATGATGGCATGCACCGGTTTTCCGGGTTCCAGCTGCAGCCTCTCGCGTGACAGATCGGTGATGCGCGACTGGATGATGTCGCCGCCACAATCCACCTGAACCGTGACCATGCCGTCTTCGCTGGCCGAAACAGTCGCGACCTGCCCCTCAAGAATGTTGAGCGCGCTCAAGCCTTCGGGCTTAACGGTTGCCAGCATCACATCGCGCCCTGGTATGAGCACCCGTGCCGGGCTGCCGGTTGTTCCCCTTTTTGCCGGAACATGGAGGAACAGGGTCTTTAGCCTTACCGTGGCAAGCCCGTGCCGTTCATCAAAGCTTTCAATGTGTCCGGAAAGAATGCTGCCCGCCTCGCGCCGTTCGAGATGCGCGCTGAAATCCGGTCTGGACAGCACCTCGGCCGCTTTTCCCTGCGCTTCCACCTTGCCGTCCTTCATCACCACGATGCGGTCGGCGAGGCGGGCGACCTCCTGAATGGAGTGGCTGACATAGACAACGGGGATTTTCGTCTCGTCGCGCAGCCGTTCGAGATAGGGAATGATCTCGGCTTTTCGCTCCTCGTCGAGAGAGGCGAGCGGTTCGTCCATCAGCAGAAGCCTGGGTGATGAGAGGAGCGCGCGGCCGATGGCGACACGCTGTTTTTCGCCGCCGGAAAGCTTGTCCGGCCGGCGCTGCAAGAGATGGCCGATGCCGAGCATGTCGACGATGCGGTCTTCATTCGTGTTCCCGGTTTTGTCCACGGCGAACCATCTGCCGTAACGCAGGTTCTGCGCCACGCTGAGATGCGGGAAGAGCCGTGCCTCCTGAAAGACGTAGCCGAAGCGGCGCTTGTGCGCCGGCAGGAACCGCCTTGTTCCGCTATCGGCCAGCACTTCTCCATCCAGCAAAACCTGTCCTTCATCCGGCCGCAGCAGGCCTGCCATGATGCGGATCATCGAGGTCTTGCCGGAACCGGAGCGCCCGAATAGCGCGGTGACGCCGCCTTCGGAGGTGAATGACGCATCGAGTTCGAAGGAGCCGAGGCGGTGGCGGGTGGTGACCGAAAGCGTCATTCCATGCTCACCCGTTTGCCGACGATGCGGGCCAGAAACTCCGAGACGAGCAAGGCGAGCATGGAAATGACGACGGAAACGATGGTCAGGCGCAATGCGCCGGCATCGCCGCCCGGAACCTGGGTGAAGGTATAGATGGCGGCGGACAAAGTCTGGGTTTCGCCGGGAATATTGGACACGAAGGTGATGGTTGCGCCGAATTCGCCCATGGCTTTCGCGAAGGCTAGGATCATGCCGGCGATGATGCCGGGCAATGTCAGGGGAAGCGTGACGGTGAGGAACACCCAGAAGGGGCTTGCGCCCAATGTTCCCGCCGCCTCTTCCAGTTTGCGGTCCACGGCTTCTATGGAAAGGCGAATGGAACGTACCATCAGCGGAAAGGCCATCACCGCGCAGGCGAGCGCCGCTCCCGTCCAGCGGAAGGAAAAGACGATGCCGAACCAGCTATCGAGAAATTGCCCGATAGCGCCCCTGCGGCCGAAGAGGACGAGCAGCAGAAAGCCGGTGACGACGGGCGGCAGAATGAGCGGCAGGTGGACGATGCCATTGAGCAGCGACTTGCCCCAGAAGCGGCCGCGCGCCAGCGCCACGGCAACCGCAATGCCGAAAGGCAGGCTGGCAAACATGGCGATGGAGGACACCCACAGGCTGAGCCTGATCGCCGTCCATTCTTCAGGGCTGAGTGTCCACCAATGCAATGCCATATCCTGCAATCGTCAAGTTTCATGGCCCACCGGGAGGTGGACCTGAGACAAGCTTATTTCAAAACGGTAAAGCCTTGCTTTTCGAAGAAGGGAGCCGCCTTTGCGGACTTCAGGAAATCCAGATAGGCTTTTGCTGCCGGGGACTTTGCTTCCGAGAGAATGGCGACCGGGTAGATGATCGGCGGGTGGCTGTCTTCCGGGAAGGTGCCGACGATCTTTACGCCCGGATCGGCGGCGGCGTCGGTCTGGTAAACGATACCGTAGGGTGCTTCGCCGCGCGAGACGAGCAGCAGGGCGGCACGCACGCTTTCCGCGCCGGCGACTTTCTTTTCAACCGAAGACCAGGCGCCGAGCTTTTCCAGAGCGGCCTTGCCGTATTTGCCGGCGGGAACGGAATCGACCGCGCCCATGGCCAGACGGCCATCGCCCACGAGAGCGGCAAGATCGAAACCCTGCTTGATATCGACCGGCTTGGCCTTATCTGCGGGAGCGACGAGAACGATGCGGTTACCGAGAAGATTGGAACGGCTGTCAGCGTTAATCAGCTTCTTTTCGGCGACATAGTCCATCCATGCGAGATCGGCGGAAATGAAGATATCCGCCGGCGCGCCCTGCTCGATCTGCTTGGCCAGCGCCGAGCTTGCGGCATAAGAAACGGTCGCCTCATTGCCGCTTTCCTTCGCCCATTCGGCGTTGAGGGCGTCGAGCGCGTTTTTCATGCTCGCGGCGGCAAACACCGTGACCTTTTCGGCGGCATGGGCCGGAACGACCGCAAAGGAGGCCGCCATCCAGAAGGATGTGGCTGCGGCAATGGTTTTGAAGAAGCTGCGACGCAAAAGTCTCATGGTCTGTTACCCCCGGTTCGAGATATTCTGGTGAATATATCGATAGGCCTATAGGGCAATCATTATATTTTCAAGGATATATCGATATGGTGGGGAAAAGAGGCTGGTGCGGGTGTCTATGTCAGAAGGGTGGTTAAGCTCGAAAAGCTTTCCTCGTCATGCTCGGGCTTGTGCCGAGCATCTGCAACGTTTCCATTTTGTTGAACGTGATTAGACCCTTGCGACAAAGCCAAGGCTTCCCTTGAAGCGGCTCCGTTTCCGATCAAAAACGCTCGCCGGCAAGATGGGCGATCTGTGCGCCTGCCTCGTAATAGGCTTCCTTCACCGCCCGGAAAGCCTGCGCTTTCGGCTCGGTCAAAGGCAGGGGCATTTCTGCCTCGGCGATCTCACCCAGAATATGCTGCGCAATCACCTTGCCAAAGGCTGTGCCCGGCGCGATGCCGCGGCCGTTATAGCCAGAAAAACCGACGACGTTCTCAGCGAATTTGTGAAAGCGCGGCACGGCATTGTCGGTCATGCCGATCTGGCCATACCATTCACATTCGAATTCCGTGTCTCCAAGCTGTGGGAAGAGCCGCTTCAGCGAACGTTTCGCCCAGGCACGATGAATGGCCGTGCCGGTGCCGCGCAGCGCGCCGACACTGCCGAACACCAGCCGGCCTGCTTTGTCCATCCGGAAGGATGACAGGATTTCCTTCGTATCCCAGCAGCCCTCACGGCCGGGCAGGATGCTCTTTTGCAGGTTGTCGCCAAGCGGTCGGGTCGCGAAGTTGAAATAGGGCAGGTAGATCTGTTCGTCGCGAACGATCTGCCATGGTCCGGTGCTGTAGGCTTCCGTGGCCACAACGATCCAGTTGGCGGTTACAGACCCTTGCGGCGTCTTCACCAGCCATTTTCCATTGCTGCGTTCGGTTGCCACCACAGGGCTTTCGGTGTGCAGGCGCACGCCCGCTTTCTGGGCGGCCGCAGCAAGGCCTCGAACATAAGCGAGCGGCTGTATCGTGCCGGCGCGTGTATCCAGAAGCGCACCGGAATAGCCCGTGCTGCCGGTGCGTCTCGCTGTCTCTTCGGCATCGAGGATGCGGACGGGCGCGCCCCTCGCTGCCCATTGCTCGCAGCGCTCACGGATTTCCGCGAGCCCTTTGTCACCGACGGCGCAATGGAGCGTACCGTTTTTTTCGATCTCGCAGGGAATTGCGTGTTTTTCCACCAGTTCGCGCACGAGAAGCGGGGCATTGCCCAGAAGGTGGAGAAGGCGTTCGCCGTAAACCTCGCCCAGAACGCCGGGCAGCTCTTTCGGCATGACCCACATGCCGCCATTGATGAGGCCGACATTGCGGCCTGCGCCGCCGAAACCGATTTCCCTTGCTTCGAGAAGAACGACATCCACACCGCGTTCGGCAAGATGAAGGGCGGCGGATTGGCCGGTGAAGCCACCTCCGACGACGACGACATCTGTAATTGTTGCGCCCTGCAAGGCCGGCGTTACGTGCGGCTGCGGCGCTGTCTTTTCCCAAAGGCCGTGCGAGCGGGGGTCATTATACATCGTTCCACCATGTTCCGGGCCAGTTCATTTGTTCTTCGTATGAGTGGCAAGCCCTTGTTTATAAGACTTTACAAGCGGTCCTGCCTGTTGAATATCGACATATCGTCAAGAGTTCATTCCAGGAGGGAATATGGTCCTGCCACCCCGCCGTTTTCTGCCGTCACTTTCGCTGCTCGCGGCCTTCGAAGCCGCTTCTCGGACGGGCAGTGTCACCGCGGCGGCGCGGGAACTCGGGTTGACGCAGGGTGCAGTCAGCCGTCAAATTCTGGCGCTTGAAGAGCAGCTTGGCGTGGCGCTGTTCCTGCGCGAGCGGCAGACGATCCGGCTGACAAGGGCGGGGGAGGGTTATGCGCGGGAAATCCGCGAAGCCCTGCGGCGCATATCGACGGCCTCACTTAATCTGCGCGCCAATCCGGATGGTGGCACGCTCAATCTCGGTGTTCTGCCGAGCTTCGGCACGCGTTGGCTGGTGCCGCGTCTTCCCGATTTCATTGCCAGGCACCCGGGCGTTTCGGTTAATCTTCTGACGCGATCATCGCTGTTCGATTTCCGCACCGATACCGTCGATGCGGCGATCCATTTCGGATTGCCGCATTGGCCGGGCACCGAGCTGGTTTTCCTGATGCATGAAAAGGTCATTCCGGTATGCAGCCCGTCATTCAAGGAGCGATACGGACTTTCAAAGCCGGACGATCTGCTGCATGTCCCGTTGCTGCACATGACGACCCGGCCGGATGCCTGGGAGCAATGGTTTCGCAGCCACGACGTTGGTTTCGACAATGTGCACGGCATGCTTTTCGATCAGTTCACGACGATTGCCGAGGCGGCGAGCGCAGGGGTTGGGGCGTCGCTCATTCCTTCTTTCATGATCGAGGAGGAGTTGCGAAGCGGCCGTCTGGTTGCGGCCGTTGCGGGGGAAGTGGAGAGCGAGGAAGCCTATTATCTCGCCTGCATGCCGGATCGCGCCGGTTATGCACCGCTGGAGAGTTTCCGCCGGTGGATCGTTTCCGAGGCTGCAATGGGGGCGAACGGCAGGGCGGAGGAGTTTTCGGCGTAAACCGGTGACCGGTCTTGCAAGACGGACGCAGCTCAGCCAATAGTGCGCCATGACGCTTGGCACGAGCAGCCATGCACCGAAAGTTCCAATACGGGAGATGTCCGTGAAGCCCATTTTTGTTCAGCTTCAATGTGAGCCCGGCAAGACCTATGATGTCGCCGACGCCATCTATAAAACGGAACTGGTTTCCGAGCTTTATTCCACCAGCGGTGAATATGATCTGCTGTTGAAAATCTACCTGCCGCAGGAAGAAGATATCGGCAAGTTCATCAACCAGAACATCGTCAATATTCCGGGAATCGTGCGCTCGCTGACGACGCTGACCTTTACTGCATTCTGACCCGCAATTCGAACCTTCGATTACGCGCTTGGCCCTCATTCCCGTGCTTGTCACAGGAATCCAGTCGACGTGCGTCTGCGCGGAGGGAGAGGCCTTTCAGCCCAAGGACTTGGTCTGGCTAGATTCCTGTGACGAGCACAGGAATGAGGGAAGGTTTGGGTGCGTCAGGAAGACCGCGTACGTGGCGTTCGGCTCTAATCCTGATTTTCAGGCGCTTTTTTAGCTTAGTGCATCATAGCTTTTGATACACCCTGAATGGCTGGTGCCAGGCGGGTAGATGGTTTGTCCACCGAGAAAAAAGCGCGCCATCGGGCCGCTGTTCGGGGTCCGATATTGGGCGCGCTCTGATTTTGACGGTTCCATGAGCGGGCGAAAATTTTCCCGCATCAGGCGACCGCAGCCAGATTCCGGTTGCGCACGAGATCGCGGATCGCAATCCGCACGTCGTCGGCGCTGTCGAACTTTTGTTCGTCCAGGTCGTGAACGTGGAACTTCACCGCGATGAACTTCAACCGGTCATTATCCGGGATGACGATGCCGACGGGCTCGCCAGCGAATTCAATAACTTGCTTCTGCATAGATATACTCCCGCTGTGGCTACTTCACACAGCATGTTGTCGAACTGATTTTCAGGAAATTGAGACCGTTAAGTCACATTCGACAGCAGCGGGAACACGTGGATTTAAATCCAGCGTTCCAGGACTCAAGACCAAGGATTGCGTTGATGCTGATATGTTTTGACATGACACACTCCCTGTATTGGTGTTGGCCCGGAATCAGGAGACTCGTTCTCCAGTTCCACACTGATAATCCAGACCAGCACTAAAATCAATGCTGATTATTATAGGTAGAATATTTTTCTTTATGATGACAGGAGAGGGGCGGAAATGTGAAATTTTTGTTTTCGTCCGCGGCCGTCTCGAAAAGCCCGGCGTAGTGGGCTTTTTATGTATTTTTTAATCGTCGCCGGTGGTGGGCGGTGGGTAAATATGATCGTTTCCGTTGAAATCAGAAACGGAATAGCAGCCATCGCGGGTCTTTTCGGCCGCATTTCTGCCAATTGCCGCTTTGCCGTGGCCGCCCGGGATGTCGAGAACATAGGTCGGCTGGCAAAGGCCGGAGACATGCCCCCGCAAAGCGGAAACGATTCGCTGGCCGTCTTCTATCGTCAGCCGGAAATGGCTGGTGCCCGGCGCAAGATCGGGATGATGCAGGTAATAGGGCTTGATACGGGTCTCGACAAAGGCGCGCATCAACGCGGCAAGAACAGACGGGTCGTCATTGACGCCCTTCAAGAGTACCGTCTGGCTGACCATGGCTATGCCGGCATCGATCAGGCGCGCCGAAGCCTGCCTTGCGGCTTCGCTGAGCTCCCGGGAATGATTCGCGTGCAGGGCCACATAGGTGGTTTTACCGCTGGCCTTCAGCGCATCGATCAGCGCCGCGTCGATACGGTCGGGATCGACCACCGGCACGCGGGTATGGAAGCGGACGATCTTCACATGCGATATGTCTTTCAGGCGCGTCATCAGGTCGGACAGGCGCCTGGGGGAAAGCACCAGCGGATCGCCACCGGTCAGGATGACCTCCCATATGGCAGGATTGGCCTTTATGTAGCCGAATGCGGCATCCAGCTCCTCCGGGCTCATCATGCCGTTGCCCTGCGGTCCGACCATTTCGCGGCGGAAACAGAAGCGACAATAGACGGGGCAGACATGCACTGCCTTCAAAAGCACCCGGTCGGGATAACGGTGGACGATGCCATGGACGGGGCTGTGCGCGTCGTCGCCGATGGGATCGTCCCGTTCTTCGGGAAGGTGAACAAGCTCGGCTGGATCCGGTACGAATTGCCGGGCAATGGGATCCTGCGGGTCGTGGCTGTCGATCAGCCCGGCAATCGATGGCGTGATGGCGAGCGCATAACGCTCCGTGACCGCGCGCAGACCGTCGAGCGTGTCGGCCTCGATCAATCCAGCTTCGACAAGTGCTTCAGGTGTCTTGATGGTCTCAAGCCTTGTCATCGTCCATATTCCGGCACTGGAGCCCACATGACGAGATCGATACGGGGCGCGCCGGTCGCCAGCATCACCAGCCGGTCGAAACCGAGTGCTATGCCGCTTGCCGGCGGCATGATTGCCAATGCGGCCAGAAAATCCTCGTCCAGCGGATAGGTCTCGCCGTAAACACGCTGCTTCTCGGCCATTTCCATTTCGAAACGACGCCTCTGCTCGGCGGCGTCGGTCAGTTCCCCGAAGGCATTGGCAAGTTCAACGCCGCAGGCATAGAGCTCGAAACGCTCCGCCACCCGCGCATCCCCGGGGGATTTGCGGGCGAGGGCCGCTTCACAGGTCGGATATTCATCGAGAATTGTTGCCCTGCCGAAACCCAGTTCCGGCTCCACCCGCTCCACGATGACGCGGCTGAACATATCCGCCCAGGTATCGTCATCGGCCACGCGAATGCCGGCATTGGTGAGGTTCGCCGCAAGATGGCGGGCGTCGGTTTCGCCGTTTCGGCTGATGGTGGCCAGCAGGTCTATGCCCGCATAGCGCTCGAAGGCTTCGGCGACGCTTACCCGCTCCGGTTCGAGGAAAGGATCGACGCTGCGGCCGCGATAGGTGAAATTTTTCGTCTTTGTGGTTTCGGCTGCCAGCGCCAGAAGGTTGGCGCTGTCCTTCATCAGGCTCTCATAGGTTTCACCGGCCCGATACCATTCCAGCATGGTAAATTCCGGATGGTGCAGGGGGCCTCGTTCCCGGTTTCTGTAAACATGGGCAAAACAGGTGATGCGTTTTTCACCGGCAGCGAGCAGCTTCTTGCAGGCGAATTCAGGCGAGGTATGGAGATAAAGCGGCACGGCGTCGCCAGCCGGCGTCAGGCCCTGTGTGGCGAAAGCATGCAGATGCGCCTCGTTGCCGGGGGAAATCTGTAATGTCGCGGTGTCGACTTCAAGAAAATCGGCGTTGGCAAAGTGGCCGCGAAAAGACGACTGGATCGCATTGCGACCAATGAGGAACGCGCGGCGGTCGGCATGGACGTCGGGCGTCCACCATGGCGACATTGTCTCGTTGCTTGCGCGCATTCTCTGTTCTTTTCCGTCTTCTCTGCGGCGCTCAATTGCGGATAAACGGCCCGCAAAACGCCTTACCGCGTCATTTAAAGCTATTCCGGGCGGAAAACCGCTAGGCACTCTTCCGCGAATTGCTGTAGAAGGCTGGCAATTCGTGCGGATTTAAGGTAGTTGCGCCCCAGAAAAAAGACAAAACGTCTGCCGGGGCCGGTGCTGCCGCGCAGTCCTTTACGACGCATTTCATCGAGTTACAAGGAAGTCATATGGTCAAGGTTATCGCCTCATCCGTCCGCAAGGGCAATGTTCTCGACGTGGACGGCAAGCTTTACGTCGTTCTTACCGCGCAGAACTTTCACCCCGGCAAGGGCACGCCGGTCACGCAGGTGGACATGCGCCGCATCGTTGATGGCGTGAAGGTCTCCGAGCGCTGGCGCACCACCGAGCAGGTCGAGCGCGCTTTCGTCGAAGACCTGAACTTCCAGTTCCTTTATGAAGATGGCGAAGGCTTCCACTTCATGAACCCCGAGAACTACGATCAGGTCGTGGTCGACACTGAGACGATGGGCGATCAGAAGGCCTATCTGCAGGAAGGCATGACCTGCATTCTTTCCATCCATGAAGGCAATCCGCTGGCTGTCGAACTGCCGCGCCACGTCACGCTGGAAATCACGGAAACCGAACCGGTCGTCAAGGGCCAGACGGCATCTTCGTCCTACAAGCCGGCTATTCTTTCCAACGGCATCCGCACCATGGTGCCGCCGCATATCGATGCCGGCATCCGCGTGGTTATTGCGACGGAAGACAATTCCTACGTCGAGCGCGCCAAGAACTGAGCCTGATTGCCGGCTCGAAAAAAGCACCGTGTGACCGGTGCTTTTTGTATCCTGAACAGCAAAAAGCCCGCGTCGAGACGCGGGCTTTTTTAATTGCCTTGTGGGCCGTTCTTACATGCCCTTTGCCGCAGCCACGGTCGGGCCGGCAGACTTCTTCGGGGTGGGCTGGCCAACGGCATAGCCGCCGCCGAGCGCCACGTTCAGCGACACAAAGTCCTGCGCGGTCGTTTGGATCGCCGTGGCAAGGTTTGCCTGCGCATCCGAGACCGAGCGCTGAGCATCCAGAACATCGAGCAGAGACGATGCGCCATCACGATAGCTGGCGGTGGAGAGCTGCAGTGCTTCCTGGTAGGAGGCGACGGTCTTTCTCAATGCGTCGACGGTACGCTGGTCGCGATTGATGGCGGCCAGTGCGTTCTCGACTTCTTCCACCGCATTGAGAACGGTCGCCTTCCAGACGAGATATTGCTCGCGTGCCTGTGAGTTGGCGATGTCGACATTGGCGCGGAGTCGGCCACCGTCGAGGATCGGAAGAGTGAGGCTCGGGCCGAAGGACCAGCTATTGGCCGTTCCCCTGCTGCCGCCGCTCACGAAATTGTAGCTCGGGGTGATCGCGCCACCAAGCTCGATGCTCGGATACAGTTGAGCCTCGGTTACACCGATCGTGGCGACCGCAGCGGCGAGATTACGCTCGGCGACGCGGATGTCCGGACGGTTGCGGATCAGGTCGGCCGGTATGCCGGCGCGGGGAATTGCGCGCGCAACAGGCTGGCGTGCGCCCTTCTGCAACTCGGTAATGAGCGATGAAGCCGGCATGCCGAGCAGGGTTGCGATGCGATGCGCAGCCTTGCGGAAGCTGGTTTCGAGGCCAGGGATCTGCGACAGGGTCGAATTGACCAGACCTTCGGACTGGACGACATCGAGGCGCGAAGCAGCGCCCGCTTCGAGCTGCAGCTTGGTCAGGTCAAGCGTTTCGCGGCGGGAGCTCAGGTTCTGGCGGGCAATCGCCAGACGTTCCTGATAATAGCGCACGTCGATATAGGCGGCGGCGACGGACGAAATCAGCGTCAGGCGCTGGACGTCGACCGTGGAGTAAGCCGCATCGAGCGATGCATTGGCGCTTTCGGTTGCCCGGCGATAGCGACCGAAGAGGTCGAGGAACCAGGAAACGCTGAGGCCGCCGGAGGATACGTTGGTGACGGGAACGTCACGGTAGCTGCCCTTGGTTTGGCTGGTCGTGTGGCTGCCGCTGCCCGTCAGGCTTGGCAGGCCGCCAGCGCCGTCCACGATCACCTGGGCCTGCGCCTGATTGATGCGCTCGATCGCCTGCATCACGGTGAGGTTCTGCGCCAGGCCGGTGGAAACGTAGCCATTGAGGCGGCCATCGTTAAAGGCCGTCCACCACGCAACGCTGCTGATGTCGCCATTACTGGTTTTTCCGGCTTCCGCAAACTTTCCCGGCAATTGGATTTCCGGCGTCTTGTGGTCGGGTCCGACAACACAGCCTGAGAGCAGCAGCATTGTCAGGGGCAGAGTGGCGCGAATAGACAGCATGTAATTTTCCCAATTCTCTGGTTGGCTTACCGAGCGCGGCTTGCTGACAAACGGGCTGCGCGGTCGATATGCCGTAGAAACGTGCATTTGCCAAATCGGCAACATTTCTAGCAGCGTATTAACGGTTGGCACAGCCCATTTTTGTTTTGTTAACGCCTTGAAAGGCGACGAATGATGACGAAAAAGGACGGAACGAAGAAAATTCCGAGGAGTGTTGCAGAAAGCATACCACCCAGAACCCCGATGCCGATTGCATTTTGCGCTGCAGAACCCGCTCCGGTTGCAATTGCGAGAGGCACGACACCCAGGATGAAGGCGAGCGATGTCATGATGATCGGACGCAGGCGCAGCTTCGCCGCCTCCAGCGTCGCTTCCATCAGGCTCAGTCCATGCTCCTGCCTTTCCTTGGCGAATTCGACGATCAGGATCGCGTTCTTCGCCGCAAGGCCGATGGTCGTCAGAAGGCCCACCTTGAAGTAGACGTCGTTCGACTGACCGAAGAAATGCGCCGCGGTCAATGCGCCGAGGACGCCCACCGGCACGGCCATGATGACCGAGAAGGGGATCGACCAGCTTTCATAAAGGGCGGCAAGGCAAAGGAAGACGATCAGCACCGAGAGGGCATAGAGCATCGGCGCCTGCGAGCCGGAAAGCCGTTCCTGATAGGAAATGCCCTGCCACGCCACCGTGTAACCGCCCGGCAGGCTTGCCGTCAGCCGTTCCATCTCGTCCATCGCATCACCGGATGCAACGCCTGCGCCGGCGGTGCCTTCGAGCGAGATCGCGCCCGTGCCGTTGAAGCGGGCGAGAGACGGCGGGGCATTGATCCACTTCACTTCGCTGAAGGAAGAGAACGGCACCATTTCGCCGCTGGTATTGCGGGCATACCAGAACTTGAGGTCGTCCGGCTGCATACGGTAGGGCGCATCGCCCTGAACATAGACGGGCTTGAGCTCGCCATTCAGCGTGAAGTCGTTGACATCCCGGCCGGCAAAGATCGTCGACAGCATGAGGTTCACGGAGGAGAGATCGACCCCCATGGCTCCCATTTTTTCCTGATCGAGAATGATCTTCATCTGCGTTTCGTTGTCCTGGCTGTCGCTTCGAAGCGAACTGATCTTCGGATTGCCGGTGGCAAGCGCGATCAACTCCTTGGATGTGGCGGTCAGAGCATCGGTGCCGTTGCGGCCGCTATCGACAAGATACATCGAGAAACCGCTCGATGTGCCCATGCCCTGAATGGCTGGCGGCAGAAGCGGGAACACCTGCGCATCGCGGAAACCGAAGAAGGTGCCCATCGCACGCTGCACGATGGCGCCGGCGTGTTGGTCGGGGGCAGTTCTCTCGGCGAAATCCTTGAGCTTGGTGAAGACGATGGCGTTGTTCTGGCCCGAACCGCTGAAGCTGAAGCCGAGAACGCCGAAAACCGATTCGACATTGGCGGCTTCCTTTTCACGGAAGTAGTTTTCGACCTGCTTCACCACCTCGTTGGTTCGCTCGATATTCGAACCGGTCGGCGTCTGGATGATCGTCAGCAGCACGCCCTGGTCTTCCTGTGGCAGGAACGAGCTGGGCAGCTTGCTGAAGAACCAGGCGCAGCCGCCGATGACGATCGCGAAGAGGATCATCACGCGCAGCGGCCGTTTCAGCAGATAACCGATGGAGGAAACGTAACCGTCCGTCGTCTTGCCGAAGCCGCGGTTGAACCATGCGCCCGGTCCGCGCTGCTTCTTGTGATGGTCGATCGGCTTCAGCATCGTGGCGCAGAGCGCCGGCGTCAGAACGATGGCGACCACTGCCGAAAGCAGCATGGCCGAAACGATGGTGATCGAGAACTGGCGGTAGATGATGCCCGTCGATCCACCGAAGAAGGCCATCGGAATGAACACGGCGGTGAGAACGAGCGCGATGCCGATGATCGCACCGGTGATCTCGCCCATCGATTTTTCGGTCGCCTCGACCGGTGACAGACCCTCTTCCGACATGATTCGTTCGACGTTTTCAACAACCACGATGGCGTCGTCGACGAGGAGGCCGATGGCCAGAACCATGGCGAACATGGTGAGAGTGTTGATCGAATATCCCGTCAGCGCAAGGATGCCGAAGGTGCCGAGAAGCACGACGGGAACCGCGATCATGGGAATGAAGGTGGCTCTGAGATTCTGCAGGAACACCAGGAGCACGACGAAGACGAGGATGATCGCCTCGATCAGCGTATGCACCACTTTCTCGATCGACAGCTTCACGAAGGGCGTGGTGTCGTAGGGGTATTCAATCGCGACGCCTTCCGGCAGCGAGCCCTCGACGGCGGAAAGTGCCGATTTCACGCGTGCCGCCGTGTCGAGCGCGTTGGCGCCGGTGGCGAGGTTGACCGCGAAACCAGCCGAAGGACGACCGTTGGAGCGGGAATCGCCACCATAGGTTTCCTGGCCGATTTCGATGCGTGCCACGTCGCTCAGGCGAACGGTCGCGCCATCCTTTTCGACTTTCAGGATGACCTTCTCGAAATCGGCGACCGTGGTGAGCTGGCTCTGCGCCGTCACCGTCACGTTGAGCTGCTGGCCCTTGATGGCGGGCACCGCACCGAGCGAGCCGACAGAAACCTGGGTGTTCTGGCTTTCGATGGCGCTGGTCACGTCAGCCGTGGTCAGCTGGTATTTGTTGAGCTTGAACGGATCCAGCCAGATGCGCATCGCATATTCGGAACCGAAGACATTGATGCTGCCCACGCCTTCGAGGCGCTTGATCTGGTCTTCGACGCGCGAGGAGAACACATCGCCGAGATCGGCCGAATTGCGCTTGCCGTCGGTCGAGATCAGCGCGCCAACCATCAGGATGCTCGATGTGGAGCGGCTGACCTGAATACCCTGCTGCTGCACGGTATCGGGCAATTGCGACTGGACGAGCTGCAGCTTGTTCTGCACCTGAACCTGCGCGATATCAGGCAAAATGCTGTTGCCGAAGGTCAGCGTTACTTCGGCGCTGCCCGTCGAAGAGGACGAGGTCATATAGGTGAGGTCGTCGAGGCCGGTCATGCCGTCCTCGATGATGGTCGTCACCGATTTTTCCACGGTTTCGGCGCTGGCGCCGTTATAGGTTGCGCTGACACGCACCGTCGTCGGCGCAATATCGGGATATTGCGAGATGGAGAGCGTCGCGATCGCCAATGCGCCGCCCAGCATGATGACGATGGCGATAACCCATGCAAAAACGGGGCGCCGGATAAAGAAATGGGCCATGGCAGTCCTGCCTTACCTTTTACGAGCTTCGACCGAGGGTTTCGTGCTCATGCTTATTTCGAGGGGGCGGCGGCAGGCGGAGCTTGCTGCGGCAGAACGACGATACCGCGATCGTCGATGGTCACTTCAACGGGCGCAACCGTCGCGCCGTCGGCAATCCACTGGAAGCCGTCAACGATGAGCTTGTCGCCATCCTTGACGTTCTCCGTCACCAGCCAGGCGTTGCCTGATTGCTGGCTGGACGGGAAGGTGCGGGTTTCCACCTTGTTTTCCGCCGTCACGAATTTTGCGGTCAGTTCGCCGTTGGCGTTGCGGCTTGCGGCGCGCTGCGGAATGCGGAAGCCTTTTTCCTTGCCGATGGTCAGCGTGGCGCGGACATAGGTGCCGGGAAGCAGAAGATCATCGGGGTTTTCGAAGAGAGCGCGGATGGAGAAGGTGCCGGTGGTTTCGCTCACCGCCATGTCCGACATGTCGATCTTGCCGTCATGCTTGTATTCCGTGCCGTCTTCCAGCGTCAGATGAATACCCGTCTCCTTCGTATCGCCGCCGAGCTGGCCGGACGAGATCGCCTTTTTCAGACGCAGAAGATTGATGCTGGATTCCATCAGATCGATATAGATCGGGTCGATACGGCGCAGGGTGGTGAGAGCCGTCGTCTGGTTCGCCGTCACCACGTTGCCGATGCTGTAAGCGGTGGCGCTGGTGATGCCGTCGAAGGGAGCGCGGACCTTGGTGAGATCGAGGTTGATCTCAGCCGTTTCCAGAGCGGCCTTGGTCTGGGCCACATCAGCTTCGGCCTGGAGCAGCGTTACCTTGGCGTTTTCATATTCGATCTGGGTCGCGCCGCTGTTGACCAGCCGCTCGTAGCGGGCAAGGTTCGCCTGGGCGCTCGGAATGCTTGCTTCGGCCTTCGCCACGTTTGCCTTGGCCTGGGCCACTTCCGCCAGATAGGTATTGTCCTCGATCTGGTAGAGAATATCGCCCTGCTTGACCTCGCTGCCTTCCTTGAAGGGAATTTCGCGGATGATGCCGGTGACGCGCGGACGGATTTCCGCCGTCTGGAACGCACTGGCGCGGCCGGGAAGAACAGTGGTCAGGGGGTATTCGCTGGTTTTCATCAGGATGATGCTGACTGGCGACGGCGGACGCTCGGCGGTCTGGGCGGTCTGGCTGCTTTCGCCGCCATCGCTGCAGCCCGCCAGAATTGCGGTCATGCACAGAGAAGCGAATAGGGGTAAAATACGTCGGCTCATTGTTCTTCCCTGCGTATCGATCGCATTCAACTATAAGCGCAATGTCGCTCGGCGGATGCGCGTCCGGAGACAGACACGACAGGCGAAGGCCTTGGAAGGGACCCGATTCGCTCATTCTGTCCGGACCGCCAAGCGCATAGAAGCGCAGGCTTTTGCGCTTCGCAAGCAATTGCGAGAAGGTGACGTAAATTGGGAATCGTCACTTAGCAAGCGGATTGCGCAATCCCGCGTCGATTAAATCGACGAGTTGATCGCAACGTGTTGCTAAATTGCCGATATCTTCCCGGGCAATGAGGACGGGATGAATAACACTTGTCAGCGCGTGGAGCACGGTTTCCGCCAGAGGAGGAATGTCGGCCGGCGCGTAGATTCGCGCATCGATACCGTCGCGGATAATGTCGGCCAGCAGGTTGGCAATGACGGCTTTATAATAGTCGCCGCACTTCATGTCCTGCTTGGCCGTCATCAGGATCATTTCGAAAATATAGGGATTGTCGTTGAGATCCCGATGATGCAGCTCCATTAGGGTGCGGGCGAGATGGCGCAGTCTCGAAAGCGGCGGTTCGCCTTTGTCCAGCGGCTGGATGTTCCTCTCGAATACGGAAATCTGCTCGAAGGCTATGGCGTCGACGAGCGCGTTCTTGGAGCTGAAATTCTTGAAGACATTGGCGGGCGACATGCCAAGTGCTGCGGCGATATCAGCAATCGCCACCGCATTGAAACCCCGCTCCCGGAAAAGCTCCTCGGCCTTGGCGAGAATGTCCCGCCGGGTTTCCTCGGCGGAACGGCGAGGCCGGCGCCTGACAGGACGGTCATTTTTCCTGTCGCCCTTTCTCGCCTGTTCAATCATTTTGCTCACGGTCAGACTCCGGGGAAGAACGGCTCCAGATTCCGGCGTATTCTTGCAAGCGGCGTCTCGCCGCTATCGTCGGGAACGAAGCTCTGTCCGGTGATGCGCTGGTAAGCATCAATATAGACCTTCGAGGTCTGCAGGACGAGATCCTCAGGAATTTCGGGAACGTCGTCCTTATAGGGATCGCAGCGTTCGGCAACCCAGGCTCTCACAAAATCCTTGTCGAAGCTCGCCGGCCGTGTTCCGTTGCGAAAGCTTTCCTCGTAGCTGTCGGCCATCCAGTAACGGCTGCTGTCCGGTGTGTGGATTTCGTCTGCCAGGATGATCGTACCGTTTTCATCCGTCCCGAATTCATATTTCGTGTCGACGAGAATGAGGCCCTGCTTTGCGGCAATTTCCTGTCCGCGCTTGAACAGCGCCAGCGCATAATGGGACAGCGTGTCCCACTGCTCCTGCGTCAGGAGTTTTTTCTCCACGATCTCCGCCGGTGTCAGTGGCTCGTCATGGCCGCCATCGAAGGCCTTGCTTGTCGGTGTGATCACTGGTTCGGGCAGAATCTGGTTGTCTTTCATTCCGTCGGGCAGGCTCATGCCGTACATCTGTCGCTCGCCCTTCTTGTAAAGGGTCAGGATCGATGTGCCGGTGGTGCCGGCCAGGTAACCGCGAACCACCACTTCGACCGGCAATATATCCAGCCTCTTGCCTATGACGACATTCGGGTCGGGATAGCTGACCACATGGTTGGGGCAGATATCCTTTGTCTGTTCGAACCAGTAGCGCGCCGTCTGGGTCAATACCTGTCCCTTATAGGGGATGCAGGTGAGGATACGGTCGAAGGCGCTCAGGCGATCGGTGGATATGATGATGCGGTTGCCGTCGGGCAGGTCGTAATTTTCCCGTACCTTGCCGCGGTAATAATTCGGCAGTTCGGGAATGACGGCTTCATCAAGAATGCGCACGGGCTCTCCAGTT